>CAWKJK010000031.1:0-52180 GCA_963849655.1 uncultured Nitrospiraceae bacterium
TGTGGTCTTGGCTCAGGTGGCACGCGGTGGAAGGAGCGTAACATTCAAGACAGTTGCTCGCCCTCTAAGACACTGGGCGCTCACCGACTCGCGCCCGTCCGCAAACGTGACGCTCATTATTCTTCGCGTCGCGGACCTCGCTACGGCCTTGCTGGACAGCCTTTTTGAGCATCCTGAAATCATTTTGGTCTTCGCACCGAGTTTTCCGCAGCCTGTTAGAATGTGGCCTCCTGAATCTGTTTCGCAAGTTGTCGCAGTCGAAAGTCTTCGACATGGTTGTGGTTCAACCAATCGAGCACCGGCTGGGCAGCCGATCGATTATTATCAGCGAGCGCACATTCCAGGAGAATCCTGGCGTCCGCCGGTTCTCGCTGGACGCTCCAATTGGCCTGGGCTAACGGCAGCGCCCGTTGAGCATCGCGCAATAGGGCCAACGTAAACCGTGCTTCCTCTCTGATATGAACGGTCGTTCCGCGCTCGCGGCCTGCGGCAAAGCGTGCTGCCAGTTCGGCTTTATGGTTCTGGGACGCGGGCAGATTCAACTCCTGTTCCGCGAGGGCCAGGCGCAAGAGCAGTCCATCGGCTCTGGTCTCGGATTGGAGTAGAGAGATGATGCCTTGATAACGGCGTTGATCCAGGAGGTAGTCCGCATAGGCGCTCAGCAAGTATTGATCCTTGATGCCGACCTTGAAGGCTTCAGAGAAAGACTGCTCCGCTTCTCGCATGGCCCCGGCACGCGCGGCTGTCTCAGCCAGGATGGTCGCAATCCAGATTCGCTCGCGCCCTGAGATGGCCGACTCCGATAGGACCTGCCGGAGCAGCTCTCGGCTTTTCGCGGATTGACCAGTCACGCCGGCGACATCGCTCAAGCAGCCAAGCAGCACATGAGAGGCCGCCAATCGGGCAAGCCGCTGACAGGCCCGCCGTGCCTCGTCATAGCGCGCCTGTACTTGGAGGATCGACGCTTTGGTAAGCCACGCCTGGGCATTGGTCGGTTGTACTGTCCAGTACCTGGTCGAGGTCGACCAGGGCCTGATCGAATGATGGGCGTTCTGTCTGAATGGTTGCTCGTAAAAGGAGCGTTGCCGGTGGAGGCGTCGGCTCGTTCCACCAAGGAGTGAGGACTGCCTGTGCTTGCCCAAGGAAACGAGGATCGCCTTCCGAGCGGCCTTGTTCGATATAGCGAGTCGCCAGTTTCACGGCTGATTCGAGATGACGAGGATTGTTTCGCAGATCGGCTCGTAGGCTTTCGATTTCGCGTGCAGCGGGATCAGTCGCCTTGTAACTGAGCCGCTCAAGAACCTGGGCATCATCTGTCGGGCGATAGGGTTCGGCGTATGTGGTGTCGACTTGGCTCAACATGAGCCATCCGATCACGCTTCCAACTGTGAGCAACCGAATCATAGACTACTCGAGCGAATAGGTGATGGGAATGCGCATGGCGATCTGCCCACGGTCCAATGGGCGGTCAAGTCGCAGAGGAAATGCCCGTTGCACGAGCGCCATCGCTTCCTGATCAATGCGATCCAGGCCGGAACTTTTCACCACTGCAGAATCCAGCAAGATTCCTTCCCGCGAGACCACTGCCTTGACCGTGACCTTGAGAGGGCGAGATTCATCGAGTGATGGACGAGAAGACCGCTTGAGTTCCTCCAGCCGGCGGGAAATTGCCTGCTGAAGCCAGCCGTAGTCGGGGCGTATCGCGGAAGGAGCGGAGGTGCCTGATACTGTGGGCGGCGCTGGCTGGGTGTTGTCGATAGGTGGTGTGCTCTCTTCCAGGGTAGCGGGGGCAGTGGCTGTTTCCAGTCGTGGCAGTGCTGGTGTCGTTGAGGCCACCGGCGGTTCAATCTGTTGTGCTGGAGGTTCGGTTGCCTGGGCCAGATTAGATGGCGATTCATTCAGTATTGGGGTTGTGGCTGCCTCGCTCGATGACGTGACCGGCGAAAGACTGTCCGGCATGGACTTCTGTGTGACCGGTGCGTGGGGCTTCGGAGCAAGTGAGGTGATGTGTTCAGCCGATGGAGCTGCGTGATGGATCGTGCGATTTGCTTGAGAGGCGGTGTGTGTGCGATCTCCGGTGACTTCGCTACGGCCGGGTGAGGGACATCGGCGGTTTGAATCGGTTTGTGAGCCGTTGATATCGTGTGCACGAGCGCAACATCCCAGTGAAACGGTTCCGGATGGACAGTGCTCAATGATTGTCGAAATGTTGGGAATATGCTCAGAAGTATGAGTGCGTGCAGAGCGATTGAGCTGAGCCACCCATGTAGAAATGGGATTCTCGCCTCTTGCTTAGTCGTCCGCTGATTCATGCTCTGGTCCTATGATAATGCGGGTGCCGCATGTACAAGCGGCACCCGCTTGGCGATGGCTAGAAGGCCTCTTGTGGATCGATGTGCGCGACGATCACGGCCATCGAACGGCGTTGGAAGGAAGGGAAACGCCGTTGCGATACCGTTGGCCGTCTTGTTGCCGCCGACTGAACCGACGTTGAAATTCACGCCGTCCCCGAGGTTCGGCACCGCCGAGTTCGTCAGAATTCCGGCCACGACGCGCAAGGCCACATCGGTGACATCGTCGTTCGGCCTTCGACCGTTCGGCCAGCCGGCTCTATCCGGCGTGGCATTGCCGCTCGCGTCATGGGCGAGAGGGCCCAGTCGCTTCTGGCCGTCGGCCTGGGTCGGTGGGAACATCCAAGATCGACTCGCAGGAGCTCAGCCAGCGCTTCATGGGTTTTGCCGGAGCCGCAGACCGGTGGGCCCGGCGCATACCGGAGCAAGGCGTTCACGAGATCTTCTCGATTCGCCGTCGGGAAGCCGGTGCTGAAGACCGTATTGAGCGCCGTGGCCAGCGCCGAGTTGCAGTAAAACGGAACGAAATCGTTCTCGTCTTCCGCATCCGTGGCGTTCCACTTGTCCTTCATGTTCGTCGCGATGATCAACTCATTCACGAGTGGATTGCCCATCCGAGCCACCTGGACGAAACGAGAGCTGTTGTCACGGTCGCCGTTTTTCTTAATGACGCTGACCTTAGGTCGGCTCGTGCTGGCATAGGCGCCGAGCACCTTGTTGCCGTTCGAGCCGAGGAGCTCGCTGATGGGAATTTCCAGCGCGATCGTGTTCACGTTGAATCCGCTGAATGTATCGGCGGTGCCGGCCCCTGGGGCTCCGACGATGACGGCGTCGTTGGCGTCGTCCGCATTGGAAAGAATCGGGGAGATATGTAGGTTCAACGTGTCGAAAGTTCCCCCTAAGTCGATGTAGAAGGTCTCATCCCGTTGGCCGGCGAAGACTCTCCCTCCATTTTTCAGAGGGAAAACCCCCTTGGCTGCCAGCTGTTCATAGTTCGGCGTGGTGCGAGGGCCGACGTTCGACGGCACGGCGAACATCGGACCGGTGCCGAGATCGCGTGGCGATCGACCGGAGCGCCGTTCCGTGATGGTGTAGCTTTGCCGCACGAGCAACCCTTCCGATCCTCCACCGGTGAGAGCCGTGATGGGCGGCAATGCGACATAGGCTAATGGGAACACGTTTCCCGGTGGTCGGATCTCAGTTTTGAACCGGATCTGATAGACGATGTTCCCCGCGATGTTGTCCTTGTTGTTGTCGATATGAATCTCATACAGCACGTCGTCCGCGAAGTTGAAGTAATTGGGGCCGGATCCCGGCTCCTGGCTCGGGATCACATTCATGATCAGGATGGCTTTGTCGGGATCCTGCCAGCTACGGAAGAAATAGAAATCCGTGATATCCGCCGTCGGATCATTGGCGATCAACGGGGCCTCGCGATGGCTGGCAGCCAAGACCGGCGTAGCCATAAACAGCGCCAGTACCGTCAGGATGAGTGATTGCATTCGAGCGAACATGGGTTCCTCCTTGTGGGCTTTTAGACGGGTTGGATTACAAGTCCGGCTTTGGCGCCGGATTGGGTTCCGAGTCAGCTTGGCTTACCAGCGCTGCCTCATCCGATGTGAGCGCGTCCGATTGCGGAATGCGCTGCTCCTCCGCTGCGGCCGTCGGCCCGCTTGGAGGCATAATGATGGGCGTGGTGTCGCTTCCGCTGCAGCCGGATAACAGTCCGACGGTGAAAGCGAACCCCAGTGACCAAGACATGGGTGGTTTCACGGCTCTGCTCTCCTCTCAATGGTGAAATGCCACTGTTATGAATCCGTCTTTGTAATCAGCACCTGCAGGTCGTCTTCTTTCCACTACGAGAAGTTTCTTAGTTTGGATCTCATCGTGAAGAGAGGCTGCTTGAGGGGTTGTTTATCTGGTGTTATAGTTGGGCCTCCGGAGCGAGTGAGAAAAATATTTTAAAATCGACAATCCGATTTCCCTCATTCACTCGTACAGATTGATGGGGGAGATTGCTATGTTGCTCATGTCGTCAGAAACGGCCAAGGCAGCTCAAGATCAGGAATGGACACAACTGATTGCCTTGACGGCACAGGGAGATCAGACCGCGCTCGCCACGTTGTACGACCGTATGAGCCCACAGGTCTTTGGGCTTGTCCTCAAAATTCTTAATAATCGCGAGGCCGCTGAAGAAGTCACCTTGGACGTCTACACGCAGGTGTGGCGTCAGGCCCATACCTATGACCACGCACGTGGCGCGCCGGGGGCTTGGTTGATGACCTTGGCCCGTACAAGGGCGATCGACAGGCTTCGTGCCGGGGCGGCCGAATATGGTCGAATCGAATCGTTGGATGCCGCCCAAATGTTTGCCAGCGCCGACGACACGCCGGAGCAGGATGTCGAAGGCCAGGAGCGTCGGCGGTATGTACAACAGGCGTTGGCGGTACTAACGACGGAACAGCGGCAAGCAATCGCACTGACCTATTTCTATGGCTTAAGTCAAAGTGAAATCGCGGAAAAACTGCAACTGCCCCTCGGGACGGTGAAGACGAGAATCAGATTGGGTATGATGAAATTGCGCGAAGCGCTCGCGCCTTATGAGGCGGGTTTAACGCCGTGACCGAACTTAAACTGCCGGAAGAATTGGAAGAACAGGCGATCCTCCATACCCTCGGGATATTGGAGCCGGACGATTGCCGGGCCTTTATGGTGAGACTGCAAGGAGAATCCGATCTCTTGCGCCAAGCCGTGACAGCGTATCAAGCGACAACGGGTGCATTGGTCGCAGTCGTTTCGCCGGTGACGCCTTCCCCGACCCTTCGCGAACGGCTTGTCAAGCAAGTGGCGTTGGAAGCTGCTCGCGAGGCTGAACAGTTTGAGCTTGCCGCGAATACACTGGCCCTCGGTTCCGCTCCTGTAAGGCCGCCGGATTCCCTACGCGAGCGGCTCATGTCCCGTATCGAAAAACATTCGGATGTCCGGCTTGTACTCGAAGAGTCGATGCACGCCCAGAAGGAAACACCTGTTACAACAGGCGATGGGAGATTGGATGGGACACGCCCTTCTCATGACTCCGGTCTCCTGTTCTCTTGGTTACGATCTTGTTGGACAGCCGTTTCAAACTTCCTGCGGACTCTTGTGATTCGTTCCGCGACCTCCGAGCGGGTCAGGTATTGGAAGGCAAAGATTACGCTTCAACAGCCGACGAAGGGGCTGACCTTCATCAGGGCGTCGGAAGGAACTTGGCGAGGAATCGCTCCGGGAGTGATGGCCAAGTTGTTGTCCTTTGATTCGACTTCTCAAAGGACCACCACAGTCCTCCGTTTTGCACCCGGCACCAGCTACGCCCCGCATCGTCATATCGCAGTGGAGGAGCTGTATGTCATCGAAGGCGGATGCAGTATCGCCGGCCGCGAGATGACGGTTGGAGACTATCATCGCGCCGAAGCAGGGACTGTGCATCATGATACATCGACGGACGAAGGGTGTCTGCTGCTCGTGATCTCTTCACCACGAAACGAGATGCTGCGATAGGTATTCGCAGGGTTCAGTTTCTTCGTGTTCTCGTGAATCCGATTATCGTCGAATTGCCGTAAGATAGTTACCGTGAGCATCAACGATTGATTTTTGAAAAGTGCTGTGCTACTAAATTTCAATTCGTGACACCGATAAGAGGGGAAAGGGTATGAAAAAGTTGGTGCGCTTCGGGGTGTCTCTCGATCACCATCTGTTGGATGCATTCGATCGTCATATCGAACGGCGGAAATACACCAACCGATCGGAAGCGTTGCGCGATCTGATCCGCAACAATTTAGTCGGTCAAGAATGGAATGAGAATAAAGAAACGGTCGGCACGATCACGTTCGTGTATGACCATCATGTGCGGGACCTGACCAGTAAATTGACGGATATTCAACACGACTACCATGCGCAGATTTTGTCGGGCATGCATGTGCATCTCGATCATGACCATTGTCTTGAGGTATTGGTGGTGAAAGGGAAGGGCTCTGAAATAAGAAAAGTGGCCGATGCGCTTGTGAGTGTGAAAGGCGTCAAGCATGGCAAATTGACCATGACCACGACCGGCAAAGGATTGGTCTAAAGACATGCGTGTGTGTGTCATTGACGGGCGTGGTGGAGGGTTGGGTTCGCGGCTGGTGTCGGGGTTGCGGGAAACCTTGCATCTTGATTGCCAGATCCTGGCGGTGGGAACCAACCTCGCTGCCGCCAGGGCGATGAAGGAGGCCGGGGCTGAGCAAGTCGCATCAGGAGCCGAGGCGATCTCCAAGCTGGTGCCGACGGCCGATGTGATTGTGGCCTCGTTGAACATGGTGTTGCCCGGCGCCATGTTGGGGGAAATCACTCTTGAGGTTGCCAAAACGATTCTTGAGGCGAAGGCCAAGAAGGTGCTGTTGCCGCTGAATCGAGTCCGGGTAGAGATCGTGGGAACTGAAGGCCGTACGATGGATACGTTGATCGACGAGTGCCTCGCACGGGTCCGTGTTGCCCTACAAGCAACCTGCCGAGCATAACGACATTCCCATTTCGTTCTGAGTTGCGAGGCCATGAGGGTCTGCGCCGGTCGATGAGTCGACTGTCGAAAGATCATCGTGGGCGTCTCATCCGTCCACAGCATTCATGAAGAGGAATTGTGGGCATGACACGTGCTGTGACATTTGCGCTGGCGCTTGCGATCGCGCTTAGTCTTTGGGGGAAGGCCCTAGCCCATGATCCTGATGAACCTGAGCTGGAAGTGCCGGAAGTCGCGGTCATCGGTGAAAAACCGGTGGCGGCGTCCTCGCAACAGTTCATTCCGGACAAAGAAATCGTGCTGCAACCTCAAGGCAGGCCTGCTCAGGTCCTTCGCTTAATCCCAGGCATGGTGGCCGTTGAACATTCCGGCGGGGCGGGAAAAGCCGATCAATATTTCCTGCGTGGTTTCGATGCCGATCATGGAACGGATGTCGCATTCTTCGCGGACGGGATGCCGATCAATCTGCGGACACATGCGCATGGGCAAGGGTATGCCGATCTGAATTTCATCATTCCGGAAACGATTGAAGGCGTTGATGTTTCCAAAGGCGCCTATCTTCCGGAGATCGGCGATTTTGCGACGGCAGGGGCGATCAATTTCAAGACCAGACAGGTCGTGCAGGAAGGGGTTGTACAGGCGACCGGCGCTCAGTTTGATACACAGCGTTATCTGCTGATGTTCTCGCCCACGAAGGACAAGGTCCGTACCTTGTTCGCCGTTGAAAACTACTATACCAACGGGCCGTTCGAAAACGATAATCGATACCTCCGCACCAATGTCTTGGGGAAACTGACCACCAGCTTCACGGGGAGAGACGAATTCAGCATCAAGGGAACCTTCCAGAAGTCTAAATGGAATGCGTCGGGTGAAATTCCGTTGCGGGCGGTGGATGCCGGCACGCTCGGCCGCTTCGGCGCGATCGATCCGACGGAAGGCGGGTCCACGCTCCGAGCGACCGGTGTCATGAACTATCACTATGATACGACGACCAACGGCCAGTTCTTCGCCAATGCATACGGTCAGTATTATCGACTAGACCTCTTCACGAATTTTACGTTTTTCCTCAATGACCCGGCCAATGGCGATGGCATTCAGCAATCCGATCGACGCGTCATGTACGGCGGCGATGTCGGGTACAAGCAACGGTGGGAGATTTTCGGAGTTCCGATCATCGGGACGGTCGGAGTTCAAGCGAGAGTGGATGATATTCATCCAAGACTGGGGACGCAAACGAAACGAGCATCGACCGGCACGACGACGTATAGCGACGTGCGCGAGGCCTCTTACGCGCCGTTCATCAAGGGCGAGGTGCAGCCCGCTTCGTGGGTTCGGTTTGTGGGCGGGTTACGATGGGAAACGTTTACCTTTGATGTGCGTAATCTTTGCGCCACCTGTACGGAGCAACCGTCCGGGAGCACCAGTTCTGGAATTCTCTTGCCCAAGATGAGTATGATCCTGGGTCCTTGGGCCAAAACAGAATTCTTCGTCAATTATGGAGAAGGATTCCACAGCAATGATGCCCGGTCTGCCGTGCAGGTAGGGGGTGCCCCGTTTGCTCGATCGAGAAACTATGAAGTGGGCATTCGATCCAGGCCTTGGGGGACGGAGGGTATCGAGTTCACGGTGACGGCGTGGCGGATTGATCTTCAATCGGAACTCGTGTTCGTGGGCGACGAAGGGACGACGGAGATTCGTGGACCAAGCAGGCGGCAGGGATTTGAAGTGGCCGCGCGTGGTCAGGTCTGGGGGCCGTTGTACGTCAATGGGAGCTTCACCTGGACACGGGCCAAATTTCGCAACGGTGATGCGATCCCATTGGCGCCGGAATACACCGCCTATGGTGCGGCTATATTGAGGTGGCCTGAAGGTCTGATCTCTCAATTGCAGGCGACGTATTTGGGCGTCCGGCCTCTCATCGAGGATCGGAGCATCAAGTCACCTTCGTGGATCGTCTTCGACTGGTCTCAACGGTATCGATTACCGATCAAGTTGCCGTATGGCCGTCTGGAAGCATTTTATTTCATTCAGAATCTGTTCAACTCAGACTGGGAGCAAGCGATATTTGCGTTCGAATCGAGGCTAAGGACTGAACCGGCCGCCGTTAACGGCATCCATTTCGTGCCAGGACACCCACGCACATTCATGGGAGGAGTGGCATGGCATTTTTAAAGAGACGATCAGGGTATACTGTTGTTTTTAGTGAAGAGTAGAGGCCTGCGCGCGGGACAGTTATAATAACTGACGACAGTTTCCAAAGTAAGGAGTCTCATATGAAACCGAATTCCATTTCCCAATTCATTGATCATCAGTATCGTCATTTCAATGCGGCAGCGATGAAAGACGCGGCGCATGCCTACAGGGCTCACTTGGACAAGGGTGGGAAAATGCTGGTGACCCTGGGTGGCGCGATGAGCACAGGTGAACTGGGTCTGTCGTTGGCGGAAATGATTCGCAGGGACAACGTTCATGCCATTTGTTGCACAGGCGCAAATCTCGAAGAAGACCTCTTTAACCTTGTCGCGCAAAAGCATTATGTACGGATTCCATCCTATCGCGAATTGACCCCGCAGGATGAGCGGGCTTTGCTCGAGCGCCACTTGAACCGTGTGACCGACACCTGTATTCCCGAAGCCGAGGCGATGCGCCGTATTGAAGCCGCAGTCGCATCCGAATGGGTGGCGGCCGACCGCAGCGGCGTTCGAGAATTCCCTCATGAGTTTCTGTACCGGCTCTTGCGGGATGGGAAGCTCAAAGAATATTACCAAATTGATCCTGACGATAGTTGGATGTATGCGGCGGCGGAACGGGATCTTCCGGTGTTTGTTCCGGGATGGGAGGATTCCACGCTGGGGAATATGTATGCAGCACACTGCCTGACGGGAACGATTAAGAACGTGCACACGGTGCGAACCGGCGTCGAATATATGATGCGCCTGGCCGAATGGTATCCCAAGGTCACGGAAGCGAATTCGCTCGGTTTTTTTCAGATCGGAGGCGGGATTGCCGGCGATTTTCCCATCTGTGTGGTTCCCATGCTGAGTCAGGACCTTCGAAAAGAGCAGGTCCCTTTCTGGGGATACTTTTGTCAAATCAGCGATTCAACCACCAGTTACGGATCGTATTCCGGGGCCGTCCCGAACGAAAAAATTACGTGGGGGAAATTAGGTGTGGAGACGCCGAAATTCATCATTGAATCCGATGCCTCGATCGTCGCGCCATTGATCTTCGCGTATGTCCTCGGCTGGTAGAGAATTGAAACAACCGGAATGGCCGACACAATGCTCTCGCAGAGATACTTCAACCGTCCTACGCTGACCGTGGCTCGGTCGCTGGTCGGCAAGTATCTGGTGCGTGAAAATGGAAAAGGGACGATTGCCGGAAGGATCGTTGAGGTAGAAGCCTATGTCGGTTGCGAGGACAAAGCGTGCCATGCTTCCAAAGGAAAGACCGCAAGGACGGAGGTTCTCTTTGGACCTCCCGGAATGTCGTATGTCTACCTCATTTACGGCATGTACCACATGTTGAATGTAGTGACGGAGCGGATGGAGTTTCCCGCAGCCGTGCTCATTCGAGCGATTGAAGTCGACGGTGAGTTGATTGACGGGCCGGGAAAGCTCTGCCGCGCATTAGGGATCGATGGGTCATTGAATCGACTCGACATGACATATGGACAATTCCTCTGGTTTGAAGATCGAGGCGCAAGGGTGCCTAACAAGCAAGTCGGCACGTTCCCGAGAATCGGTGTGGACTATGCGGGGGTGTGGGCGAGAAAACCCTGGCGGTTTCGTTTGCTCGCGAGCGAGGTGTATAGCTAAGTCCATAGTTATTGATAGGCTCTGACGATTTCATCGAGAGAAGCGGTTTCATGGTATTCCCTGTTTTTCTTGATCGCGGCGAAATCCTGTTCGATCGGATTGAAGTTGGGAGGAGTACGGCGGCAGAAACAGCAACATGGCGCCGGTGGCCTTGATGAGCTGTGCCGTTTCCAGCGATGTATGAAATGCCGCATTGTCCATGATCACAAGATGCTGGGCCGTCAGGCGGGGGCACAGCCTTGCCTTCAGCCAGGTGTTGAAGACCACCGTATCGCATGTGCCCTCGAACAGAAGCGGTTCTTCGAGTCGCCCGTCCATACGGGCCGCAATCAGCGAGGTGCGTGGCCGTCGATGCCCGGAGACCAGGCCGTCCACGCGGTGGCCCTTCGGGGCGTACCCGTAGCGCCGCGCCGTCGAAGGCACAAAGCCACATTCATCGATATGGACGGGCTGTTTGCCCCGGCGAAGGAACCGCTCGCGTCGGCGTAAGAACTGTCTGCGTTGGCGAGGATCACGCTCTTTGTACCCGATCCTTTTTTTTATGGGTCACCTGCAGTCGTTGCAGCGCGTACCAGATACAATGTCGCGAGACATGGAAATGTCGTGCCCGCTCCGCTTGGGTCCGATCAGGATGGGCTTCCACATGACGGCGCAAGTGTTCCCAATCCAGCTTGTGAGAACGACGCGGGCCGGGGCGTTTGTAGGCCATGCCGCCAGGCTTGAGCCAGCGGTACACGCTGGCCTCGCCCACCGTGAACCGCTGAGCCGCCTCGGCTTTGCTTCCACCATTGCGCACAAAATCCACCACCCGTTGACGCAAATCTGATGAGCATCTCATGCTCCCATGATTGCCCAAATCCATCTTCATGTCCATCAGTAACTGTGGGCTTAGCTATAAGCTGACTTGACCGAGATCCAAATTCTGAAATCAAAGAAAAAGGGAAGCCCTGGTCCTCAAGGCTTCCCTTTTTTCTATGCGTCGAAGGTCCAGCTAGTCGATCTGGCGATCGCCGGTGATCTTGGTCGCAGAGGTGACCGGCGGAGCAATTTCGATCTGGGGCCCCTCTACGTTTGGAAGCCTTCCGGCACCCTGCCCTTCCGTGATTCGCGCATTATCGGTCTTTGTCAGCTTCTGCTCGGCGTTCTGGACGGACTCCGCCGACTTCAGTAACGTGGACGCTCCGTGCGCGTCTTTTTGGCCGGGATCATTCGCCGTCGGTTGGCCGTTCACGGGACTGCCATCGTTCTTCATGGGGTAGCCGTCATGTTTGGGCAGCAGCGCCGGATTGGCCGAAGCTATCGAGCACGCAAGCAGGATCGAGGAGACTGTTGCGACTGCACCGGTAAGAAGTTTCATGCTCGTTCTCCCTTTAAGATTATGAATGAATGAGAATCATGTATTCTGAACATTCAAATAGAAGGATTTGCCGCACGGGCTGAATCATAGCGATGGAGGGTCGTTCTGTCAAACGCGCAAGACAGGGCGGACATTATGGATTGATTTCCGTCGTGTCGTGACGAGCGGCAGATCATACCCGGAGTGAGGGCGAGATAAAGATGGACATCTCAGTTCGGTCGCCGTGGTGGGTGGCGCCGACCAGGGCGACGGTGCCGAAATGCCGGTCCGCGGCTGATGCCGGGGAGACGGATGGTGACGGTGGTGCCTTCACCGGGGGCACTACCGATGGCAATGGTTCCGCCGTGTTCCTCAACGATTTTTTTGACGCTGGAGAGAGACCCAACCCGGTGCCGGATTGTTTGGTCGTAAAAAATGGCTCAAAAACTTTGTCGACGATTTCAGCCGGGATGGGGACTCCATCATTCTGAATGAGAATTTGAACCTCAAGCCCTCGTCCGGCCCGATGTTGTGTGACCTGGATATGGAGATGGCCGCCGGGAGACATGGCCTCGCACGCGTTCCGGAAGATACTCAAGAACGTCTGTTGAAGCTTGGCTTCATCGCCGCGCACGGGAGCGATGACATTGGAGTAGTCTTTGGTGACTTGGATACGGGTTGCTTCAAGATCGGTTCCCACCACCACGAGAGCGCTCTCAAGCACCTCCGGAATACGGCACAGATGGCGATTCAGTTCGAGTGGTTTGGCGAAGTCGAGGGTCTCGTTCAGGATCGCTTCGATCCGAATTAAGTCGCGCATCGCATTTTCGACACGGGTCTGGGGATCGAAGTCGAGGATTCCTTCACCGGTCACTTCTTCGAGTTGCGAGCGGATGGATGCGAGCGGTTCTCGAATCTCCGTCGCCAAGAACCCGCTGAACTCCACAATCGCGGCCTGGCGTTCTTGCTTTCGAATAATGGGCTCGGACGGAGCGGCCGCGGGCGGTCGGAGGGCCGGTGTTCCGATGTCGGTCGTCGGAGAAGGGGCGGCAGCCTGCGGCACCGGTGCCTGTAAGAGCTCCGCGAGTTTGAGAATAATGGGCTCCAGCGTCCGGGCATCGGTAGTCTGGTACCGTTGTGGGTCTTTCGAACTCAACGTAAACGTCCCGCCGACCTGGCCCTTGACGAAGAAGGGAATGACGAGCGACGACTGAAACCTGTCCTTGAAGAGATGTTTGTGGTCGAGAAAACGGCCTTGGGTGGAAGCCAGATCGTGATCCACGCGGGGCTTGCGATGACGGACGGCCCATCCTGCCGCCGAACTGTCGAGCGTCAGACGCTGGCCGGGTTTTAAATCCTTCTTGGCGTCTTTTGGATCTATTTTCACGTCTCCGGCGATTCCCAAGACCTCGACGTTTCCCGCCAGCGGATCGTAATAGCAGGCCCAGGCGCGGTCATACGTCACGTATTGATCAGCTTCAGTCAAGACCGCCTCGATCTTTTCTTGGAGCTCGGGTGAAAAATGCTTAGTCATCGGGGGAAACAGGTCCACCCCCGGTTTGCTGAGAAGGGATGGGTTCCTGTGTGACGTAGGAACGACTCAACACCGCATTGGTATTGAAGAGCCCTTCGCGTTCCAGCGCCTTCGTCATGCCGTCGCACATCTGCTCCAGGTGGGACTTGTCCTTTTTGGAGAAGGCTGCGCCCTCTTTCCGTCCGATGACCAGGCAACCATAGACGCTATTGAAGTGGCGAAGCGGAACGACGAGCAGGGATTTCGCCCCGGGGGTGATCAACCGCAGGCGGATGGCGCGCCCACCGTCCGGATCTTGGGTGGTCGGGGCCAAGGCTGCGGCACGTTGCGTCGACAGAGTACGAAGAATGGCTTGGACATCTCTCGGCGTGAACCCGCGCGATGCATGCTCGATGAGCGGACCATTTTCTTGATGGAAGATGGCAGCCATCGCGGCATCCGTACCGATGTCGTTCAACGAGGTGTTCAACGTCCGTTGAAGGTGCGTTTCGGGGGTCGGTTTTGTTTGAGGAGTTGAACTGATCATACGTTTGCGTACGAGCAAAGGCATTGTAGCGGGAACGCAGATGAATAGCTACTCTCTCGTGACACTAACTATATGTAACACCAACGTGAGTAGCAACAGCGTTTGCACGACGCGACTTCTTGACATCTTATTGGATTCAGAATGACGCATTACTTGGACGAGCGGCCATGATCCGGCATGTTGACGACGTATCGCTAGCCGACCGGTTCCCAGGCTGTCCAAATGGCCCAACTGGGTAGGGCCATTTTTGAGCCTTGTTCGTGGTGTAGATCAGAGTAGATTCTGCACTAATGTGAAGGCTGTAAGCCATTTCACCTGGAACTGAGCAGTACAGGATGAGAGGGTAATCAACAGGCAGGGTAAAGGAGGAGTCATGCGCACGAAAAACAGACGAGTTTCACGTTGGTTGACAGTTGGAGTGTCGTGCTTGGCTTTGTGCCTGTCGATCAACGGCATGGCGCAGGCGGCGCTGATCACCTTCAGCTTCGAAGGGTTAGTAGGTTCAGCAAGCTCACCCTTGAATTCAACGATCGCTCCCAATACGTCTACAAGGGATCGTATACGTTCGAATCCACTACTCCCGATACATCGGCGGTCAACGACCATTCGATCGGGAGTTATGCTCTCAGTAACTTTTCAGTTAGTTTCTTAAGCCGAAACTATTCAATGGCCAACCATTCAAGGCCAAATGAGATCCAAGTTCAGAATTCAGGTTTTTCTGATGCCTATAGAGTGCTCCTCATTCCGTCAGGAAATGAGCAGGCCATTACCGGCCCTTCAATAAACGACCTGGTACCACGATCGTTTCAATTTACTATCTCTGGAAATATGTTCACGAGTGATGCCCTTCCTCTTTGTACCTCCCTCCATAAGCAGCCCCTTCGGGCCACGGCCCAGGTTTAATATCTTTTTTTCTGGTGGGGGGATGGGAGCAAGTATCGATGGTGTAATCACTTCCTTAACGACTGTGCCGTTGCCTGGTGCGCTGCTGTTGTTCGGCTCGGGTCTGCTCGGTTTGATGGGAATCGGCGTTGGGCGACGAATGGCGGCCAGAACAAGCAGTGCTCCGCATTAATTCATCAGCCATTAGGATGACGGAGAGTGTCGAGGGAATTACAGGGAGATGCCGGAGCTATCGGTGAGCGTGTCTACAGATCGTCTCGTTGAACGGCAACGGTTACTTATCCAGTTCGGCCAGAAAATCTGCCAGCGAGATGATCTCACAATCCGCATGACGCCCGAGCGACAGGAGGTGACGATCACCTGAAATAATCCTTTGCGCTTGGGCAGCTACAGCACATTCGAGGATTCGATTATCCGGCTCGTCTTTAAGAATGTGTAGGGTCGGGCGTGGACGGAGCACTGTTGCGACCTGGCTGATTTCCTGCACGGCCGACCGAATCCTGCCTTCCTCCCAATCGAACTTCATTTGGAGCACTCTGGCGGTTTCTGTCAGGATGGCGACTGAGGTATACAGCTCGAATCTGCCCCTAATCGCTTGAAGGTAGGCTGCTTCAGCGTTGCCGCCGGGAAGAGCAAGCGCCGAAATGTAGATGTTCGTGTCAAAGACGACGCGCACGTTCAGCGGCCTTGGAACACCAGTTTTTCCACGTCGGCTTCGGTCAGCACGCCTTTCCTCTTCGCTTTCTTCACTCCGTAGCGTTGTAACTCGTGGAACTGTTCTTCCCGCCGTCGTTGCTCATAGACGGCGAGCATTTCCCTGAACAGTTGGCTCTTGTTCTTAGCTTCTACCTTCGCAAGTCGATCAAAACTCTCGGCAAGATTCGACGGGAGCGAGACGGTGATCGGTACGCGCGGACGTTTCATGAGTTCCTCCTGTATGACAAAATCATACAGGAGTGACAGGGGCAAGGTCAAAGGTCGAGGAATAGGCTGCTACATCGTCACGAGTCCCTCGATTAGAGCGGTTATCTCCCTATGCTGGGAGAATGTGGATCGACTGATAGCACACCGATGAATTAGTCCAGCGGCATTTTGCCGGGATCGATTTCGACCAGCTGCAGCCGACCATTGGCAATGTGTTCCGTCTTATAGAGCCGATCCCCCATCTGGATGGTCCCTGTCAAGACATTGCCGGCGACCACGAAGATAAAGTCGCCCACGGAGGGTGGCTTGAAGGTGCCGCGGATGACGGCGGTGTCGTTGATACGAGATACCGTGGAGGTGACATCCAATTCGGGGTTAGGTTTATCGAAGAGCTCTACAGTGATCCTGGGAAGGGGTCTGGCTCCAGCATCCTTCAGCACGTGCAGGAGCGGGAGATCGAGTGCGATCTCCCGCTCGCGGAGAACCCACGGCCTGCTCGGTATTGAAGGTTGACCGGTGGAAGGAAGAGTCCTAACGGTCTGCCATAAACTCTTTGGTGGCGGGCGGTCATCCGCCCACGCGATCTGAACGAAGAGACCGCCCAGCACCGCAGCGAGGAGAATAGGTCTGAATCGGTGAGCCACGGAATCGTCCCCTGCTACCCAGCCCCCTATGATGCTCCCGACAATTTGAGCACAACTGGGGGGATTCTTCCATTGGTGTCACTGAAAGAGAAGCTCGTTCCGTCAATCGCGAATTCCTCGTGAATTGTCGAACGCTTCAATCCGGATTGATGATTTTGGGGGGACGACGCGGTTCGTCCGGGAGATCCGGGAGGCGGCGGTCGACGGTCCAGCTGTTGAGGATGGTCGTGACCAGGCTGATGACCAGTGCGCCACCGACGGCAGGCCAGAATCCTGAGACGGTGAACCCTTTCACCAGGAATGACGTGAATTCCAGCAGCAGTGCGTTCAGAACCACGAGAAAGAGTCCGAGTGTAAACACGATCAACGGTAAGGTGAGCAGGAAAAGGATAGGCCGAAGGATCACGTTCAAGAAGGTAAGGACGAGGACCGCGGCAATGCCGGCTGTTACGCTGTCTGCATCCAGGCCGGGGACGATCGAGATCGCCAAGAATACCGCAATTCCCGTGATGAGAACGCGCATCAGGGCATGACGCATCCCTCCGTGGAACGGTGATTCGTGCACAGCCCTCTCAAAGCGAATCATCGGCATCGGCTATTGAGGTGGTGATGCAGTCTTTACGGATGAATAATGAACCACCGTTGCGGAGACCTTCTTGGTTTTGTCGTCCTTCGTCGCCTCAATGATGACGCGGTCGCTCACGGTCGGTGGATCGATCGATTTGGGGTTGTTCTTGTTCTTGAATTTCACCTGCTTGTTGAGCAGGACTGAGACGGTCGGCCCCTTGGCCGTCTTGACCTCGATGTGTTTCTCATCGATGGCCGTCACAATGCCTAATACGTGAAGATCTGTGTCGGCAGCCATGACGATGGTAGGCAACACACAGGCTACCAGCAGGATCAGGCAGCTTCTTAGCAGATCCTCATAGGTCTTTAACATAGAGACGTCTAGTGATGGTGTTCAGCGCCTTCGTCATGGTGAGGCGCCTTGGGGTTCAACGACTGCATACGCTCCAGTTCCTCGTGGGTCAGGTGAGGCAAATGCCGTATGAAATGCACCAGCTTCCAGCTCCCTCTATCCTTATCTATGTCGCCTTCCGCCCAGGCCGGCATCGCAGTGAAGCGGATGCCGTTGCGAATGATAAAGAACAGTTCACCGTCGGACATCGATTGGATCTCTTGGCGGCGCAGGTCCGGTACTCTTGGATACACGTCTTTACCGATCTGTGTCTCACCGCTGCCGTCATTGGCATGGCAACCGGCGCAATGGTCGGCAAAATGGTCAAGCCCTTCAATCAACACGGCTGGACTCATGGGAACAGGATTGGGCATGTTGCCGACCGCTTTGGGAATGGCAAAACGGCGAAATTGTCGTACCATGGTTACTTCAAGCGGATGCGGCTCAACCCTGGCGCTGAAGCCGCTCGCATATAGCCCATATCCCAGCCAGAGCGTTCCGCTGAGCGCCAAGAATCCAGCTATAGCCAATAGTGACAATAAGATCTTGAGCATATGAGAAGATCTTTCTTGTCACTCTACCAACTCCGCAAAGTGAATACCACCCATCAGCAAGCGACGGCCATTAATTGACCCGAGTGAGCCGAATGAGCAAGATGATCAAGACAGGCAGATGCATCAGCACACCGCTCATTCCCATAAAAGATTCCCCGATCCAGAACGTCACGCCGAGGTTAAAGGTCAAGACTCCATAGTACAGACCGACACCCAGCAACAGCCGTAGTGTAATTGGAGAAGGCGATGAAATGGGAGGGAGTCGCCGGTCCAGCGGGAAATAGATCGCCAACGAAATCAGTCCGACCACAGCCCAGCCTATGTAGTTTGCGAAAGGGACGCCGAAATGCCGGCCTGGATCAGGATAGTAGTAGATCTTCCCCAAGAACCAACGGTCACCACGCAGGGCGACCGGATCGATCACCATGTCGATAAAGGCAAAAAGAAACGCAGTCAGTGCCAAGACGATCCAACCTGTGCGGGTCTTCACGTCGAATTGCAAAGGCCTGAGAGGGGCACGCTCGACGTTCGGAGAGAAATCAAACGGCAGCAGGAGTCCAAGCGCCACACAGTAGGAAGCGAAGAGGAGAAAACTGAATGAGATGGAATCCATGAACGGTACATTGAAAAAGTAAAGCTCTTGACCGACTGTCGAGCCATTGTAGAAGTACCAGCCGAATGGGATGCCGGTTCGCGTCGACGAAAACTCGCAGACAAATGCCGTTGCCCAGCTGACCAGCCAGAAGCGCCAGGTGCGCGGCCAGCCGATCAATTGGATAGAGGAGAAGAGAAACGCGGCAAGGAAAATAAAGACATAGGGGCGGAGGATGATTGTCTTAACAAAGAGATCGAAGGCTTCCATCAAGTGTTGAGTTGTGACCTTTCAGATGAACCAAGCGCTCATGGTTCACAACCTGGTCCTGAATTTTCTTCATGCGTACTTATGGTTGCGGAACCACCGCACGGCTTTCTCCAGCGCCACTTCGGGGGAATTTTGCGGTAGGCCGAGTTCTCGGGTCGCCTTGCTGCAATCGTAGTGCATCTTATACTTCGCCATCTTCACGCCCTCCAGCGGAATGCGCGGCGGGTGGCCAGTTAGGTTGGCCAGCCAATGATTGAGATAGGCGAGGGGTAACACTGCGCCCCGTGGCAATTTAAGCGCGGGAGCCTTGATGCCGGTCAACTTACTGAGAATTTCAAACACTTCACGAAGCAACAGGTTTTTTGAGCCGAGAATATACCGTTCACCTTGTCGTCCTTTCTCCATGGCGAGCAGATGGCCGGTGGCCACGTCATCCACGTCGATGATGTTCATGCCGGTTTCAATGTAGGCCGGCATCCGACCCTTCATGAAATCGACAATGACTTGGCCGGTGGGTGTCGGCTTCACGTCGCCTTCGCCGACCGGCGCGCTGGGATTTACGATGACGACCGGGAAACCCTCTTTAACCAGCTTGTGCACTTCCTGCTCGGCAAGGTACTTCGAGCGTTTATAGTGGCCAGCCATCTGTTCGAGCGAGACCGGCGTCTCCTCCGTCCCGACTCCCCTGCCCGGCGGTAAACCGATCGCCCCGATGGTGCTGCAATAGACCGTGCGTTCGACACCGACCTCACGCGCCGCTTCCAGCAAATTTCTGGTACCGGCTACATTGATGTCATAGAAGATCGAAGGATCTTTCGCCCACAAAGCATAGTGGGCGGCGACATGGTAGAGGTGGCGGCAGCCGGTGAGAGCTTTGCGGAGGGATGCCGGGTCACGCAAATCCCCTGCGGATCGTTCAACCGGAAGACCATCAAGGTTCCGCAGATCGGAATCCGGTCGCGCTAACACGCGAACCTCGGCGCCGGTTCGTACAAGTGCTCGTGCCACCGCCGCTCCAACAAACCCGGTGGCGCCTGTGACTAATGCTTTCATGAGAAGTGCTGGGTGTTGAGCTCTGAGGGTTGAATGAAAAGCGGAGGAGGCGAAAGGGATTTCCGATACTCAGCACTCATAGCTCAGCACTCAGCACTAGTTTTTTCGTGCCGTGATATACCGCGCGATCTCGCGCAATGGGTCGGCGGAAGAATCAAATGAGGAGAGCCGGTTGATGGCGCGGGTCACACAATCGTCGGCCAGCTTCTTTGCCCCTTCCACACCATGGAAGGTCGGGTAGGTTTTCTTGCCCCGTTCGGCATCGGTATTGGGGTTCTTCCCGAGCTCTTCGCGCGTGCCCGTCACATTCAACACGTCATCGGCGATCTGAAATGCCAACCCGATGTCTTCTGCATAGCCGGTCAGGTCGTCTAGCTGCCGCTCGGTGGCCCCGGCGGCAACCGCGCCCATTCGGACAGCGGCTCGAATCAACATCCCGGTCTTGTGTTTATGAATGGTCTGGAGCGTATCCAGATCGATGTCTTTGTTTTCGGCCTGAATGTCAAAGACCTGTCCTCCCACCATCCCTCTGTTCCCCGAACCATAGGCCAGCTCTTGAACCAACCGCACCTGCCGCACTGGGTCGCAGCCTTTCATCAGATCGGGACGGCTGATGATGTCGAACGCCATGGTGAGCAGCGCATCGCCGGCGAGGATGGCCATCGCTTCGCCATATACTTTATGGTTCGTGGGTTTGCCACGGCGAAAGTCGTCGTTGTCCATCGAAGGCAAATCGTCGTGGATCAGCGAGTAGGTGTGGATGAATTCCAGCGAACAAGCGACCGCCATGAGGCCAGGGGTCGTCGCCCCGATCGCTTCCGCCGCGACAATCGTCAAGATCGGTCTGATCCGCTTCCCGCCTGCGAGCAGACTGTAGCGCATGCTTTCGTGCAGGATCGTCGGTGGGATGACGGAGGGCGGCGCGACGAGATCGAGAAATCGATCGACGTTCGAGTCGTTTTCGTTCGAGGTACTCCGCGATGTTCATATAGTCTGTTTTCCTGAGGACTCATCAATCCGCGCGGAGAGTAACAAAGGATGGGAGATGAGTCAAACGGGGAAGGGTAATCATCACTCGTGCTGGCTAAGTCTTGACGGAATTACTGAGTCAGCGGAAAATGCGCCGGGATTGGTAAGTCGTGTCTACACACTATGCTGGTGAGTAGCTCAATTAGTTGGGCGATAAGTTGAAAGTCATGGCAATGACTGGAGCACGTGACATGGATTGGGTTCTTGTCATCAATACTACTGTGGGGCTGATGGCACTCGGTTTGGGCGTCCTCGCCATTTGGTTATCCCTGTATCTTTATTCAAAAGCCAAGGACTCCGAGAAGGAGACCGCAAAAGCTTTGGAAGCAATCAGAGCTCAATCCGATGCGCTTCAGAAGCCTACCGGCCGATGGCTGGATCGGTTTACGCGCCATGCGGTGGAGCCCAAGCCGGCGGATGAAGGGTTAATGCAACTTGTTCAAGTTGTCGCCTCCTTGCCAACAACCATCCTTGCGCATCTCCAAGTCAGAGGACCAGATCCTTCGGGCCAAGAGCCGCTTTTGAAGGAAATTGTCGACGCATATGTGGGGCTCTACTACTACACAGCCCTGGCAAACGTCCTGGGTCAGGGAATGTTGCCTCAGGAGGCAGACTTCAATCCCGAGGATCCAGCCCATGTGGGAATTCAAGCGCTCATTGATCGAACTGTCTCTGACTTCGCTCACATGGCGAAACTACTCGGTAGTATGGATCAGAGTAGGCTCAGGGCGAGTTCGTTGCAGCATCTACTGGACGAAGCAATGGGGCAATGGCGACCACTTGTCCGATTTACGTCACAAGTGTTTGAGGTGCGAAGGGCGGCACAATAAGTTGCGTATCTATGACTAAGACGGGTGCCCCGTTCGCTCCTATGTCTCGCAGTCCTCAACGTGTCTGATATAGGATCACATCTTGCTTCGTGCATGACATGGAGCGAGGTGAGGCTGAAACAAAGGGGGTGCGATCGGTTTTGACTTGGGCAAGGGGGGGCACGTCTTGCTCTGTGTATGCAGTTGAGCGAAGCTGAAACAAGCGGAGGCGCTTCTGATTGCTCGGCGTGATGACATCACGATCATCCCCCGGTTCCCAGCATTCGACAGCTTGTCTCTGGCGTCTATGCCGGTACGTCTCATATTTCACCGCCTCCCTGCTTTGCGTCGTGCAGCGGCTACTGTCTCTCAATTTGACGATACTCCCTCTGTCGCTGTATGCTCATGACCAGAATTGTGGTCAATATTGGGAGCGAGGTGGGTGATGGTAAAAACATTGCCGTTGTCGGAGGTGAAAACCCGTTTACCTGAACTGGTGGCGGCGGTGCAAGAACGTGAGGAGGAAGTGGTTGTGACGAAGAACGGCCGTCCGGCTGCCATTCTGATGAATGTCGATGAGTACACTCGCCTCAAAGAGACTGTGGATGTCCTCAGTGATCCGGCGATTATGGGTCAAATTGCCGAGAGCCGGGCGTTTTACAGAAGAAAACACAAAGGACTCTCTTTTGAGGACGTATTCGGTGAGCCCCTTACGCCCATGAAGAAGCGGCGCACTGCGTGACCTTCTTCCGTCCGGACATCCCACCGCATGTCGCCGAAGTGATCCGCTCGCTCCATCCCGATCTGAAACGGTCGATCAAGTCTGCCGTTCGGGCCATTGCAGCTGATCCCGAATGTGGAGACCTCCTCCAGCGTGAACTCGACGGGCTCCGAAAGTATCGCGTACGCCGCTTTCGGATCGTCTATGCCGTTGATCAAAGAATGCGAGCTATTCGTCTGATGGCCGTCGGCCACCGTCGGCATGTGTATGAGGAGCTGACCGAGCAACTCAGACGAAAGGAACGAGAATAGAGACGGTTGTGGCTGTGATGCATCTGAAGCGAAAACCGGGCTATTGGGTTTCGCGCGGCAAGGCCACGTAGTGCCTCACCTTCGCTTGTTTTTCCGCCGATCGTCCCGCTATACTCCTATTCTTATGAGTATTCGAAAAGGTGGTGGCGAGTGGGAGCCGATGCTGCTCGGGGTCGAGGCCCGTAATTGTAAAGTTTGCAAAGAGGGCCTCTATCGGGACAAGACGCTCTTACGCGGTGGGTGGTCCCGTTGTACGATATGCGACGAGTTCGTCCATTACAGTTGTCTCGCCAGTGGAAAAGTCTCCTTTCTGAAAGCACGACCTCGGGTATGCAAAACCTGTCGTTCGGTTCAGGAAGGGATCGTCTCTCCTTCTCCGAAGAAGGATGGGACTCCTGTGGCAGCCATGCCCTGAATTCTCTGCCACTCCTGTGTGACTCCTGAGCGTTGGCGAGGGGACTTCCCCCCGCCTCACCGTTGATCAAGACGATCATGATGCAGGTCATCCGAAGCGGGGCGTTTCTGCAACAGTGCTGGTCGGTCCATCCCCTTTGTGTGACCGTCAGGCGAATGACGGACGAGCGTGCATTGGTGCTCTCCTGCAGCTCATGCAGATCAGCCCATTATCTCACGGTTGTCACGGTCAGTTCGAAAGAACCCTTAGCTTCACGAAGGGCCGAGGAAGACGCACGGAAGGATGAACAACACGGTGAGGCGCTCCTTAAAACTTGCCTCTCGACACACCATACCTCTCTGACGCTCCGTGAGATGGATGTGTTTCAGGAGCTTGTGTTGTTGCGCTGTGCCGACTGCCGCCGACTCTACGAACTGACTGTTTCGGCGTTTGAAACTCGCCATAAATAGCCAAGAGCCGATGCTCCATCCGCTTGTGTTTACCGATGAAGAGTCCGCGCTGCTGACCGATCCGCAGTTCTTTCGGAAAAAGGCTGCGATCACGACCAAAATACGAGCCATGCTTGAGGCGACGCATGGCGCATTGCGGAATGACCTGAAAGGTCTGTCGCTCGTCGTCCCTCCCGATTTCGATCCCAACCTCCATCAGCTGGTCAAAGGTGAGCATTTGGAGGATTTTCCCTATCAATACCTTGATTGTCCCAAACATTTCTCCGGCGCGAACACGTTCACGTTCCGTACGCTGGTCTGGTGGGGGCATCATGTGACCTGTGCACTATTGCTGGAAGGGTCGGAGATGGGACGATACAAGCGCCAGCTCCTCGGCCGATTTCACCAGCTTGCGGGAAGAGACCTGGAACTATCTCTGGCACCGTCGTTATGGGAGTGGAAACGGGGGGAAGGCTATACGCTGCCGATCACCCATGACCGCAAGGCTCAAATCGCAGCCGTGGTGGCTGAACGATCGTTCCTGAAGGTCGTTCGCTCTGTGCCTTTAGGAGATCCACGAGTGCGGGAAGGGCAGTTGGCCCAGATAGCATGCGAAACCTTTCGATTAATGCATCCCCTCGTCACCCCGTAAACTTTTTATCCTAATTGTCTCTGACACCAAACTTGGGTAGACTGGGCCGCCATTCTTTTTGAACCTTGACAGGGAGGAGCCCGTGAAGGAATCGTCATTACGAGTTCTGGGCTGTGCCATCATGACGGTGACCATGCTGGCCGGCTGTAGGGGAACAGGAGAAATGCGGTATCTGGATTTGCGCGAGAAGCCGCCGATGGTGCAGGTGACCGACATCGACCCGGTCAAGATCGCCATCGAGCCGTTTGACGATCGACGGGTGGACAAGGGCCGTGTGGGGACGCGCACTCATCTCTGGGGAGGAACCACGCAGTTTGATGTGTCGGGTGATCGGCTTGCGGGCTTGCTCACTCAGCGACTTGCCGATCGGGTAAGAACTCGTGGGTGGCGAGATCGGGTATGGAACGTACGTGTGGCCTCGGCTGGATCTGCCGCGGATGCCGATATTGTCATCAGCGGACAAGTGCAAGATTTCTCCGCGACCGTGAAGAGCCGCGTCTTTTCCACTGTGATCGACACCAGCAGCCGGTTTACCATTCAGGCCAGGAACCTTGTCGACCGAAGCACAACCATTCGCACCATTGAAGGGGGGCGGAGTCGAACTGTGTTTTGGTTCAATGAGGATGATGTTCGAGAACAATTGGCGGCGACCTTGAAAGACGGACTGGATCGGCTGATCGTCGACACGACGATTGACAACAAGGCGTTACGCCCGTCACGGCGTCTCCTGCAAGAGTGAACCGTTGCGACCCAGTGGAGAGGGGCATTGAGTTTTTGAGGGTTGACGACCACCTCAATCTGGCTTCAAGGATCCCTCACGGTGCGTGAGCGGCGGTGGGAAACGACGACGCCCTTGAGTTTCAGTCAGGCGCTTGCCGTAGGGGACCGGCTCGCCGCACTCGGGTTAAGGCCCGTCTCGCCTGCCAGCGATGTGATCTGCTATGTGGAGGACTGGACGGTCGGGTCGGTCGACGACTTCGATCAGCTCGACCCCTGGGCCACGGAAGATGTCACGCTCGTCCATGTACGGGAACGATGGCGCGGCGATTTCTTTCTTCTATCCGGAGCCTATCATACGGTCTATCAGCGTCATCAAGATATCGGCACCTATTGCTCCATCAGCCATCCCTGGCGCATTCGAGAAATACTGCACCTTCATGATCAACGTGCCATGTTCTGGATCGGGTTTCGGCATGCCCATTCGTTCATCCGGGTTCGCCTCCAGATTCAGGTCGTCATCACGCCCGTCGAAACGCGTGGCGATGCCGATCGGACCAGCTGGTTGGATGAGAGGCGAGCCGCCTTCCTCGACGCGATCACCGTGTTGGACCTGCCGATCGAGACCCATGTGGAGAAGAACATGGTGATCGTCCGACCTTCCGATGCTTCCATTCCGTTCTTCTGCTCATGGCCCGATGCGTTTGGTCCTTGTCAGTTCGAATACAACACGTCCGATGCGTTTGAATTTCTCGTGCCGGCCAGCAAGCTTGCGGAGACCTTCAGTCCGGAACCGGCCGGAGTTCGTGCCTACCTCACGGGGTTTTCAGAAGCAGCCTTGGCAGAGTTCCAGGAGGTCGAGCCGGGAGCGCGGCTGGTCTATCGCTGCTCCGTCCACTGCCCGCTGGATGATCTGCCGGAGGTGCAGAACGCGATTCAACCGCACGGTCTCCTGTACGCCACGCTCTGCGAATTTCAGACGCAGGCGGTATTGCCTGACGCAGAGGATGCCTCGGCGATCATCGGCATCGTCGGAGTCAACGGGCAGTTCAGGATCGAGGCGCGCCTCAATCACGCTCCGCTCCACGAAGAGGCGATGGTGCCATGGTTGGAGCGGTTGATCGGTCACCCCGTCGTATATGCCCCGTTACCGGCGTTCGTTTGACAGGATGCTGAAAAAGGCCTCCAACTTTGTTCTCGCCTCGAAAAAATCCTCAACGTACCCCAGAGGGTGCGCCTCCGGTATTTTTCTCGTCTGCGGCCTAGCTTGGGACAAGGCGCGTCTTGGCGCGCCAGGGTTGGACGGGTGATTAACGATGACCTTTTTGAGCATCCTGAGGATCCGTCCACGACGTGGTGTGGGCTACCGCACGATTCAGTATTTTCATTGAACAATCGAACGGGATTTCGCACAGTGGTGACATGAGCCCGCTCACAAAGATTCAGTCTGCGCTCGCGAGACCGTTCATGCCGGCCGTGTTTTTTCTTTCGGGTGTCACCTATGACACTGTGACTCTCACGCGAATCGACCGGCTTTTGGATAACCTCGTGCTGATGCTGTACCTGGCGTTACTGGGTGCGTTGATCGTACTGACGGGACGATTGGGAATTGAGCCCCCGCCGGATCGTGCTCAGCTCGCATCATGTTCTCCCTTCATGCGTTGGGTATTGGAGAGCCGTCCCTACTATCCCATGGCGAGTCAGTTCTTGCTGGGTGGTCTCTTCAGTGCCTATACAATCTTCTACTCGCGAAGCGCCACGTTCACCGGCACGGCAGTCTTCTTTGCCTTGCTTATCCTGCTCTTGGTGGCCAACGAGTTTTTGCGTGATCGACTCTCAAATCTTCGGCTGCTGATCAGTCTTTATGCAGTGGTCTGTTTTGCGTTCTTCACGTTCTTTTTGCCCGTGATGACCGGCTACATGAATGCTTCGGTTTTTGTGGTTGGAGCGATCGTGAGCGTCGCGGTCATCTTGCGAGTGGCTCAGTTGATTTATCGTAATAATCCGGACCGATCGCGAGGTGAAGCGATCGGTGTGACCGTTCCTGCCGCGGCTTTGATCGGTATGCTGGTCGGGTTTTATTTCCTGAATTGGATCCCGCCTGTGCCGCTGTCGCTGAAGTTCGGCGGGATGTATCATGAGATCAAGCGAACCGGCGACCAGTTTGAGCTCTCCTATGAAAGGCGGTGGTATCAGGTCTGGAAACGTTCAGATACGACCTATCCCTCGAACCAGCCGATCTATTGCTTCACCGCCGTCTTTGCGCCGGTCGATCTCAATACCACCATCTACCACCATTGGTATTTCCGCCCGAATAGCGAGAGGCCGTTCACGCATGCGGATAGAATTCCCCTCAAGATTTCCGGTGGGCGCGAGGGCGGCTATCGCGCCTATAGTTTCAAGCAGCGCCTTGATCCAGGCGAGTGGCGGGTCGATGTCGAATCCCAAGACGGGCGTATCATTGGGCGAGTCTCGGTACAGGTGGAGGGACCAGCTGAGACAGTACCGACGCTGATGAGTATCTCCTATTGACTATCATCAGGCTGTAGTCGTTGCAGAGATTCAGTTGCAGGCGGTGAGGGAAGGGGGTAAAGTGCTGGCCAAATGAGTCAGCGTACGCTTTCACCTTGCCCTTCCAGTCCTAACTGCGTCTCGACCCAGGCGACTGATGAGGACCACACCATCGCGCCGTTCCAGTACAAGAAGTCTCGCGCGGAAGCGAAAGAGGCGTTAAAGTCGGCGATTGCGACATTGCCTCGGACTAAACTCGTCGAAGAAGACGAGTCCTACCTCCGCTACGAGTTCACCAGCCTGCTGCTCCGCTTCGTCGATGATGTGGAGTTTCTCTTCGATGAAACCACGAAGACGGTTCACTTTCGTTCTGCTTCCCGCACAGGCTACAGCGATCTGGGCGTCAACCGCAAACGTATGGAACAGGTGCGAGCCTTGATCAGAGGAAAGCTTTAGGTATTTCTGTAATTACTTCGGCAGGATCCATCCTCCTGGTATGATGCCGGAAATAGAAGGATGGGTTATGGGTTTCAAGCGTAAGCACTCGCGTGTGGATGTCGGCTGTGTCGGCCGGTTGCAGCGCGGCTCGCTCTCGGCGCCGTGCAAGGTGCTTGATGTCAGCGAGTCCGGCGTCCGGCTGGAAAGCCGTCTGTTCGTGAAGCGCGGTGATGTGCTTCAACTCGGAATCGAACTGGAGCATGGAAGGTCCTTAGTCTGTGAGTTGGAAGTCATACACGTGCGCACACCTAAATTAGGCGCAAAAATTGTTTCAATCGGTCCGGAGAATCGAGAACGATTGACTCATATTCTTGACGATCATGTCCAGAGTAGGTTTTCCCGCGGTTAGGCGCATCGACGCATGGTAGACCGCACTCGCCTGCAGTGCCTCCTTTGAAAATGTGGGTTGGGAAATAGGCTAGGCTATTCTTCCAGGTGACGATAGGTTTCAAGCGCTTTCGAGTCATACCACTAAAAAATGCTGTTGGTTTGGAGGATCTTCGCGAGATGCCAACGGCCAGAGATGACATGTGTTACCGTAACGAGATCGCTGTGGGTAGTCAGAATAGAGGAATCAGCCGTCGATGGAATCTGTTCAGGCTAAGGTGAGTGGGATTAGGAATTTAACCCACGATGTCCGCGAACTAGAGCTTACCCTCTATGAGCCTGAGGACATAAGTTTTAAAGCCGGGCAATTTATCTCATTCGACATATCAAAGGAAGGTGATCCCTACCCGGTCACGCGTCCTTATTCCATTGCTTCACCTTCCTCAACCTCCGATCGGGTGCTCTTGCTCTTCAATCTGGTTCCAGGAGGTCCTGGATCGACCTACCTATTCAGTCTTCGGGAAGGAGACCCCGTGCGCTTTAAGGGACCGGCCGGATCGTTCACTCTGCGAGAGGATCCGACCAAACGGATGCTGTTTGTGGCGACCGGGACGGGAATTGCTCCCTTTCGATCCATGATCCTCTCGAAACTTGAGGGAGATGGCACCAGACCTCTGACGCTGTTCTGGGGAGTCAGAAGCGAGCGAGACCTGTATTACCAAGACGAGTTCCAAGATTTGGCCGACCGCTATCCGCATTTTTCCTTTGTGATGACCCTCTCACAGCCAGGACCGGAGTGGACCGGAGGTAGAGGGCGAGTATCGAGTCTCGTCCAGGAACGAGTGACATCGGTTCGGGATTTAGCCGTCTATCTATGCGGTAATGGAAACATGATCAAGGACGTGACGGCGTACATTCAGACGAAGGGGTTATGCCCGATTTACCGGGAGAAGTACTATTAGACCGGAGGGGTTTGGGCCAGAATCATGGAGCCGGTTTCTGAAGCTTGGGTCCTTGCCTGGTGGTGTGTTGAAAGATGCATTTTGGGCAGGTGTAATGGATAAACTGGTTGCCGCCCACCAGGCGCTTCCTCATGAGGACTTTGCACCAAGTGCAGAGGCGATCAGGTAACTCGATCCGGGATGTGTTAGAGGCGGATGGCATGAGGCATATTGTTCCTGAGCTCCGTGACCTTGTCAACCAATTGGTGATGACGCTTTCTCGTTCAAAAGCCGAAATATTCCTCACGGTTCTTACTTCATAGCAAGAGAATTTATGGTATAGTTCACGCATGATCGTTCCTGTCAACACAACCTTTTACAGAAAGGGATCAACCCCCTATGAGTACCTCAGCCAGTTCCGAGTCCGCGATCTTACCATCCAACGCCACTGCGGCTGCTGTCCAACCTGTTCAAGACATGGTGGGAAGCGGCAAGGCATGGGGGCTCTGTACCGCTGTTGATCTCTACGATTGCAATCCAGATCTTATTCGTGATGCAGACCATATCAGGCGCTATGTGGTTGAGCTCTGTGCACTCATCGACATGAAGCGGTTCGGCGAGTGCCAGGTCGTCGATTTTGGCGAAGGCCGTGTAGCCGGCTACTCCATGGTGCAGCTGATCTCGACCTCGTTGATCAGCGGCCATTTTGCGAATGAAACCAATCACGCCTACCTCGACATTTTCAGCTGCAAGGGGTATGATCCCGCGGTCGTCGAGTCGTTTTCCAAAGAGTTTTTCGTCGCTCGTCGTAGTGTTGCGACCGCCACACTCCGGTACTGAAATTTTTGTTCACATTAACTTTGCTTCGGGGGCGCTAGGTTAGTGGAGCGCCCCCGAATACGTTACCCACCATCCAATGCCATAGGTATTGTCTAGACATGAAAGCCACGACCGTCAAAGAGGTGCTCGACTCACTTCCGTCAAAACTCGATAAAGAGGCGGCCGAAGATCTTGATGCCGTCTACCAGTTCGACCTCCGAGGAAACCAAGGCGGCCAGTACCATCTGCTGGTGCAAAATGGAACCTGCGTCGTGAGGGATGGAACCCATGCCGATCCGCATGTGACCCTCTCGATGACCGGAGAGGACTGCATCGGGGTCTTAAATGGGCAGTTCAGCGGGATGACGATGGCGATGTCGGGCCGTTTGCAAGTCACCGGGGATATCGGGCTGGCTATGCAGCTGAAATCCTTGTTCCCGAACGTTGTTGAGAGGTAACGAGCATTACTCCGGAGCAGGAATCCCGCCCGCCTGAGCTTGCTGGTGATCTCGCGTTTCCAAATCAAGTCTTCTCGGGAACCGTTCTTCTAAAATCGCGTACATCGTTGGGACGAGGAACAACGTGAGGAGTGTAGAGACGCTCAACCCTCCGATGACCGCCCGTGCCAGGGGAGCGTTGGTTTCGCCGCCGGTTCCAAGGCCGATCGCCATGGGAAGAAGGCCGAAGACCGTGGCCAGTGAGGTCATGAGAATCGGGCGCAGTCTCGTTCGTGCGGCGGTCACGACTGCCCGGTGAAGTGACTCTCCTCTGCGCCTCAGCACGTTGGTGTAATCGACCAACAGGACACCGTTGGAAACGACGATCCCGAACATCATGATGATGCCCATCATCGATGTGGTGGACAGCGTCGTATTCGTCAGAAACAGGATCAAAATGACACCGGGGAAACCCATCGGGACTGAAAACATGATGATGAATGGGTCGATGAGCGACTTAAATTGTGCGGCCATGACCATGTAGACCAATAAGAGCGCCAGGATGATCGCAAACTGCAATCCTTGGAAGGTGTCGCGCTGTTGCTGAATCTGCCCTGCCAGCTTGATGCTGAAGCCTGCCGGCAACTGGAGTGTGGCGAACGCCGACTCGAGATCTTCGGCAATCTCGCCAAGTGTCCGGGTAGTAGGATTAGCCGTTATGTGAACCACGCGTTGGAAATACTTCCGATCGACTTTCACGGGGCCTGCGTTCAACTTGAGGGACGCCACATTCTTCAGTAAGACAGGCTCGCCGACGTTGGTGGTGAGGAGAATATTCTCCAGATCGGTGAGACTCTTTCGGTGCTCCTCAGCGAGCCAGGCGCTGATGAAGTATTCATTACCGCTTTGAGGATCCGTATAAATGATCGGGTCGGTTTGGCCGTTTCCATTCAGAGAAAATAGGACAGTATTGGCCACGTCGGCTTCGCTGATGCCGAGCAGAGCCGCCTTCTCTCGATCGACCGTGACGTTGACCTCCGGGTAGTTTTCTTCCCGACTCGGTTCAATATCCGCCAGGCCGGGAGTTTGCTCTATGATCTCTTTGACACGAGCGATGACATCTCTCGCTTTTTCGAAATCATAGCCATAGATTTCCACATCAACAGCCTTTTGAGAGCCGAAGCTCGTGACGCGTTTGACGAGACCACCGGGATCGAAATACATCGAGACCCCGGCAAACAGTTTGACGATCTTCGGGCGCACATCGTTCATGATCTCGACTTGAGTTCTGTTCCGTTTGTCCGGTGAGACCAAGTACACTTGAATCGAAGACGTATGAGGGCCTGTATTGGGGTTAAAGAGCGACGAACGGCCTTGCGACAAGACGCCTGTACTGGAGACGATTTTCTCCAATTCGGTCGCGGGAATATTGGCTTGGAGCACCCGTTCGACTTCTGAGACCTGCTGTTCGGTCTTTTCGACCCGTTGGCCGACCGGCGCCCGCAGGACGATGCGAAACTGGCTCTCATCGGAAACCGGCAGGAACTCCGTCCCGATCAGCGGAACCAAAGTGAGCGACCCGACAAAGAATAGCAGCACCAAAGCCATAAAGATCCGGCGATGGCCCAGGACCCACCGCAAGGAGTCTTCATAACTTCTATCGAGAGATTCATATCGGTTGCGGCTCCACTCCATCAGTTTGGTAAACCAGCTCGGCATTGACCGCCAGGCCTCTTGTTCAGGTTTGAGGAATTTGTAGCAAAGCGCCGGCGTCACCGTGCGGGAGACTAAGAAAGAAGTGAAAAGCGCAATCGCGATCGTCACGGTCAACGGTATCAACAACAGACGCGCGATCCCGACGACGAAGAACATCGGGAGGAAAACCACCACCGTCGTGACGGTCGACGCAAAGATCGGCATCGCGACTTCCCGGGCGGCCTTGAGGATACTATCCCACCGGCTGGAATTGGTATTCAGATGGCGCTGGATGTTCTCCAGTTCCACGATTGAGTCATCAACCAGTCGCCCAATCCCGAGTGCAAGCCCGCCAAGCGTGAAGACGTTAAGGGTCTGACCGGTAAAATAGAGGACGATAAACGTCACGAGCATGGAGAGCGGAATGGCCACGGAAATGATCGCGGTGCTCGTGAGGTTGCGCAAGAAGATGAGAATTACGGCTGCGGCCAATAGCGAGCCGTGAAGGGTCTGTTCAATCAGATTGTGGATGGATTGACGGATATAGAGTGACTGATCGAACGAAATACCGAGTTTTACTCCTTCCGGGATACCCAACATCTTGGGAAGAGCTGCGCGCAGGGCATCGACAACCTCGACGGTGTTGGCGATCGGTTGCTTGTTCACACGAAGAAACACAGATCTGGCTCCATCGGCGTGAACAATGTTCGTTTGGATATCAGACGAGTCTGTTACGGTTCCTATGTCGCGAACGCGGACTGGGTTGCCTTGCGGATTCACCTTCACGATTACGTCTTGGATCGGTTCCACCGTTCGAAACTGGTTGTTCGTGAACACATTGTAGTCAAGGTTGCCGGCTTTGATATTGCCGGAAGGCAGAATCAAATTGGAGGCTTTGACGGATTTCACGACGTCAAGAATGGAAAGCCCACGGGCGCTGAGGAGCGCCGGATCAAGGTTGATATTGATCTGGCGGATCTTGCCTCCTTCGACAGTTGCCGCCGCAACATTGGCGATCTGCTCAATTTGTGGGGCGATCGTATTGTAGGCGAGATCATAAAGCGCCCGCTCGTCCAACCCATCGCTCGATACTGAAACGATCGAAACGGGTATGTTGGAAACGTCGAACTTGACGATAAAGGGCTGCAGAATGCCCGGTGGGAGGCTATTCAAAATCTGGGTAATGCGCTGCATCACTTCCATCTGGCCGACATTGATGTCGGCCCCCCAGTTGAACCAGATTTGCACGGCTCCGAGACCCTGTTTGCTGAACGATTCGACATGTTCGACATTGGAAGCAGAACTGACGGCTTTTTCAATCGGGTAGACGACGCTCTGCTCAATGTCGAGAGGAGGTGCGCCTTTGTAAATAACACCAACGAAGGCGACCGGAACCTGGATTTGCGGGAAGAGATCAACCGGCAAGCGCTGCAGAGATGTCAGCCCCAATACCACCATCGCGAGCGAGAGCATCAGAATGCCGATGCGATTGCGCAATGCGAGTAAGGTCAGCCACATAAAGGTAGTGCTGGGTAGTGAGTGCTGGGGGCGGAGCAGAAAACCACTCTATAAACGCCGGGACCTCTCATGGTACGGTTCTCAATAGCTCTACTCAGGACTCAGCACTCATGATTTGGTAAGCGGTTGGGTTTGTACGGGCGTCCCATCGTGCACCAAATCTTTTCCGGAGACGACGACCTGTTCATCTCCGCTTAAGCCCTTGAGAATTTCGACCCGATTGTTGTTATGGGTACCGATCTCGATACTCACTCGCTGGGCTTTTCCCTCTCGGACGACATAGACATATTGCGCATCTTCTAGGCGACTGACGGCATCAATGGGAATCTGTAACGCTTGGTGATGAGTTGCCACCATGACCTCGACTCGGGCAAACATTCCGCCTTTTAATCGACGGTCTCTATTAGGCAAGTCGATTTCCACTGTCATGGTACGTGTCGAGCGATTCAAGGCCTGGACGATACGTGTGACGGTTCCTTCGAACACCTGGTCTGGATACGCTTCGGCACGAAGCTCAGCCTTTTGGCCGATCTTCACCAACGGAATGTCGCGCTCGACGACTTCGATCAGCACACGGACCGTATTGATGTCGTGCAAGCTCATGATGCCTCGTGACATGGTCGAGGTGCTTGCAGTTGCACTGGTTACGTAGGCCCCAGTGTCTAAATTTCGTTCTGCGATATAGCCGGGAAACGGGGCTCGGATGTAAGAGTAGGCTAAGTTAGTCTCCGCCTGGGCCAAGGCCACCTCCATTTGGTTGAGCTGTGCTTGTAGGGCTTCGTGTGCTGCTCTGGCAGCGTCCAAGTTGACCTGCGCATTATCCAGATCTTGCTGTGAGACAAATTGGTCTTTGATGAGGACCTGCATGCGATCGAACGTAAGCTTGGCGCTGCGAACCGCCGCATCCTGTTGTGAGACCTTTGCCTTGGCGGATGAAAGGTTGGCTTTTGCCTGATTGACGGCATGTTGATAATCGGTATGATCGATTTCAAGGAGTAACTGATTCGTCCTAACAAGATCACCCTTATCGACATGCAGTTTGGCGATGTATCCGTCGACCCGCGAGAAGATATTCACGACTTGATTGGGCGATATGTCCGCTGTGTAGGCTAGACGAATATCGAGATCCTGTCGTAGCGGGGACACAACGCCTACCGTAATGAGCTGAGACTTCTTCATGTCGGCTTTGGCACCCGTGCTCAAGCGAAAGACTACGAGAACCGTGATCGCAAGAAAGATGACGATCCCAAGGGTTAGAAATGGATGTCGGACGAGTGGGCTCATGGTGGTGCCTCTCAGCTAAGAGTCCGGTGACTGCCGGACGATCCCGCTGAGGAAAAGAGAAACATATTCGATCACCGATGCTTCATGGGATAGGCGCATTGGTAACCCGAAAATATCGTGCAGGAGCCGATGGTGGAGGATGATACCGAAGAAGGCTTTGGCGGCAAGCACTGGATCGACCGGACGGAACGCGCCATCCTCGATGCGTCGCCGAATGTAGTCGGCAAGAAGATCGTGAAAGACTCGATACTGCTGCTGAAAAAACATGGTGGACAGCTCATGCCCTTCCAAGGCACTGAACAGGAGTAGGCGAAGCATCGTCGGATCTGCACCCTTTCTGATCCGATAGCTGGCGAGCAATGTAAAGAGCCGTTCATCATCTCGTTTGTTGGTTGCTTCTTCGACGGCTTCTCGCAATTCGGAGTATCGAGCCTTTTCTGTAAGAATTGCCGTGTATAGCGCATGCTTGGTCGGAAAGTGCTTGAAGAGTAGTGCTTCACTGACACCGGCAGCCTTGGCGATTTGTTTAGTGGTCGTTCCGGTAAAGCCGTTTGCGGCAAACAACGATGTCGCAGCGCTGATCAAGCTGGCCTGTCGCTCATGACCTGGGGTTCGTGACGGTTGATGCCGATGACGAGGAGATGTCCTTGCTTTATTCATGGTGAGTAAGTATTCACTCACCATGAATTAGCATAAGGCTTGTATGGGAGACAAGGTGGAATCGATCATTGAAGTCGAACGGTTGAGAGGATAGAGGCACTAGAGGTAGGTGGAGCCTTCTGAAGTTTGTGGTGTCTAGGGCGACATGGCTCTCAGCAACTAGTTGGCCTTCCCAACCGGGAAGCAATTGTTGGGCTATCAAACCGACTAGGCTTGACCAACCGATTGAGCACGGAGAAACGACAGCATTCGATCGGCATCATGGAGGTTCACTTCCTTCACTTCCACACCAAACAGAGATCCCGCCGTCCAGGCGACCGTCGCTTCCGAAACAAATAGGGGATCCTCATCGTCCAGGAGATATAGAAACAAGGTCAACTCCATGCCAACATTGACAGGACAGTTTCCACGAATGCCTAATCCGCCTTCGGATAGATCGACAGCGTTACCGTCTCCAATGAGAACGTCATCCCCATTAATTCCTGAATACATAAGGCCAAAGGAGGCACAAGTTCTTCTCATCCTGCGGCGTTCAATCGAATGGGATGAGTATGGTGTTTCCGGCTGTCTCAAGTGCTTCACCTGTTTCATCGTTATACCTCCTGGCTGTATACCTATATTCGGAGACTTCGTATGAAGGAAGGCTAGCGTTGAGTGTCAATCTTGCCTTCCCACTGGATGAGGGGGAGCCTCCAACCCAGAAGGGGGATAAGAACAAATCCTTATGTTAGAAGTGGCGCGGAAAGCCTGGTTCTGGGGATTGTATGGGAAATCTTGAGAGCTAGATGAGCTGTGTAAGATCGTTCATGAAAAGTATCCCGACAGTATAGGAAGGCAGGGACGGAGCTACATAAGTCGGAATCGCGTCCGTTGGTCGCTCACGGTGTGGTGAGAAATGCTTTTCCAAATGAAAGATTGCAGCCGCTTTCGATGGTCTCGGTTTAGATCCATAAATCGAACAGAAAATTGACAACCCGACACCCATACAACATGCGCCGATTTCAATAAAAGTTGGGGTAATCCATCGGGGAGCAGAATGGTAAGAGCCAATAATGTTCCACGTGTTACGGGGCGGTCGCTGATGACGTGGCAACCAGAAACAGATATGTTTTTTGTGAGTCCTTCGCCTTGGTGCGGCTGCGTCGGAACTTCACCGACATAGCGCACGCGACACGTGACGGCTACCCGTTCGGCATAACGATTATCTAAAGGCACGTAAGATTTTCGGCCACTCATCGTCAGTTTCACCATCATAGCTTCGTTGGGAATATTGTCCTAATCAATTCAGCAATAGAGCTGACTTACGAGAAGCGAGATGAGACGCCACCTGTAAAGAATATTTCCAGTGGTGAGAGAGGCCAGCTACCGTATGATCAGGGAATTACTGTCGAATCTTGGCCCAGGCTTTTTGGTACTCTTCGAAGGAATCGACTTCCATCCATCCCTTAAAAATCGGGACGGCTTGGATGCGATAGCCCTCGTCAATCAGTTCTTGCAGCATATCGGTAAAAGATGCCTTGGCCAAGCTTGCTGACTCGTGGAACGGGGAGGACTGAAGCTGTTTCTGGGCCATGTGGTAGTACTCGCGAAGGGCCTGGGTGCCTTTTTCTGAGAACATGGCCATACCGATGAATTCACCATGCGCCAGTTCACGCGGAAGTTGCTGGCCGATCTTGACCACCTGGTGCTCACCCTCCGGCATCACAAATCGGGACAAATAGCTTTTGCCGGGAGGGGCAGCCAGTGAGACAAGATCCGGATTGAGATGGGTCGGCTGAGCACTCCGCTGTTCCTGATCAAACCAAGCCAGGTCGACAACCAGAGCAATGTCGGCGGGACTCTTGAGCAACTTTTCAAGGATCGCGGTATCAAAGATGATATCGCCGTACAAAATGATGGTCCGCCCTGTTAACTCATTTTCAGCACAGAAGAGCGAAACGAGTTCGCCGGTTTCTTCGTAACGATCGTTGTCGTAGTAGCGGATATTGGGGAGCGAGATCGCTTCTTTTTTATACCCGCGAACCAATGCGATTTCTTTGATGTTGCATTCGTTGAGTGCGCTGATCTGGCGATCGAGGATAGTTTTCCCTTTAATGTCGAGCAGACACTTTGGCTTATCCTCGATCAACGGCAGGAGCTGTTTTTCGAATCCGGCAGCAGCGATAATCGCGGTGATTCGTTCGCTTCCCACCGGCAGAAACTGTTTCTCGTCTTGCTCCATTTGCGGGACGTCGACAATGTCATACACTTCGGGTAGCGTGACAATGCGGTCGTTCGCCGCTCCGGGGCGCGTGTCCTGCTTGATGAGGCCAAGCGTGTCTGTCATCGCACGAATGGCCGCCCGTACCGGTTGGTTGGCATAGATAATGATCTTCGCCCCTGCTTCTTCCATTTCTGCAGCGGTGGTCTGGTCGAAAATCGTGGGAACCACGACCAACGGGACGCGCCCGGACCACAATTTGTACACGGCCTTCAGCTCGTCAAATTTTTTCGATTTCGAATGGATGAGGATTGCGTCGGCGCCCGCGTCTGCATAGGCTTCAGCGCGTTTCAGCGCTTCTTCCTGTCCCCAACCGGCAATGAGGGCCTCGGTTCTGGCGATAACCATGAATTCTGGGAAGACCTGAGCCGCTTTCGCCGCTCGAATCTTGCCGCAGTGCTCTTCAATGGGAATCAATTCCCGTCGAACGCCGGCGTAGAAACTGCAGCGCTTTGGATAGACATTGTCTTCTATGCAAATAGCCGCCACCCCGGCCCGCTCGCGGTCAGTGACGGTCCGCATGACATTCAGCGCGTTGCCATATCCTGTGTCGCAATCGGCGATCACGGGAATGGTCACGGCCTCAACGATATTCCGTTCAACGTCGAGCTGCTCGCTTGAGGTGATGAAACTGGCGTCGGGAATGCATTTCAGAGAGGCTGAAATGGCGAAGCCGCTTGCCCAGACACCGTCGAAACCGGCTCGTTCGATGAGACGGGCGCTGAGCGCATCGTGAGCTCCGACTATTTTCAAGGCTCCCGGTCTTTTTAATGCAGCTCGAAGTTTTGCGGCGTTGGTCATGGGGGCACTATGATGCGAAAGCGTGCGACGGTTGTCAATGGAAACTTTTATCCGGTCTGGGGCAGAGCAACGCCTTCATCGAGCCATTTATGGGGATCCGGTGATGTCGTCATTGAATCGTGGGGCGAGCGTGCGACTATCGAAAAAAATGTAGCCACGCTCAGTACCTGCCTGATATGTCAGATTGATTTCGGTGTCGGCCCCGCGCCAGTTGTATTGTTGGGTGAGTCCACGGGCCATTTGCCCGGGAACACGCTCCAGCCGACCGAAGCGGTGTTCCAAAAAACCCAGCACCTGGCGATGGACGTGGTCCCCTTGATACCGAATAATGACACGCGCGAATTGGTCGTCCATCGAGACATAGAGGATGCTGGTCATCTCGGTTCCCGCGAATGACAACGGCTCTGTTCTGCGGAGATATTCGACGATATGTGGATCTGAGTGGATCGGTTCCAGATCCTGGTGCTCAGATAAGGAGGTTCCCCAAGGAATATCGTGAAATCCCTTCGGGTCATTTATCATGGGAACGGCCCATGTCGAGCCGGCGCCGATCATGATCGCAACCATCAGGACAATCAGGACCAACGGCCAAGTAGGGGATGCTGATCGAAAGGGATCTTTCATCTCTTGATGCGGATCAGACAACAGCCGTATTGGCACTAACGCTAACATGCGAAGGAAGTCAACTCAACCGCGGATCGTTCTTGAGAACCCCGCAGGACGTATCTTATAATGCGCCGGCCTTCGCAGGTGTGTGGCAATATTTCAGATGGAAACTCTCAATGATTGAAAGCGACGTGTTCGTACAAGCCATGCAGGACATGGGGGTCAATTTTTTCACCGGCGTACCGGATTCGATCCTGGGCGGGATCATTGCGGAACTCATGAACCGTCGACTCTACACCCCTGCCGTTCGGGAGGATGAAGCGGTCGGTATGGCTGCGGGCGCGTATATGGCCGGAAAAACGCCCGCCGTGCTCATGCAGAATTCAGGACTCGGGACCTCTCTCAATACGCTCATTTCGCTGAATATGATTTATAAGCAACCCTGCATACTGATTGTTTCATGGCGGGGTCAAGGAGGAAAGGATGCTCCGGAACATGTGGTGATGGGAGAAGTGATGCCGCAATTGCTCGATACCGTCAAAATTCCGCATCGTACCTTGACCGAAAAGACGGCCATCGAAGATTTTAGGTGGGTGGCCCAGACGTTCATGCAGCAACAGATTCCGGTCGCATTGCTCATCACCAAGGGCGTCGTGAAGGGCTTGCATCCGTGAACGTGTACATGTCGCGCATCAATGGTCGATCGTCAATCGAACGGCATGGGTGGTCATCAGCGACAGCGATTCACGGTTGGCGCGTGACATGTGACGAGGTGGTGAGATGAGGCCCGAGCAAGGCACATTGATCAGCCGAGCGCAGGCCATGGCGGTCTTGTTGGAGCTGCTGACTGATCAGCCTGTCATTATCTGCAACGGGTTTCCCTCGCGCGAGGCTCACAAGATCGCGGATCGGTCCACTCATTTCTACATGATCGGCTCCATGGGGAATGCCCCGGCGATCGCGCTCGGTGTCGCACTCGCAAAGCCGAATAAACAGGTGATTACCTTCGATGGCGACGGGAATGTCTTAATGGGAATGGGCACTCTTGCGACGGTCGGTGCGTTGAAACCGAAAAACTTTATCCACGTCGTATTCGATAACGAAGTGTACGGAACGACCGGGAACCAGCCCACGATCTCCAACGTGGTGCCGCTGGAGAAAGTGGCGAAGTCGGCGGGCTACGTGAATGTGGAACGGGTGCTTGATCGCGATGATCTGGTCTACGAGTTCAAAGACATGTTGAAGAAGGATGGGCCCAGCATGTTGCTCATCAAGGTGAACGAATTTGTGGAAGATGCCGGACGTGTCTTGCACGATCCGCCGGACATCACCCATCGGTTCATGAAAGCCATTGCCTAGGACTGAGCAACGAGGACTGAGAACCGAAAAGGAAAGATGCGAATCACGGCAGCGCCGCTCCTCAGTCCTCAGTCCTCAGTTCTCAGTCCCGGAGTTGGCGCATGATTCTCCTCAATCCCGGGCCGGTGAACGTTTCCGAGCGGGTACGGCAGGCATTGCTGAAACCCGATATCTGCCATCGAGAAGATGAATTCTCCGAACTGCTTTACCGCATCCAAGCCAAACTGCTCAAGGCCTTTGTCCCCGGAGCTGAATCAGAATACGTCGCCGTCGTGATGACCGGATCAGGGACGGCTGCCGTCGAAGCCGCCTTGATGTCGTCGCTCCCTCATGGCCGCCGTATGCTCATCCTCAACAACGGCGTCTATGGTGAACGGATGTCTCAAATCGTGGGCCTCAATCGCCTGGGGGTAAGCGAGTTGAAATATGAATGGACGGTTCGGCCCGATCCAGAAAGATTGCTTCTTGCCTTGCGACAGCATCAGGAAGTGCATGCCGTCGGCATGGTGCACCATGAGACCACCACCGGACTCCTCAATCCTGTCCACGAGATCGCCGAGATCGTCGATAATCAGAATCGGGTGTTTGTGCTCGATGCCGTCAGCGCTCTGGCGGGCGAGACGATCGACATTGGGCGGTCTCACATCTACATGGTGGTGGGGACGGCGGGCAAGTGTATCCAGGGGTTCCCAGGCGTCTCGTTCGTGCTGGTGCGGAAGGGGTTCGTCGAGAAAATGCGCTCGTACCCGAAGCGCTCCTGGTATCTTCATCTGACCCATTACATCGACAACGAGGGACGAGGCACGATTCCCTTCACGCCCGCGGTGCAGGTCTACTATGCCTTCGACGAAGCACTCAACGAACTACTCGAAGAAGGCGTGGCCAATCGCATCCAACGGTACAAGAAGATGGCGACTCTGATCCGTGAACGAATGACTACACTCGGTGTGAGAGCATTCCTTCCGGCGGACCGGCAATCGAATACCATCACGGCCTATCACTTGCCGGATGGTGTTTCCTACCACGCATTGCATGACAGCCTGAAGCAGCAGGGCTATGTCATTTATGCCGGTCAAGGCAACCTGGAAAACAAGATTTTCCGTGTGGCCAGTATGGGGGCATTGTCCGAGGAACAATTTGGCGGGTTTCTGGACGCCTTCGAGCACGTGTGCAAATCGGCATGAAGGCGATCATCCTCGCAGCGGGAGTGGGAAAACGTCTGTGGGAAGTCACTCAACATCGCCCGAAATGCCTCATTGAGATCGGCGGGCGGTCGCTCCTGCATCGCTACTTAGAGGCGCTGGCTTCCGTCGGGATTCGCCAGGCGGAGATCGTGGTTGGGTACAAGCAGGAAATGATTCGTGCGGCGGTCGAACAGGATGCATGCGGTGTCAACGTCAAGTTCCTGGTCAACGAGCAGTTTCATAGAGGCAGTATTTCCTCGCTCTGGATCGCACGAACCGCGCTTGGCGACGATACGATCGTGATGGATGCCGACGTGCTGTTCCATCAGGAAATCCTACGGCGTCTGGTGTCGTCATCCTCTGAGAATGTACTGTTGATGGATGAGACGGTGAAGCAGACCGGAGAAGAATGTATGGTGGTCGTGACGGGGGGGAGAGTTATCGCGCTGACAAAGAGCATGCCGGAACAGTACGACTACGCCGGTGAAGGGGTTGGGTTTCTTAGAGTTCGGCATGCCGATACGCCTCGCGTCGTCTCCTCGCTCAGTGGCTACATCGACAGAGGCTCGTGGGATATGGAGTACGAGGATGCGTTGAGGCAATACTTTCAGGACGTGCGGGTCGGTTATGAACGGATCGGAGGACTGCCCTGGACCGAGATCGATTTTATCGAGGATGTAAAAAAAGCTGAATTGGAAGTTTTGCCAAGATTATGAGACAGTCTTCACTATGGTAGGATTTCCGATGGGGAAGGCACTGCGCAAGGAATCATCGGCGAGCAGACGCGGTTGTGTATGGAATCATGAGTAAGAGCATCCTTCAAAGAAGAGCCGAAATCCAAGGACTGGCGACGGCGATTCTGCTGCCGTCTGTCGGGGTATTCGGCGATCCGATCGGATCGCCGATCGGCGACGTGGGGCCTCTGACGAGCGTCGTGGGGATCGGGCTCTTTCAACGGACCGTGCTTACCTTGCAACGGGCGGGGATCCGTCAATTAATCGTCCTTTCCGGTTCTGAGGAGGAGCAGTTGAAACAGGTGCTCGGCAAAGGGCCGCGCGTCACGATTCCCGTCCGATGGATGCCGGTCCGTGAGTTTCCTCTCGACGATCCGAGGACATGGGAAGCGTTGGCGGCCGAAGTGCACGGCTTTGCGTTGGTTGCGAGCGTCAATAGTGTATTCTCTCGAGGGTTGATCGAACGGTTGCGGCGTGATGTACAGGACGGTCAGGCCATCGTCGTCTCTCAAACCCCACAGAGGCAGGTCGATCAGCTCATGGTGCGGGGCGTGCGATCGAAGGTCCCGTCCGGTCACCCGGCAATCTTCACCGCTCCTCGTTTCGATGATCCGGCCTTGCGTGTCGCCGAGCTGGTGGTCGTGCCGGCGAGTCTGATGAACACCTCCAATCAATCGGCGAGTGAGAAGGGAAGCCCTCCGATCCGGCAGTGGCTTGAGCGGGCCGCAGCGGATGGTCGAGTGCATGTCGTCTCGGCTGAAGAGAGGAGGGGTCATTGGTATCAACCCGTCCAATCCCTGGCTGACGTCCAAACAGCTGAAAAGAAGTTGTTCAATTCGCTCAAAGGGGAATTTGAAGGGTTCGTCGATCGCTATTTCAATCGCAAGGTTTCTCGCTGGTTCACACGCCTGTTTCTCACCATGGGGCTCTCGCCCAATTCTATCACAGTCCTTGCCGGACTAATCGGTCTGGTTGCTGCGGCTGGGTTTGGGATGGGTACGTACGGTGCCGGTATTGTGGCAGCCCTCTTGTTTCAATTGGCGGCCGTGATTGATTGCTGCGACGGCGAAGTCGCGCGGTTGACCTTTACCGAGTCGCCCTTTGGTGCCTGGCTCGATATTGCCTTGGACAACATCGTGCACATGGCAATTTTTGCGGGCATTGCTGTAGGACTCTATACGACCCACATGGGACAAGTGAACGACTGGATTCCTCTCGCGCTGGGCGTCGCCGCGGTGTTCGGCAACGGCCTCTCATTCTTACTTGTCGAAAAGGCGCAAAAGATTAAAACCGCGAGTGGCTGGAGAACCCCTGCTCATGCAGCCTGGGCGGACGTCATGTTGAAAAATGTCGCCAGCCGAGATTTCTCAGTGACGTTGGTGGGCTTTGCACTGTTCGATCAACTCTATTGGTTTCTACTCTTTGCGGCAGCCGGCTCCTTGCTGTTTGCCGGCGCCATGGTCTGGGTCATCCGCCCATTTGCGGTCTCATCTCCTCGGCCATAAATGCCGCGTTCTCCATCCGACTAACGTGCCGACTAACGTGTTGCGCTATATCCTACTAGCCATTGGCCTCATCGTTCTGAGCCTTCTTGTGTGGCATATTGGCCCTTCCAATATCTATGAGGCCGCTACACGACTCGGTCCAACAGCCTTGCTCGCCCTCCTGATCCCCTCTGTCATCATGTATTCCGTTGAAGCCTATGGGTGGAAAGTGGTGTTGGGAAGAGCGGCACAAAGGATTCCATTTTGGCGACTGCTGACGATTCGGACCGCCGGCGAGGTGGTGAATATGACCACTCCGGCCTACCTGGGGGGCGAACCGGTGAAAGCCTTTCTGCTCAAAAAGTACGACGTTCCCATGGCAGAGGGGGCCGCTTCCGTCGTGATCGCGAAGACGACTATGACGATCGCCGAAGTGTTCTATATTCTCACGGGGATCGCGCTTGCCTTTTGGATTGTGGGTGCCGGGAGCTCGGCGGGGCAAACGATCACGGCGGCGCTGTTGAGCGTCGGACTACTGGTGTGTTCAATCGCGGGGTTTGTTTTTATCCAGCAGCGTGGACTCTTTGCATCGATTCTGTCATTGGTCAAGAAATTGGGCTTGCGAATTCGATCTCTGGAAGCGCAGGAAGAGCACCTGCGCTCAATTGACCAGACGATTCGGAATTTTTACAGCCACCATCAGAAGGCCTTTTATGCGTCGATGGTGGTGTACTTTTTGGGCTGGATGGCCGAATCGATGGAAGTCTTCGGGATCATCTATTTACTCGGCGGTTCAGTGAATATGTTGTCCGCCCTCTCTATAGGAGCGCTCGCGGTTTTTATCAAGGGCGGATCCTTCTTCATCCCCGGCAGCCTGGGTGCCCAAGATGCCGGCAATCTCTTACTGCTCCAAGCGTTCGGCTACAATGACGTGATGGGAATTACCTTCGCGCTATTGCGACGGTTTCGTGAGCTTGTGTGGATTGGAATCGGGCTATTGTGTTTGGCGACAGTTGGAAAAGGCAGGATACCCCAGGATCAAGAGATTGAAAACCCTTCCTGAGTGATCGTTCGGAGCCGTTCGACCATCCGATCCCACACAAACCCGTGGAGCCGAAAATCCGCCGCCCGCTCCACCTTGTGAAACTGAAGCCCCATTCGATTCCCTTGGACCCATCGGACCTCGGCCTCTTCGACCGGGAGTGACTGTGCCTGATCCGGGAGGATCAGCCGTACGCGGAGGGTGGTCCGCTGCGGCGCGGCACCGGCGCACTCGATTGCGCAGCCGAACACCGTGAGGTTCATCACCTTCCCTTCCGCGATCGTGTCCGCATCGGAAAACATCACGGGGTATTGCACGGCGAGCGGGACTCGATAGTGGTGTCGAAAGTAGGGACGTGTCGGTTCCACGGTGGCCGAGTGTAGTCGGTCCCACGTGGCGGAATGAATCCCCCTTTCGCGGGGACGAAGCGGAATCCTTGAGGTGTTCCTGATCCCATTCAGGCTGAGTAGTGCCTATTGAGGTGTTTGCGCTGGAACTGCAGGATGTGTCGAATCAGCAGTTCTCGATCTCGATTGGCCATCCTGACGAAGCGGCCATGGAGGCGATAGGTATTGAGTGGGTAAGCGATGGGATCAACACGCAACACTTCGAGGAAAGACTTAAAGAGTACCTGGCCCGGGAGGAGCAGAGTGCAGGAGAGAATCTCGTTTACCTCGAAGGTCTGATTAAGTGTGACGCCGATACCGCCGCCGCTGATGTTGACGGACCGCTGGATGAGCGTTCCCTCCGTCTGGTCGCTCTCAAGCTGAAGACAGATAGGCAAGGTGACGGTGATGCGATAAAACTCGCGACGATCTGCGGGAGATGTCTGCGAAGCCGGCGTATCTGGTGGCATGATGGAGAAGAGTATAGCAAAAAGTTGGATGATTAGAGGCGGTCGTGATTGAAAAACGTACGCCTGGCCATTCGATTCTTGCAAGAACAGGCGAGGTCATGGAGTGGAAAGGACCCCGCTCACGGAAAGTGATGCAGTTAACGGCATGCGGAATATTATGCTTCTTAGACAAGTCATGTTGGTTTTTCCGTATCCATCACCTGATACCAGCGTCGGAGGTGTTTCAGACTGGGCAATCGTGTCTTTCCGCTGAACAGGTAGTTGCCGAGTACGCCGTAAAGATTGTAATCGACGAACAACGGGCGATCGGTTAGAAGAAACGGTGAGCTTGCCAGCATGCTGTCGATCGGTTTCAAGAGTCCCACAAACTGAGTACACAGATACCATCGGTGAGCGGTCCATTCCTGAACGCATCCTCTTCCGAACTTCCGCTCCTTGTGGCGAATGAGCATCGTCCGTTCGATGAGGGGGCGGTTGGAATCACATACGTGTCGTTCACCTTGAATCCCACGGACTCCAAATCATTCTCGATATAGCATGAGAGAATTAGCTGTAGCCCATCGAGGTCTTTGGGGAAAAGGTTAAGTCGATAATGCCGATCCACATAATGCGCAACCTCCTGCCCGAAATCCGTGAGGTCACAGATGCCGCGCTTCCCATCGATCAGGCAGGGCACCATGTGACCCTGCTCCTTCGTTGCTTTGATGATTGGAGTGCGATCATGATAGGCGATATTGTGAAGCCGAAACGGAATCCGATGGCGTGTCAGGATGTGCCTGATCGTGATGCAGAAGGGAGACCAAGGAAATTGGATGAGGGTGAGCATATCGGTCTATATGACCGAAGCGAGAAGAAACCGCAAGCACCGATCGGCTCATTAATAGCTGACTCTCCATGATCGCCATATGGGCACTTTCCCGGATGTCATATTGTTCGTTGGGCGCACGCCTGACGGCAACGGTGTCCGATTGCGAGGCGTCCTGTGGAATGCATGCACGAGTGCCGAATGGATCTCTTGTCACCATGCGGAGTGAGTCGTTCCTCGCAACCTGTATGTGCGGGATAAGAGTACAGGTTCCGGTGGTTGTGGTACTATGCCGCGCATGAACGCGGCGGTGAATCTGCTCTGGGCGCTGCTCTCGGTCCTCGGTGCCTTCGCGCTTGCCCACGTGGTCGGCGCCATCAATCCTACTGAAAAGGTGAACGGTCTCTGGCTGGTCGTGGCGGCGGCTTGCATCTATGTGCTGGCCTATCGGTTCTATGGCCGCTGGTTAGCCAGCGAGTCGTGGAACTGAACGATCAGCGTGTGACACCTGCGGTGCGATTGAACGATGGCGTCAATTTTCACCCCACCAATAAGATCGTGCTGTTTGGCCATCACTTTGCGGCGATTGCCGGTGCGGGGCCCTTGCTCGGTCCGGTGTTGGCGGCGCAGTTCGGATTTATGCCGGGATTTCTCTGGCTGGTGATCGGGGCGGTGTTGGCCGGGGCGGTGCAGGATTTCATCATCCTGGTGGCGTCCATGCGGCGCAATGGGCGCTCACTCCCCGAAATTGCGCATGATGAATTGGGCTCGATCACCGGCACGGCGACGGCGGTGGCGGTGCTCTTCATTGTGGTGGTGGCATTGGCGGGATTGGGTTTCGCCGTCGTGAATGCGCTCTATCACAATGCCTGGGGCACCTTCACGATTGCGATGACGATTCCCATCGGCTTCATCATGGGCTTCTATCTGCAGAAGTTTCGTCCCGGCGGATGGCGGAAGTGTCGGTGCTTCGGCGTGGTGCTGTTGGTGGCGGCGGTGATCTTCGGCCGTGTCGTCGCACAGTCTTCCGTTGCGATGGCTTCGAGTTCGAACGAAGCCGACGCTGGTCTGGCTACTGGCCGGCTATGGGTTTCTCGCCTCTGTCTTGCCGGGCTGGATGTTGCTGGTGCCGCGGGGCTATCTCTCGACCTTTATGAAGCTCGGGGTGGTGTTTCTGCTCGGGTTCGGCGTCATTCTCATGGCGCCGACGATCGAGATGCCGCGCATGACGATCTTCGCCAGTCGGAGGCGGACCGATTATTCCCGGCACGCTCTTTCCGTTTCTCTTTATTACCATTGCCTGCGGAGCGGTGTCGGGTTTTCATTCGCTGGTCTCTTCGGGCACGACGCCGAAGATGATCGAGCAGGAGTCGCAGGCGGTGGTGGGCTATGCGGCGATGTTGCTGGAAAGTTTTGTCGGCGTGATGGCGTTGATTGCGGCCTCGGTGTTGATTCCCGGTGATTACCTGGCGATCAATACGATGTTTCGGTTCGGATGCGCTGTGGCCAGATGGGTTTTGCACCGGCACGAATTCAGGAACTCTCGCAACTGGTCGAGGTGGATGTGGCGGGGCGGCCTGGGCGGGGCTGTGTCGCTCGCGGTCGGCATGGCGTCCATCTTTTCCGCGCTACCTGGTATGGCCGGGTTGATGGCCTATTGGTATCAGTTCGCGCTGGTGTTCGAGGCGTTGTTTATTCTGACGACGATCGACACGGGAACGCGCGTGGCGCGGTATCTCATCCAGGAGATGGCCGGGCGGGTCTATGCGCCGTTTCGCCGGATGAACTGGTGGCCTGGCGTGTTGGTGAGCAGCGGGCTGGTCGTGGGAGCCTGGGCCTATCTGATCGGGACCGGAAGCATTTCGACGATTTGGCCGATGTTCGGCGCGGCGAATCAGTTGCTGGGGACGCTGGCGCTCTGTATCGGGACGACGGTGTTGATCAAGATGTGGAAGTCGCACTATCTCTGGGTGACGGCGCTGCCGATGCTTTTCGTGGGCGTGATTACATTGACCGGATCGTATGAGATGTTCTGCATGTTCTTGACGAAGGCCGGAACATTGGCGGCAGGGCAGGCCTTTGCGCTCTATCTGGACGCGGTGTTGGTGGCAGTGGTGGCGGTGTTCGGCGTGATCGTCTTGGGCGACAGCATCAGACAGTGGTATGGCTACGTGGTTTTGAAGCGGCCGTTTACAGCAAGCGAAGTCGTGGTGAACGGCAGGAGGCGGGACTGCCGGACGAATGCAGACTGCTGATTCAGCTGATGAGCAGGATAGGAGATTCCGATTGCCACATGGACTGGGTGTTGTTAACGGATGCTGAATAAGGACTGCTGCGGGCTCACGCACACTGCTGCCTCATCATCTCGGCGGGTTCACAGGCTACGGTGCTGGCTCGGAACGGCGCGCACCTTAAAAGGCTCACCGGACGCTCATCCGAAAGATCGAGAATAACGGAAGAGAGGAGATCGTGGCTGATCAGTTTTCATTCGATGTGGTGTCGGAAGTGGATATGCAGGAGATGAAGAATGCACGTCGATCAGGCGACGAAGGAGATCAAGCAGCGGTTCGACTTCAAGGACTCGAAGACGGAGATCACGTTGAAGGAGAAGGAAAAAGAGTTGGTCGTGGTTTCCGACGATGAGTACAAGCTCAACGCGGTGCAGGATATTATCAAAGCAAAGTGCGTGAAGCGCGGGGTCTCGCTGAAGGCATTCACGTACGGGAGCGATGGAGCCGGCGCTGAGTGGGACGGTGCGCCAGGTGGCGAAGATTCAAAGTGGTTTGGCAGCGGACAAGGCCAAGGAGATGACGAAGGCGGTCAAGGAGTCAAAATTGAAAGTGCAAGCACAGATTCAAGGCGAGCAAGTGCGGGTGCTGAGCAAGAGCAAGGATGAATTGCAGTCCGCCATCGCATTTCTGAAGGGTAAGGATTTTGGAGTTGATTTGCAGTTTACGAATTACCGATGAGAGAGCGGCCTGGCCATCCTCCTGCTCGCGGAATGCACAAGTCTGCTTGTCGGAGGTCGACTGGTGAGGGACCGCATGCTCGTTCCATAGCGCATGTGCAGAATTAACCAGGCCGTTCTCATGCAATCGAATTTTATCGCTCATCCCGCCTGTCTTATGAATAGACTCATCGGTTTTCTGCTCCTTTGCTTGGGTTTCCTCTTCTCGGCTGCAATCGCAGCGATCCGATCGTCGTCATTCAGCTCCATCCGAAGAATCCGGATATCATCTATGTCGCGACGAACGACTACATCTATAAGACGCGTGACGGCGGGCAGACCTGGACGAATCTGTCCAAAGGAATGAGCCACTCGCGTGTGATTGCGATGGCAATTGATCCTGCTCTATCCGGCCACGGTCTATGCGGGGACGAAGGGCGATGCCGTCTACAAGAGTCATGATGGTGGGCAGCGCTGGGTTTCGATGCGTTCCGGGTTTGACGATGCGACGATCTCGTCGGTGGTCAATCAATTTCTCTTCGATCCTGCCGACGTGCAGCATATCTTTCTCGCCACGACGATGGGCGTGTTCGAGACGAAAGACGGCGGTGAGCATTGGATGAAGAAAATGGAAGGGATGAAGGAAGTGCTGATGGTGGTCACGCTGGGCATGGATCCGACAAGACCATCGATTCTGTACGCGGGCACGAGCGGCGGAGTCTACAAATCGATCGACGAGGCCGGTCATTGGGAAAAAGTGAACAACGGGCTGGTGTCGCCGGACATGATGAAGACGTCGCGGGCGCTGAATGTCACGTCGGTGCTGGTCGATCCGTACGAGCCGGATACGGTGTATGCCTCCACGCTCGCGGGACTCTATAAATCGACGGATGGGGGCAACGCGTGGAAGCGAATCGGGGAGTCACTTGCTGATCAAATGATTGTGGCCATGGTGCTCGATCGAACGCGTCGAGGCGTGATCTACATCACGGGGCGTGATGGAGTGCATCGAAGCGAAGATGCCGGCGCAACATGGAGGCTGGTCAACAGTGGGTTTGTGACCACCAACATCAGAACAATCGCACAAAGTGCAATCCATCCGAAGGTCTTCTATGCCGGCGCGAACGGCAGCGGTTTGTATCGTAGCAAAGATGCGGGGGAAACTTAGGAGCCGACGCCGGTGATTAGGGATAACCCATAGGGATTAGGCTATCGTCTCCGGCTGTTCAGGTCGGAATCTCCGATAGAAGCGCCGACGCCGCGTTGCGGAAGCGTGGAAGCTCCTTCACGATTTTGTGCGCTGTCGATTTCGAACCCCGTGCTGCTGGACATAGATGTGTCCTGTACATCCGTCCCTGGCCGATGCGGGAGTTGGCTGTCGTGAACATCCTCTCCTCTGCGTGGGCGAAGTGACTCGCCCACATTGCTATAGGGAGATACCGAGGCTCCGATGTCCGCACCGAAGTGGGAATTTAACTTAGTATCCTCAATATCTCCTCCAGTTCGTGAGCGTAAGGTCGTGTCTTGAATCTCCATCCCGGTCGGTGCTGATGATGGCGGCTTTTTTGCTTTGAACTCTTTTTTAATCGCCTCTTCATCTTCTTGGATCAGCGCTTTGGCCCGACCGCTGGCTTCATAGCCGACGTCACTGAGACCTTGCTGTGCCTCGTTCAATTTATCCAGACGTCCCTTGAGTCGAAACAGGTCTGCGCGTGCATGTGCGACGGTTCCTACAATTTCGCTGAGCGTGAATTGTCGAGCAAAGGTACCGAGCTTCGGGCCTTGTGCGGAGCCGCCGCCCAAACCACCTGGTCCGGACCCGATACCGAATCCAGCGGAATTGAAAATGCCTTTTTGTTGTACGGCGTTTAGTATGTGGTTGGCTTCGTCGATTAAATCGACGATTTCTGTGGGTGCGCTGTTGTCGGTCAAGCAACATGAGACGAATGTCCGATAGCGATCTGAAAATTTGGAGGCTGCATTCTGCAATTCCACGATCTTTATTGGATCGCGTTCAGGAAGATCGAATCCCTGTTGGCGTGCATTCTCCTTGAAAGATTCTGCCTCCTGTTGGTCGTAAAGTGGCTCACAACCCGAACTCCTTTTTGTTGAAATCTGTTGGTCGGATGTCTTGTTCGAGCACCAATAGACCGGTGCCGGTTGGTTAAGGGGGTTATCGGGATTGAAGTCCTTTGCACCGGCCTGTTCAAAACAAAGGAGTGGGCTGATAAGGAACAGAAGCGGTCGCGTGTATGAGCGGACCGAATGACATGTACCCATGAAAACATTCTCTAATTGAAACCCCCTTGAAGTCAACGAAACTTTACGAGTTT
>CAWKJK010000032.1:0-15955 GCA_963849655.1 uncultured Nitrospiraceae bacterium
TGCGGCTGGGCGGGGCGATTCGCATTCCCCATTTGAACTGGGTCCTTCGAGGATTCTGGGGCAAGTATTACCAGGCGCCGCCACTCTCGAGACCGTGAGCGGTCCCGCTCACTTCGCACTGTCGCAGGGGCTCGACTTCATCCCCCTGCGTGGCGAGCACGATCAGGAACATCAGTTCGGGCTCACGATTCCGCTGCGCGGTTGGTCATTCGACGTAACCTTTGTGGTCGATGATCAGGTTCGGACAATGGGACGAACTACTGCGCGAACCGCCTCCCCCCAAGCCGCTGCGTCTACAACAGGGGATGTGGCGATTGGGAAGGGGCATGGCGCTATCGGGATCAGGTCGCTTACCCGGAGCCGAGGGCGAGCATATGGTGCTGGCCGGCATGGCCAAGCGCGTAGGCCGTGATCGGACTCCTGAGGAGAAAACCGAACGGACCCTGCTCAAGATCGCGGAACGACTGTTGGCCGGTGAGCTGGCGATGCACCGCCATAAGTACGACGAGGGCATCACATCGTTCACTGATGCCGTCAAGCTGGAGGAGGAGCTCCTATACAACGAACCTCCATTCTGGCCGATTCCGATCCGCCACTATCTCGGCGCCGCCTTGCTGAGAGGTGGTCAACCCGGCAAGGCGGAAATCGTTTACCGAGCGGATCTGGGGAAAAATCCGCGGAACGGCTGGGCCCAGTTTGGACTCATGCAGAGCCTCCGTGCTCAGCGGAAAGACCGCGAAGCGGACGATGTGGAAAAGCAATGGCAACAGGCATGGGAGCATGCGGACGTGACCCTCACCGCCTCTCGGTTTTGAGAGAAAGGAAACGGACTGTAGGAGGAGTCATGCGATTTGTGGTTGGGGTGATGGGGCCGGCTAAAGCCTCAAAGCGGACCTCGACAATGCGCGGGTCCTTGGAGAATTCATTGCCGACGCGGTTGGGTCGTATTGACCGGCGGTCGTGACGTGGGTGTCATGGACGCGGCTTGCGAAGGGGCGAAGCGGGTGGGTGGAAGTTTGACCGTCGGAGTCTTGCCGACGGCCAAGGACAAGGTGTCTCGCCATGTGAATGTGCCGATCATCACGGAAATGGGGAGTGGCCGTAACAATATCAATGTCCTGACCAGCCATGTCGTCGTGGTGTGTGGATTGAGTGGATCGGGGACGGTGTCCGAGGTCGCCTTGGCCGTGAAGGCGGGGAAACCGGTTATTCTGGTTGAAGCCTCTCCCGCCGATGTGGCGTTCTTCCGCAAACTCGACCAGCGATTGGTTAATGCCGCCGCCTCGCCGGAAGAAGCCATTGAGCTGATCATGAAACTCATGGACGGGCGTCAACGGAGGGCACGTCGCGCCGACCGGGAGCCATTTCCTTATCTGCCGGTGTGAACATCGAATGATACAGGCCCACTCTCTCAGCGATCGTCGTAGTAAGATGTAAGAATCGATTCACCGGGACGACGATGGAGAGGGAGGATCATGACGATGCTTCGACGACTAACGTTCCTCGCGATCGGTTTGCTGACCTGTGCGACATTCGTTCCTTGGCCTTCAACTGGATTGGTGCATGCATCGACACAGGCGAAAGCCTACTTTGCGGGTGGCTGCTTTTGGTGCATGGAAGAGGCGTTTGAAAAAGTAAATGGCGTTATCGCGGTTGTATCCGGCTACATGGGAGGCACGGTCGACAATCCTACCTATGAGCAGGTCTCAGACGGACGCACGGGCCACGCGGAGTCCATCGAAGTGACGTATGATCCAACGAAGGTCACGTATCAGAAATTATTGGATGCTTTTTGGCGCAATGTCGATCCCATCACGCCGAACGCGCAATTCTGCGACCATGGGACTCAGTACCGCGCGGTGGTCTTCTATTCAACCGATGAAGAAAAACGGCTCTCGGAAGAGTCGAAAAGCAAGCTCGAACAGTCCAAGCGATTTCCTGCACCGATCGTGACGCAGCTAGTCCAAGCGTCGACCTTCTATTCTGCAGAGGACTATCATCAGGATTACTACAAGAAGAACCCGCTCCGGTATAAGTATTACAAGTTCAGTTGCGGCCGAGCCCAGCGGTTGGAAGCCTTGTGGGGGAAACCGTAAGAGTGATAACCCTGTGACCAATCCAGGGTCGTGGGAATCACTCCAAGTGTTCACCGGCAGGTATTGCACTATTCAACGATCAGTCGCATCATGAATGTCGGAGCCTCTGGCGATACACAATACAAGATCTGACCCCACTTCTTGTGCATGACCCCACTTCTTGTCGTTGCAGCGTTGCTCCATTTTCGCGAAGAACTCGTTCCTCTACCTGGCGAAGCTTCACTTCTCCATCTGGAGTCGTACCAGCAAGGATCATCTCTGAGAATGCCTGCATATCTTGCTTACCTGCTTGAACCCTATTCAAAGCCTGCGCCAGCCTGGCTTGTTGCTGTGACACGATTCGGTATTCGTCATCTGGTATGAAGTCATTGAGGAATACGTTGGAAACTTCAAGGGATGCCCGTCGCTCGTTGTCTTTTTCGATGAGCAGCTGTCGCTCGATTGCAGCTCGAATCTCAGCTTTAGAAAAGGGCAGATCGGACTCCGGATGGAATCCAAGCCCTGGGCCTTCTTCTTGCGATAAGACCGTTCCATAGGCTGCGACAATCTTGGTTGACTTCGCGAGGGCTGTCTTCAACTGTGTTTTGCGGTCGATCTTCAAGGCCTCACTCTGCTCCACAGTTCCTGAAGGGGACTGCTCGTGGCGTCTTGAGAGGTAGGTCGCTATGACGATAAAGCTATGGCGACGAAGATGATAACCATATACGTCATGACCAGCGCTCCTTTGCTCTTGCCACTAGCAGATTGCGGATTCTAAAATCAGTGACGGTTGATCGGTGCAAATAACTTCTGTCAACACTCTGCGAACGTGTAACGAGACGTATTCTTTAGCCCGTCGGTCCCACCTTTCAGACCGAGTTCGCTGAATATCTTTGATGTCATAAGTGGTTGGTCCTTGCAAAATGCGACGCAGCCGGCAGTCTTTAGTGTACGCAGAGAGACGACCTGAGCAAGCATAATCTATGTTTTACCTAGGGTGTGCCGATAACCGCTCCTATCTCGCTTCAAATTTTGACCCATCTTGACGCCGGCATCATCCTCTGCCACAAAGGACACTGGTCCAGGAAGGCTAAGAGGGAGTATGGCGATGCGAACGGTCAGTCGAAGGATGGTAGATCTCGCCCAATCAGAAATTCGGGCGATGACACAGGCTTGCGCGAGCATGAAGGGCCTCAACATGGCACAGGGTGTCTGTGACACGCCGGTGCCGTCGATCGTTCTCGAAGGGGCAGAGAAGGCCATCAGGGATGGGCACAATGTCTACACGCGCTTCGATGGATTACCGGCATTACGCGAGGCAATAGCCGAAAAGCTGGTGCACTATAACGGTATTGAAGCCGATCCAGAAACGCAGATCACCGTCAGCGCCGGGGCAACCGGCGCCTTTCACTGCGCCTGTGAGGCATTACTGGATCCCGGTGACGAAGTCATCCTCTTCGAACCCTACTATCAGTACCACACCAGTGCCTTGCGCGCAGTCGAGGCGGTGGCGGTGATTGTGAAGATGAGGGCCCCGAAATGGACGTTCGACCCGGCTCAGCTCGAAGAGACGGTCACGTCCAAGACCAAGGCCATCATCGTTAATTCGCCGGGCAACCCATCGGGGAAGATATTCAGCCGAACGGAGATTGAGGCGCTGGCGGATTTTGCGTGCCGGCACGATCTGTTCGTCATAACGGATGAAATCTACGAATACTTTCTCTATGACGGGCGGCGGCATGTGAGCATGGCCTCCTTGCCTGATATGGCCGAACGAACGGTGACCATCGGAGGGTACTCCAAGACCTTCAGCGTGACGGGATGGCGGATCGGATACAGTATGGCTGCGCAACCGTGGACAAGAGCCATCGGCGCAATGAACGATCTGCTCTATGTCTGTGCTCCGACGCCGCTCCAAATGGGCGTGGCTTGCGGGATCGAGAATTGCACGACGATTTCTATGGAACCCTGGCTCAAGACTATCAGCAGAAGCGTAACAAATTTTGCAGCGCGCTGGCCAAGGCTGGACTCACTCCTTCGATCCCAGAGGGAGCCTATTACGTGTTGGCGGATGTGTCCCGGCTTCCAGGTGACACGGGGAAAGCTCGCTCCATGTATTTGTTAGAGAAAACCGGTGTGGCCGGTGTACCGGGAGAGGCCTTTTTCTCCGGCAAGGCAGGGGCCAACTTCATTCGGTTTAGCTACGCAAAGACGGAGCCTGATCTCGATGAGGCCTGTCGTCGTTTGACAGCAGTCGACTTTTAGCTTTCGAGACAGGCGATTATTCAGCGCCATTATCGACCGTGCGAGTCAGGAGCTTGAGCTGTCGCGTGACAGAATCGGGACAGTGTGGGCCGGTAGCGATGATTCCGCGATAGCGAGGCTCACGTCGGTTAAAGGTCAGGTCATCTCCGCGGCCGTCAGAGATGGTGCCACCTGCTTCCGTGATGAGAAGAGCCCCCGCTGCAACATCCCATTCGTTTTCAGGTTCCAAGGTCGCCACCGCCTCGATGCGGCCGGTTGCGGCGAGTGCGAGTACCCAAGCAATTGAACGGATAGGGCGGTTGTTGGCCGACGGCTCGAGGGACGTGAAGCGGCCGATCCGCCGTTCCCAGGGATTCAGAGCGATAACCGGAGGCCGATCTTTCCTCGCTACCGGTGGGATAACCGGCTCATCGTTAAGGCGAAGGCCTCCACCTCGGGTCGCGGTGAATAATTCATCAGTGGAAGGATTGAAGATACCTGCGACGACAGGCTGACCCTGTTCAATGAGGGCAACAGAAATGCAAAATTCCGGTTCGCAGCTGATGAACGCCCTCGTCCCGTCTATCGGGTCAATCACCCAAACTCGTCTTTTCTCAAGTCGGTCTAGATCATCCGGCGATTCCTCTGAGAGCCACCCATCCTGAGGAAACTCCGACGCCAGGCGAGATTGGAGAACCTGATTCACTGCCAGGTCCGCCGAGGTCACGGGTGACTGGTCCGGCTTCTGAATCGTCTCAAATCCATCGACTGCGAACCGTAAAGCTTCCACTCCGGCTTTCCGGATCACCTCGATGAGAACATCACGCTCGTAGTCCCATGCCATGTGTAAGAGTAACAGGCTTGGAGACAGATGAAAAGAAATGAACAGGCTGTTGAAAAAGTCCGCCAGCGGCGTTCTCGCGGCGCTTAGAGGCTCAACGTACGATCCAAAGTACGCTTCGCCTCCTCGCTTGCTGCGGCCTTGCTGGACGGCCTTTTTGAACAGCCTGTAGGCTCTTGTGAGATCGTCTGCTAGCTTGTGCGGCTTGACCTAGCTCTAGAATCTGCGTACAAGCACGTTACGATGAAGCTCGTGCAGAAACGGTCGAAGAAGTCAGGATTGTCGCCCGGAACGCTTATTCACATCGGCGAACAGCGAACCGAAGCCGTAACTATTACCCTATTCAATTATGCCGGTTCTCGATGCGAAGAGTCTGTCGTCACAGACGTGAATGAGCTTCGGCTGCCTTCCGACGAAACCGTCACGTGGGTGAATGTCGGTGGAGTGCATAAGGTTGATGTCCTGGAGGTCTTCGGAAAACATTTCGGTCTCCACCCTCTTCTTCTGGAAGACATCGCCAATACGGACCAGCGCCCGAAGCTCGATGACTATGAGACTTATTTCTTTCTGGTCATGAAGATGCTCATGCTCTCTGAGCGAGGGGACATTGTGGTCGAACAAGTGAGTTTCGTCCTTGGACGCAATTATGTCCTTTCGTTCCAAAACGGGGCGGATGTCTTTCACTCGGTGCGGGACCGTCTGAGAGGCGGCAAAGGGCGTCTTCGGCAACATGGGTCGGACTATTTGCTGTATGCGCTCATTGATGCCGTGGTCGACCGACATTTCGCTGTTCTCGAAATGCTCGGAGAACGGATCGAATCGCTGCAAGAACGGGTGATAGCCGATCCGAAACCGGATACGCTCAAAGATATTCACGCGCTCAAACGGCAGCTGTTGTTCGTACGGCGCGCCGTCTGGCCTCTGCGGGAAGCGATGAACAACCTGTCTCGTTCGGAATGCCCTTTTTTACATGAACCCACCAAGTTATTTTTTCGGAGAACGTCTACGACCATGTGGTGCAGATCGTCGATACAATCGAGACATTGCGCGAAATGGTCTCGGCGAGCCTCGACATCTATCTGTCAAGCGTCAGCTATCGGCTGAACACCGTCATGCGGGTGCTGACCGTTATCACGACGATTTTCATGCCGCTCACCTTTATTGCGGGCATCTACGGCATGAATTTCGAGTATATGCCGGAGTTGAAATGGCCCTGGGGCTATCCGATGGCGTTGGTCATAATGGGAGTTGTGGCGGCCGTTATGCTGATTGGGTTCCGCCGAAAAAAATGGCTGTAGCAGGATGTTGAAAAATCCATCCAGCTTCGTTCTCGCGTCGCTCAGAGACTCAACATACGGCAAAAAGTACGTTTCGCCTCCTCGCTAACTGCGGCCTTGCTGGAAGATCTTTTTGAACATCCTGGGAGCCGATACAACTATTCTTGGACTTCGACTTTATCCACGAAATAGGTGGTCTCACCGAAACAGGTGGTTGGAATATAGCGATACTCTTTGTAATGCAGGATCACTCGTTTCCCCATCACCTCTGATAATTGTGCGGCGACTTTATCGTCCCAGATCGTAAACTCCCAGAGAACGGGCGCCGTTCCCGGCACGGTGGTCATTGCCAACTCGCCTTCATGCGTCTTACACATCCAGCCCTTCGTGGAAAATTTTTGGATGTACCCAGCTCGGTTTCCATCGGAATAGGACAAATTGAATACGATAATAAGGTAGGAAGCCCCTACAAAGAGGAGAAGCGCCAAAATCAGTTTCAATAATTTCTCCACAGTTATGAATGGACGTCGCTGAACAGCCAAGGAGCCTCTGCCTTTCGCCGAGATTCATAGGCCGTGATCGCCTTCTCATGCTGGAGCGTGAGGCTGATGGCATCAAGCCCTCGATAGAGACAATCTTTGCGGAAAGGGTCGATCTCGAACCGGTAGGTGGCTCCCTTCGGAGTGGTCACTGTTTGGTGGTGTAGGTCCACGGTGAGACGGTAACCCTCGGTGTCGATCACGTCCTTCATGAGCGGCAGCACCTCTTCAGCTCGCAACACCACAGGGAGGATGCCGTTCTGAAAACAATTGTTATAGAAAATGTCCGCAAAACTGGGGGCGATGATGCATCGAAACCCCTGATCCAATAATGCCCAGGGCGCATGCTCACGGGATGAGCCGCAGCCGAAATTGTCTCGGGTCAGGAGAATCGTCGCATCCTGATATCGAGGTTGGTTCAAAAAAAATGATGGATCAGGTGAACCGTCTTTGAGTTTTCGCCAATCAAAGAACAGACCTTCTCGGAGTCCTGTGCGTTTGATGGTCTTGAGGAATTGCTTCGGAATCACTTGGTCGGTGTCAACGTTCACACGATCCAGCGGAGCAACGAGACCGGTCAAAGCAGTAAAAGGTTCCATAGTGTTTACCGATGATAGGTGGATATTGAACTAGAGGGGCATTGAATACTCATCCCCAGTGACGGATATCGACAAAGTGTCCTTCAATGGCCGCGGCGACTGCCATGGCCGGCGACACCAGATGAGTGCGACCTCCGGCTCCCTGGCGCCCTTCAAAATTCCGATTACTCGTAGAGGCACAGCGCTCACCCGGCTTCAGCACATCGGCATTCATCGCGAGACACATGCTGCACCCGGCCTCGCGCCACTCAAACCCTGCCTCGCGGAACACCCGGTCCAGTCCTTCGGTCTCCGCCTGTTGCTTGATGAGCCCCGATCCCGGAACCACCATCGCATGGACGGTCTTCGCGACTTTCTTGCCCTTCGCGAAGCCGGCCGCGAGCCGAAGATCTTCGATCCGCGAGTTCGTGCAGGAGCCGATGAAAACCTTGTCGATGGTGATCTCGGTAATCGGCATATTGGGTGAAAGCCCCATGTAGGCCAATGCTCGTTCGGCGGCATTCTTCGTTTTCTCGTCCGACATCGTTCGGGGATCCGGGACTTTTTGATCCACGCCGATGACCATACCGGGACTGGTGCCCCAGCTGACTTGCGGCGCGATATGTTCTGCCCGCAATGTTATGGTTGCATCATACTTGGCATTAGAATCAGTCTTGAGCTGCCGCCATGCTTGAGTCGCCTGTGCGAACAGCTCTCCTTTCGGCGCCAACGGCCGATCCTTAATATAGGCAATGGTCTTGTCGTCAGGAGCGACCATGCCTGCACGAGCCCCGCCCTCAATCGACATATTGCACAGGGTCATACGACCCTCCATGCTGAGGGCGTTGATTGCCGACCCGGTATATTCGATGACATAGCCGGTTCCCCCGGCCGTACCGATCCTCCCGATAATTGCAAGAATAATATCCTTGGCCGAGCAGCGCTCGGAAAGAGTTCCATCGACGCGCATTTCCATGGTCTTGGGACGCTTCTGCACCAAGCATTGAGTGGCTAGCACGTGTTCCACTTCACTCGTTCCGATGCCGAACGCCAAGGCGCCAAACGCCCCATGGGTGGACGTGTGGGAGTCGCCACAGACGATCGTTGTACCAGGGAGGGTGAATCCCTGTTCCGGGCCGATAACATGAACGATTCCCTGGCGGATGTCGCTCATGTTGAAAAGGGCGATGCCGAAATCCCTGCAGTTGTCTTCGAGTGTTTGAATCTGAAGAGCACTCACTTGATCGGCAATCCCCAACCGGCGGTCTGTGGTGGGGACATTATGATCAGGCACGGCGAGTGTTGCGGCAGGCCGTCTTGGGCGGCGTCCCGCAAGCTTTAACCCTTCGAAGGCCTGAGGGGATGTCACTTCATGAACCAATTGTCGATCGATGTACAGCAATGTCGTTCCGTCCGGTTCTGAGCGTACGACATGCGACTCCCAAATTTTGTCGAACAACGTCTTGCCGGCCATCTGCGCTCCTGCTTTGTTAGGCGAAAGCCCCATTATACAGAAGAGTCCCGTAGTCTTGACAAGGTGTCTGTGAGGCTTGTCCTGCCTTGCAAGACGTGTTACCACCACGTTTGTGGAAATGTCGCCGTGGAATGAACCACGTATTGTGGAGTGGAGTCAGCTGTTGCTGGACAGCTATCGTCATTGGATAGGAAAAGATCTGATCGAGCGGACGCCCAACGCAAAACAGCAGGCGCATCTGTTGTTCGAAGCATCCTTTGTCGTCGTGTCGCATGGTGCGGAGCCCGACCCGATCTTGAACTATGGCAATCAGATCGCCTTGGACCTGTGGGAGCTATCCTGGAATCAATTCATCAAGACGCCGTCTCGTCTTACGGCCGAGCCGGATGACCGAGCCGAACGAAAGCGGATGCTGACCCAAGCAAAAACCAAAGGCTACTTCGACGGATATCGGGGAGTGCGAATCTCTTCAACGGGGCGGCGATTTCTTGTCGAGCATGCCTTGATCTGGAACGTGATCGACCTTACCGGAAACCCTATCGGTCAAGCAGCGACATTCTCACAATGGTCGAACGTGTCTTCATCTAGGGAGAAGAATTAGGAGAGTTTCGCCAAAAGAGGGAGCAGTCAAGTCCAGAGTTCGAGGGGACCGTGGTTTGCGATACCCTCCAGCAGGTCTCGGGTGGTCAGGATGCCTACGAGACCGCGATTGTGATCTAAGATCGGAACAGCATGAATCCGTTCGTCCAGCATGACCCGGGCAATTTCCCGGATCTCTGTCACGGGTGTCGCAGAAATAACTCGGGAAGTCATGATTTCAGCCAATCGTCGCCTGGATGCCTGACGCTGATCGGCCGCCGTGATCAGTTCCGGAACATGGTGGAGTAAGTCCCCATACGATACCATTCCGACAAGTGTGCCATGCATCGAAGTCACAGGGATATGATGGAATCCTTTGTGTGACATACCCGCCCAGGCGTCCAGCAAGGTGCTGTCGGATGGAAGAGAGAAAACCGGAGCACTCATCAGATCGCGAGCCAGGATCGCAGGTTTCAGGTGTGGCCGTTCGCTGCTCTGTTGTTGATAAGCTGTTTGTGCTGCCAACGCGGAGCGATCCAATGATGGTGAGTGCCGGCCGTGATGCTCCCGTTCTCCGGCGGATTCGGCGCGGCCATTTCGTGGGCCGACCGGCTTGATCGGATATGTTTCCACGATTCCATTGACCGCCAGAATGATGGGCATGCTGCAGTTCCTCAACTGTCGTATCGGAATGTTCGGGAAATACTTAAGCTACTTAAGCTCGGATGTTGCAAAAGTTCTCCAACGCCGTTTCGCGAGGCTCCACCGCCTCACTATCTCGGCGGCGTTCCCTCTCCGTCTTGTCTGCTCAACTGCCTGAGTACTGCTACTACCCTAGGCGTTCCAATCGGTTGCTTCCGTTTTGAGCCCTATGCTATAACGATCGTCGTGTGACGTGGTGAGTGCTGACAAACGGTGCTGGGGCAATAGACGAAAGGCGCACATTACCAAAGCCTGCACGTCCTCCAAGTTTGACATCTATATATTTCACAAGCCTCTATTCATCTCTTCTTTTCTCGCAAAGGGGGGTAGTCATGGGCAAGACATTGTTGGCGATCTTCCTCGGCCTTGGAGTGGTATTGGCTGGGGTTTCAGGTTCGTATGCACTTCAGGCCGGTGGTGTTGAGACCGGTGATCTGGAAACCGGTTCTGTCGTCGGACAGCCGTTTAAGGAGCTGACGGTAGATGCTTCGTTCTACTCTATCGACATCGGCAACATGAAGACGTGGTATCCTCCCACGACCGTCATCGATTTTAAGGGGCGTCCCGGTGCTCCAGTTCTGATAAAAGTGACGAACAATTCCACTACCGAACATGGCTTTCAGCTGAGTGCTGCGGTCAATCAATCGGGACCGTTTGTCTTGGATACCAAGTTAGTGCTCAAGCCAGGGGAAACGCGTTACATCGGTGTTCCGACCAGCGATTTGTTTTATGCAGCGGGGAATGTCCTTGAATATCGCTGTCACTTGCATCCAGCCCATGTCGGCGGCAAGTTGGTTATGCTGAAATAGCGTATTTCGATTCGGACAGTGAAAAAAGGCCTCGGTGAGCTTCACCGGGGCCTTTTTCATTTTCCGCCACAATGGCCAAAAAACAAAGGGCCCTGGTTCCATCCAGAACCAGGGCCCTTAAATAGATTCCCTAGAGAGGGGTCAGTTTCTAACCCCGCTCCACACTTTGGCGGCATCTATCGCTTTATCGGGATTCAACGTCTTCGCCCGTTCCAGAAGTACATCCGTCGTTTCAGGATAGAGAGGGTCCGAAATACAGCAATTATCAACGGGGCAAACCGCAGCACACTGAGGTTCATCAAAGTGCCCAACGCACTCGGTGCAGCGGTCATGTGCGATTACGTAAATATTATCGCCGACGCCTTGCCCATCGCCGACGTGATTGCCTTTGGTCTCAGCATCGCTTCTGGTTTCAAAGATTGCTTCATTCGGACATTCCGGCAGGCATGCTCCACAAGAGATGCATTCATCCGTAATCAATAAAGCCATGACCCAAGCCTCCTTATCACGTCAAAAGACTATACGAACATTGACAAGTTCACGTGGCTCACACCATAGTGCCTCGGTCGACGTATGGCGAGTAAGAGCCCGAAAGGGTATTCTATTCCGTGATTCTTTTCTAAGTCAACTGAACGGAATCCGGGAAGAAGGCCTAGGTCATTATCGCGCATGGGCCATTGGGCCCAACAGAGAAGAAAGTGGGCCCAACAGAGAAGAAAGTGTCGGTCGTCGTCAGCATGGCATCTGATCAAGTCCAGGCGAGTAATAGAGAGCAGCGGAAGAAGCGGATCATTACGATGACCCTGCTTGCCGTTCTCCTGATGAGCGCTTCGGTTTTCCTCGTCGAACGCAAGGAGTCGAGCATCATCGTCGTGACGTTCCCGAGCGGCGTTGAGCTGGAAGCCGAAGTGGCGGACACGCCGGAGAAGCTGCTCTTTGGGCTTGCCTTTCGCGATGCATTGCCCCCAAACGGCGGCATGCTTTATATCTTTGAGCAAAACGGGATGCATCGTGTGACGACCAAGGAATATCGATTCCCCATCGACATTCTGTGGGTGGATGAGAGTCATCATGTGGTGCATATGCTGGAACATGCAGAGCCCTGTGCTCAAGATCCTTGCCCACTTTTGGGGCCACCACCCGAAGCTGTTCGGTATGTGATACAGACAGAATCGGGGTTCATTAAGAAAGCGGGAGTTGCAAAAAACGACGAGCTCAAGTATGCCCTTCGTATGTAGAGGTTTAGCAGGCTGCGGAAAACTTGGTTAATGCCAACAATATGGCTTGAATTGTCCGCATGGTGCTCATGCCGGAATACCTTCAGGATGCTCAAAAAGGCTGTCCAGCAAGGCCGCAGCAAGCGAAGCGGGGAGGCGTACGCTTCGGTACGTTGAGCCTCTGAGCGATGCGAGAACGCCGCCGCCGGACTTTTTCAGCATCCTGTTAGGAGACGGCAAGAGGAATACGCCCCCATGGATGAGTTTCAAAAGGTTGCGCAGATCGATGAAGTGCCGCCGGGAAAGTCAAAGATCGTCAAGATCAATGACCGCCTGATCGCGTTGTTCAACGTCGAGGGAAAGTTGTATGCCATCCATAATAGCTGTCCCCACGAGGGTGCCCCGCTTATTGAGGGAAGACTCAAAGGGTATGTCGTTGCCTGTCCTTGGCATGACCTGGCGTTCGATATCAGAAATGGGCAAGGCATCGACGGCGGCGGGTACTGTGTAGGAAGTTACGAAGTCCGGGTGGACGGGAACGATATTCTGATCGGCCCTCGGCGGAAACTATAAAAAGGGAGATCCGGCTGAACGGTTGTCTTCACGACACGGATCAGGATATCGACGTGAGTATTTCCAGTGCCGATCACAACTCTGCTTTGGACGGCAGCGACTGTCGCAAGATCATGGTCGACCAGTCATTCTTCATCCATCTATGGGAAGATCGCACCAGAGGTGAGCAGTGGGTGCCGTCGTACGACACCAAAGGACTTGCGCTTCTCAGTGATGAGTTCCTCCGCGTCGCAAGCAATAACGCCGTGGAAAACGGGCAGCGCATCTTCGAGTTTAAAGCCGTGCAGTCAGGGGTGTATCAGCTGATTTTCGAAAAACGCATGGGATGGAAATTTACCGCGGAAGATCGGCGCTTGTTCAGAATTGAAGTAGAGCCACCATCCGGGAATTGAGCCTATGCCCGACATTGCATTCATCAACGGCCGCTTTCTTTCTTGGGAGGAGGCGACCGTTTCCATCGATGATCGGGGGTTTCAATTTGGAGATGCCGTCTACGAAGTCATTCGGACCTATCGAGGCAGCCCGTTCAAGCTTGCCGCGCATCTTGCTCGGTTGGATCGGAGTGCTAGAGAGCTCTCGCTTCGCCAACCATATACGAGTGTTCAGTGGACGCGGTGGATTCAACAAGGACTCAGTCTGGCTGGATATCAAGATGCCAAGGTCTATATTCAGCTTACCAGAGGGGTGGCTCCTCGTGAGCATGGTTTTCCCTCCGATATTCTCCCGACGGCTGTCATGACCATCAGAACGTTTCATCCCTTGGCATCAGAAGTTCGACAAGCCGGCGTCAGCGCATGTACCAGGGAGGATCTTCGATGGGGACGCTGTGATATTAAAAGTGTCAATCTCCTGGCCAACGTCCTTGCCCGTGAAGAAGCGAAGAAGGCCGGTGTCTTCGAAACCATTTTGGTCAGAGATGGCTTCGTCATGGAAGGTGCGCTGAGTAATGTCATGGCTGTTCAAGATGGGGTTGTCATCACGGCTCCGGATAGTACGCGAATTCTATCCGGCGTCACACGGACCGTGGTTTTAGAGTTGGCGAAGAAGGACGACATCGTGATCGAAGAACGATTCATACCAGTCGACCTCCTGTACCGCGCGGACGAGGTATTTCTGACCGGCACCACGCTTGAAGTACTCGGGGTTGTCCAGATCGATGGGAAGACCATCGACTCCGGCCAACCGGGGCCTATCACAAAAACGCTGGCCGCTCGCTGGGCGTTGTTGACCGGCTAGTACCCTTGCTTTGCACTGGGGTGCATGGTATGGTGCCCCCTCTGTAAGTGGGCTCATGCCCACTTTTTTGTTTGGACACATGTCAAAGGGAAATGGGTTGAGCATACCGGGCAATGGTCCGCAACCGGTTGCCGACCGGTTACGTGAAGTCATTTCGCCGATCCTATGGACGCTCGGGCTTGAGTTGGTTGACGTGGTGTGCGTGGGGCAAGGTCCTCGCTCGATCGTTCGTGTTCTAATCGATAAATCGGGTGGAGTCAGCATCGCCGACTGTTAGCGGCACTTAAGACCCTAGGACCGGCGCTCGATGTGGCCGATCCGTTCCCCCATGCCTATACCCTTGAAGTCTCTTCTCCGGGTCTTGATCGGCCCTTCAAGAGATCTCAAGACTATCAACGGGCAATTGGAAAAGAGGTCAGCCTCAAGCTTCGGCAACCGCTCGACGGCCAGTGGAGGATCACCGGGCAACTGATGCAGGTGGATCAGCAGGCGGTCGTCCTGACTGTGGCCGTAACACGGACCCCCCAGACCGTGAGATTGAATCGAGACATGATCGTCGAGGCGAAGCTGGTCGTGAAGATTTAGAGACTGGACGATTGGAGATTGTAAGCGGTAACCGGATGCAGGAGCGTGACGTATGAACCGAGAACTGATCTCAGTGATCGACGAAATTGGGCGCCAGAAAGGAATCGACAAGGCCCGAGTCATCGGGGCTATTGAATCTGCCTTGCAGACAGCCGCGAAGAAACGCTTTGGCCAGGCCGAAAACATCCAAGTGGAGATCGACTCAAAAACCGGAGAAATTTCCATCTTTCCAAGAAGATGATCGTCGAAACAGTCGGCAATCCCAAGGCGGAAATCTCTCTTCAAGAAGCTCGTCAATATGATAGTGAGGCGGAGATCGGCGACGAAATTGGATCGCTGATCGAAATGAACGAATTGGGGAGAATTGCCGCACAAACGGCAAAACAAGTCATCTTCCAGAAGGTGCGTGAGGCGGAATGGGAAGCGGTTCAAAAAAGAATATTCGACGCGTCAGGGGGATCTCATGACGGGAATTATTCTCGGCATGGTAACGCCGGAATTACCTTGTGGATCTCGGAAAGACAGAGGCCATCCTGCCGATCCAAGAGCAGATTCCGCGTGAAACATATCGGCGCGGCGATCGTGTGAAAGCGATGCTCCGTAGGTGCGTCGTACGCCGAAGGATGTTCAAGTCATTCTGTCCCGTAGCCATCCGCAGTTCGTGGCGAAGCTTTTTGAACTCGAAGTGCCGGAAGTCATGGAGAAGATCATCGAAATCAGGTCCGTCGTTCGAGAGCCGGGAGACCGGACGAAGATCGCGGTCACGTCACGTGAAGGCGGCGGATCCGGGCCTGTGTCGGGATTCTAGGCTCCCGCGTGCAGGCTGTCGTTCGCGAGTTGCGGGGCGAAGAAGATTGATATCATTACCTGGACCCAGGACCCGGCGAATCGATCGCCGAAGCCTCTAACCGGCGACGATCGAAAAGGTAGGGATCGACGAAGAGAAGAAGTCGGCGCTCGTGGTTGTAGCTGATCCGCACCTGTTCTGTTGGCGATCGGCAAAAACGGCCAGAATGTCCGGCTTGCCGCGCGTTTGACAGGGTGGAAGATTGATATCATCAGCGCAACGGAATACGAAAAAGAAAAAGTGGAACGCGATAAGGAAATTAAAGCGGCGCTCGCAGAGGAAGCCGAGGCGCAACGACTGCAAGAAGAAGCTCGGCAGGCTGTCAGAGCTGAGGAAGCAACGAGCGGATAGAAACGGAACTGTCTCATGGCTATGCGCG
>CAWKJK010000033.1:0-22041 GCA_963849655.1 uncultured Nitrospiraceae bacterium
TATATGAACTCGCGAAGAAGTTAGGAATGGGAATCGAGTGCTCATCCCTGAGCTCAAGAAGATGGGAGCATCGGTTTCCTCTCATAGCAGTACGATCGACGATGAAATCGTTCAAAAAGTATTGGATAAGCTGGGCTCAAAAGCGAAAGGTCAGGGGACGGAAATCGAAGAAGAGCTCGGTGTAAAGTCAGGGGAGCATGCAAGTCACGGTAAAACCATGGCGGCAAGGAGTCATGTGGTCGAAGAACCGCCCAAGCCTGATAAGCGTCGGATTCTGATCAAGCGAAAGAAAGAAGATGAACCGACCGAGGGCATTTCTTCCGCTCCAATCGTTGAGGGTGAGCGTCAGGCGCAACCGGCGCCCTCACTCACCGTGCCGACACCGCCCTCATCCGCTGAGCATCCCGGTGGCGGTGACCCCGTTGATCGCAGCCTTCCAGCGGACGAAAAGCCAAACGAGATTTCTCCACCCGCACCGCTCGTAGCGCAGCAGGAAGTGGTGCCGGCAAAGCCGACCGTCGCTCCGTCAACGATCGGAGTGACGACTCCAGAGCCTGTGACGGGCAAGAAAAGCATGGCATTCGAAGCCATCGAAGCCGAAGGACAAAGAGACAAGCTGAAGAAAGTACGAAAAACAGGCCGTCCCAGAGATGGCCAGCAACAACAAGATGTGAAACTCCGTGAGGATGCCGCTCGATGGCAGGACCTTCGTGCGATTCCGGTGCAGAGACGGATGATCGATCCAAGCATGTACACCATAGCACTCCGGCAGAAATCACCAAACCACGGCGGAAAAGCGTGAAAGTCACCCCGAGGACGACGGTCAAGGAATTCGCCGAGTTGATCGGTCAACGGCCGGCGGACATCGTTCGGAAATTGATGGATATTGGCCAAATGCTGACGTTTCACCAACCTATGAACCTGGATGCCGCATCGATTTTCGCGGAGGAAAGCGGAGTCAAAGTTGAAATATCGATCGAGAAAGTTGGGGACGAGTTGTTGCAAGATATAGTTGAGACGGGCGGTGATGAACGGCCGGAACCTCGACCGCCGGTGGTGACTATCATGGGTCATGTCGACCATGGGAAAACGTCGTTACTCGATGCGATTCGCCAGCAAAGGTGGCGGAAGGGGAAGCCGGGGCATTACTCAACATATCGGCGCCTATACCGTCTCGGTGCGTGGTAAACAAGTGACATTTCTGGAGACTCCCGGCCATGAAGCCTTTACGGCCATGCGATCTCGTGGAGCCAAGGTCACGGACATCGTCATTTTAGTTGTCGCAGCAGACGACGAAGTGATGCCGCAAACCATCGAAGCGATCCACCATGCCAAGGCAGCCGGAGTGCCGCTGATCGTGGCGATGAATAAGATCGATAAGCCGACCGCTAATCCTGATCGGGTAAAAAACGCTCTTTCTGAGCATGGGCTGATCTCCGAAGCATGGGGCGGGGATACCATTATGGTCGAGGTATCTGCCAAACAGAAAACGGGACTCGATACTCTGCTTGAGATGATTTTGCTTCAGGCGGAAGTGCTTGAACTCAAGGCGGATCCACATCGACAGGCCAAAGGCACCGTCATCGAAGCCAAGGTTGAACGGGGGAGAGGTCCTGTTGCGACAGGTGTTGGTCCAGAGCCGAACCCTACGGGTGGGGGACGCGTATGTCGTGGGAACATTCAGCGGGCGTGTCCGGGCCCTCATGAATGATCGTGGCGAAAAAGCACAGCAGGCAGGGCCCTCCATCCCGGTGGAAGTGATCGGATTGCCGGGCGTTCCGTCGGCGGGAGACGTTTCTCCATGTCTTCTCCAATCAGCGAGTCGCCCGAGAGATAGCGGAAGAACGAGCTCAAAAGCGGCGGACCGCAGAACTGACCGGTCCTGCGAAAGTGTCCTTGGATGATCTCTTCGCGAAGATCCAAGAAGGATCCGTGAAGGAATTGGCCATTGTCATCAAGGCCGACGTACAAGGGTCGTCTGAAGCATTGGCAGGCGCAGTCGAAAAGCTGTCGACCGAAGCCGTCAAGCTCCGTGTGATTCATAACGGAGTCGGTGGAGTTATGGAGTCCGATGTGCTGCTTGCCGCCGCATCACGAGCCATCATTATCGGCTTCAATATCAGGCCGGAGCCGAAGGCAACCGCATTGGCTGAACAGCAAGGTGTCGATGTCAGGCTCTACACGATCATTTATGACGCCATTGCCGACATCAAGGCTGCGATGGAAGGCTTGCTCGAGCCTACCCTGAAAGAACGTGTGTTGGGACGAGCAGAAGTTCGACAGGTCTTTACGATTCCGAAGGTCGGAGCTGTAGCAGGGTCTTATGTTATTGATGGGACGATCTCCCGGTCAAGCGCCGGGGTGCGAGTGATTCGCGACAACGTGGTGGTCTATCAAGGTAAATTCGCTTCGTTGCGTCGTTTCAAGGACGATGTGCGTGAAGTGCAGCAGGGGTATGAATGTGGTTTGAGTATCGAGAACTTCAATGACGTGAAATCCGGCGACATTGTCGAAGCTTATGCAATCGATAAGATCGCAACGAAGCTCTAGAAGTCACAGAGTTTTCATGCAGCCTGTTGCCCAAAGACCGGTTACGCATAGTAGGGTCTCCATCATGAGCCTACTGTAACTGAACCCTGGTCATGGTCGTGGGCCTATGCACGGTAGAATTATTTATCCCAGGGAGTCAATCGCTTAAAGACAAGCGACAGGTCATTCATGGACTCAAGGACAGGCTTCGGGACAAGTTTAATCTCTCAGTTGCTGAAGTGGATGGTCAGGACCTCTGGCAGAAGGCCGTCCTTGGAATGGCTTGCGTTTCGAATGAGAACAAACACGTGAATCAGGTGCTTGACCAGGCGTTGAATCTGATCAAAAGCATGCCGACGGTCGAAGTCGTCCGAACCCAATTGGAATTGCTCTAAGGATGTTGCAAAAGCCTTCCAGCGTCGTTCTCGCATCGCTCAAGGTCTCAACGTACCAACCGCGTACGCCTCGACCTTTCTCTCGCTGCGGCCTTGCTGGAATGGCTTTTTCAGCATCCTCTGCGGTCTTGCTCGTAAGGGTCACACGGTATTTGTGATTGACAACGTCGGAATAGCAAAATGCCGAAGACGACCTATAAAAGAGCAGACCGGGTGGCCGACCAGATCCGGATGGAAGTGGCGGATATTCTCATGCGAAAAATCAAGGATCCCCGGGTTCATGACGTGACGGTCACCGATGTCGAACTCACAGGGGATTTGCGCATCGCTCATATTTTTGTCACGACCATGGAAACGGGCGAGTCCGAGCGGAATATTTTTGCCGGTCTCTCAAAAGCCAGTGGGTTTGTGCGGTCGGAATTAGGACGACGGCTCTCGCTCCGCTATCTTCCCGATGTGATCTTTAAGAAGGATGTCAGTGGACCTCGCGGTGACCGTATTATGCGGCTGTTGGAAGAACTGCACGAGGAATCTGAAGAGCGTGAGAATCAGGACTCTTCAAACAGTGGGCAGGGGGCCGCAGGCTCTTAAGAGTATGGATCAGACAGATATCACAACCGACCGAGGAGGCGCCCTAGAGGGGGTCCTCATTGTCCACAAGGAGTCCGGTTGGACTTCACACGATGTTGTGGCCAAGGTTCGGAGCTTATTGCGCGGCAGCAAAGTCGGTCATGCCGGCACACTGGACCCGAGTGCAACGGGCGTCTTGCCCATCCTTGTTGGGCGGGCCACGAGAATCGCTGAATACCTGATTGATTGGGATAAGGAGTACCGTGCCGTCTTACGTCTGGGAGAGACGACCGACACCCAGGATGCAACCGGAAAGATTTTGAGCAGGGTCGATGCGTGTGAGGTGACTGAGAACGCGCTTCAGTCCGTGCTCACTCGATTCCGAGGAGTACAACAGCAACTGCCACCGATGTACTCAGCCGTGAAAGTGGGTGGACGACCGCTCTACAAAGCTGCCAGGGCAGGCAAAACGGTCGAGCGGGAAGCGCGCGCGATCGCGATTCATCAACTGGAGATTCTGGCCGTTCACGGTCGTGACGTGACCCTGCGCGTCGTGTGTTCAAAAGGCACGTATATACGCACATTGTGTGCCGACATCGGACAGGCGTTAGGCGTCGGCGGACATCTTCTTGCTCTCGAACGTCGCCGTGTCGGTCCACTGTCGATCGAACAGGCAATGACGATCGATCAAGTTGTCGGCCGTCTCACGACGGGAATGCTCAGTGGACAATTCATTTCGTTGGACCAATCCTCCTCCAACTCCCGGCGGTGGTCGTGAACGATGAGCAGGCGCAACGGGTCCTGCATGGCTCGCCCATTTTCTCAATGGGAGCCGGAGAACTGTCCGCTTCTCACGCTGCTGTTTCCGTACGTCTGAAGAATGAAGCAGGCCAGTTGTTGGCCATTGGCACTCACGATACCGGCCGCGTGGGGTCGATTAGAATTCGTAAGGTCCTGAGTCTCTTGAGTCATTAATTCGGAAGGAGTAGGTATGGGATTACTGAAAGAAGCAAAAGGTGAACTCATCAAGCAATATCAGCAGCATGACAAGGATTCCGGATCGCCGGAAGTTCAGATTGCTGTGTTGACCACCCGGATTACGTATCTCACCGAACATTTCAAGAGCCATAAAAAGGATCACCACTCGCGGCGTGGGTTGTTGCAACTGGTCGGACGCAGACGACGTTTGCTGGACTATCTCCGCGGTGTGGATGACGCGCGTTACCGAACCGTGATCGATCGACTCGGCATTCGCAAGTAACCGGTCGTACTAACAGCGGCGTTGACCGGCGCCAGTTCTAATATCCCACAGATGAACACCGACGTAGGCTCCGCCGGCATTGAACGTTATGAGCGGAGCCCATCTCAGTGGGCATCTGTGGATCTAACCAGAGGAGACCATAGATGATACATGTCGTAGAAGTCGATATTGCGGGTCGGACCCTCCGCCTCGAAACCGGTCGCGTCGCAAAGCAAGCCGATGGATCAATTTGGGCTTCGTATGGCGACACAGTCGTCCTGGCGACGGCCGTGGCTGCGCAAACGGCCAAACCTGGTATTGATTTCCTTCCGCTGACCGTCGACTACCAGGAAAAGGCCTACGCGGCCGGAAAAATCCCCGGGGGATACTTCAAGCGCGAAGGTCGACCGGCTGAAAAGGAAGTCCTGACAAGCCGCTTGATTGACCGTCCGATCCGCCCGTTGTTTCCCGAGGGCTATTATTACGAAACGCAGGTCATTGCTTCAGTCCTCTCGGCAGATAAGACCGGTTCTTCCGACGTCATCGGAATCACGGCAGCATCAGCCGCACTCGCTGTGTCGAACATCCCTTTCAACGGTCCTGTTGCCGGGGTGAAGATCGGTCGCGTCAACGGCCGGCTTGTCGTCAATCCTGACCTCGAAACGATGGAGCAGAGCGAGCTGCATCTGGTGGTTGCAGGTACAGCGGACGCGGTGATGATGGTGGAGGCAGGGGCCAATGAATTATCCGAGCAGACAATGCTCGAAGCGCTGGAATTGGCTCACGCTGAGATTAAGAAAATCGTCCAGAAGATCGAGGAATTGGCCAAGAATGTCGGTTGGGTGAAGCGGGAGGTTCTTGCAGAGTCGATCGACTCCGCGTTGCAGGGCAAGATCAAGACATTGGTTGCACAGCCAATTCGAGACGCCATCATGATCGCCAACAAGACCGCCAGACAGGAGCGGTTGGACCACATTCTTGCCGAAGCTCTTGAAAAACTGAAGAAGCCGGAGGATCCATCAAGCGAACGGCACGTCAAGATCGTGTTCCATCAATTGGAATACACGGAAGTCCGGAAGATGATTTTAGAGAACCGTTCGCGCGCCGACGGACGCGGTCCGGTCGATATTCGACCGATCACCTGCGAGGTCGGTGCCTTGCCTCGCGCACATGGTTCCGCGATCTTTACCCGAGGCGAAACTCAGAGCTTGGCGGTGGTGACGCTGGGGACAACCGACGATGAACAGCGCATCGACGCCTTGGAAGGCGAGTATACCCGGACATTTATGCTGCATTACAACTTCCCGCCCTTCAGCGTCGGTGAGGCGCGGCCGCTCCGCTCACCGGGAAGACGTGAGGTTGGGCACGGAGCCTTGGCCGAACGGGCGTTGAAGCCCGTCATTCCGAACAAAGATGTCTTCCCATACACCTTGCGGATTGTGTCTGAAATTCTGGAATCAAATGGGTCTTCCTCGATGGCAACCGTATGCGGTGGAACGCTGGCCATGATGGACGCCGGAGTCCCTATCAAGGAGCCGGTCGCCGGCATCGCAATGGGATTGATCAAAGAAGGGAACGACGTCATTATCTTGTCGGATATCCTTGGCCTTGAAGATCATCTGGGCGATATGGACTTCAAGGTCTGCGGGACCAAGAACGGCATTACGGCGCTTCAAATGGACATCAAGATCGGTGGCATTACCACGACGTTGATGCAGCAAGCCTTGGAGCAGGCTCGGTTGGGACGCCTCCACATTCTCGATCGCATGTCCAAGGGACTTGCGGCCCCCCGTGCCGACTTGTCGCCCTTTGCGCCTCGCATCCACACGATGAAAGTCAAACAAGATAAGATTCGCGATATCATCGGTCAGGGTGGCAAGACCATCCGTGGGATTCAGGCCGACTGCGGAGTGAAGATCAGTGTCGAAGATACCGGTATTGTGACCATCGCTTCTGCGGATGGCGCGTCGTTACAGAAAGCCACGGAGATCATCAACCGCTTGACCGAGGAAGTCGAGATCGGAAAGGTCTACATGGGTACGGTGAGAAAGATTATGGACTTTGGCGCATTCGTGGAAGTGTTGCCGGGCACGGATGGGTTGGTTCACATCTCGCAGCTTGCGCATCACCGAGTGAAAGCCGTATCCGATGAGGTGGCCGAAGGCGATCAGATTCTTGTGAAAGTGCTGGAGATCGACAAACAAGGCAAGATCAGGCTCAGTCGAAAAGAGACCATCCCTGCGCCGGCAAGAAACGGTGCCAACGATTCAGCGGGCGGGTAACACTTGTACCGCAAGCTCATTCTCGATAACGGGATTCGGTTGGTCACCGAGCAGATTCCGACGCTTAAATCTGTGACGGTTGGTATCTGGGTCAATGCGGGTTCTCGTGATGAAAGTCCCGGCGGAGGCCGGGTATTCGCACTTCGTTGAACACATGTTCTTCAAGGGGACGGGTACTCGTTCGGCGACGGATATCTCCCGTGAAATCGACGCGTTGGGAGGCGAGATGAACGCCTTCACGACACGCGAAACGACGACGTTCTACGTCAAGGTCTTGGATCAGCACTTGCCCAAGGCGTTGGACCTGCTTGCGGATTTGTTTCTTCGCTCTCGTCTTGCCCGGAAAGAAATTGAGAAAGAGAAACAGGTGGTGCTCGAAGAAATCCGTATGGTTCAAGATGACCCAGAAGATCTGGTCCAGGAACTTCATACCAAGGTGGTCATGGGGCGCCATCCCTTGAGTCGGCCGATCTTGGGGCGAGAATCAACCATCAACCGGATCAGCCGGCAGAATCTCCTTGAGTATATCGACTCCCGTTACCGCCCGGAAGAGATCGTGGTGGCGATCGCAGGGAATTTCGATCACCATCAGCTCGAAAAGACAATGGCTCGCACCTTCGGCGCGTATCGTAAGTTCGACTCACGTCATCCCTCGAAACGTCGACCTCCGGAATTGTGGGTGGTGTGACCATGAAACAGAAGCCTCTGGAGCAGGTTCATCTCTGTGTGGGGTTCGAGAGTGTTGCCGCCGGACATAAGGACCGATATGCGGTCTATGCGTTGAACAGTGTGTTAGGGGGCAGCGTCAGCTCGAGGTTGTTCCAGGAGATTCGAGAAAAACGTGGTTTGTCCTATTCTGTCTACTCGTTTTTGTCCGGCTACTCCGACAGCGGTACGATTACAGTGTATGCCGGAACTCGATCGCGAGAGGTTGGACAAGTCCTGGATTTGATCCACCGTGAAATTCGGAAATTGGTCAGAAACGGTATTGGGCGTGCTGAACTCACTCGCACGAAGGACCAAATGAAAGGTAGCCTCATGCTGAGTTTGGAGAGTTCACACAGTCGAATGAACAAACTTGCCAAGGATGAGCTGATCACCGGGGCACATACGACTCTGGACAGTCTGATCGCAGGGATCGAAAGCGTGACGGAGCAGCAAGTATTTCAGGCGGCACAGAACTTGTTCACCAGTGACAGAATCGCATTGACCGGATTTGGGTCCTCTTTCTTCCCGTCAAATGGGGGAGTTGCGCGCAACATTTTCGTGACGACAGTTCGCTCATATAAGATCCAAGTTGTTGAAACTATGCAACGCATTGTTATTAAAGCATTTTGGAAAATGAATTTCTCTACATCCCTATCCTGCAAACATTTCCTTGACAGAACATCGCAGTTTCAGTACCGTTCCGGTACGACGTGGATGCTTTCGCATCCGGGGTTTTGTGCGTGGACCGCTGAAGAACATGACACTCTTTGAACGTTCGATTAACCATAACAAGCATTGAATATAGAAATGGATACTGTTTCGTCGGACTATTGGGCGTAATTTGACGAAGGAGGGACTGCGTATGAAAAGGGCTGTCATTCTAGCTGCCGTGGCAGTGTTTTCGGGATTCGGCTTGCTAGCGGCCGAGGTTTCCCTAGCTGCCGGTATAGAAGCGCTGGGCCTTGCTGATGCCGTCGTCGGGGGGAAACCCTTGAAATCTGAAGCCGCGGTCAAGACGTTGCAAGGTCGTGTCTGGTCGCAGTGGGCGGATAACCCGGATGGCGAACTCTTGTTCGGCGTTCAATTTTGGAATACGGGAGAGCCGGGGTCCGGCACCCCAGCGGGCCGATCATCGACGACGTTTGACGTGAAGCCGCCCGATCCATTGTTCAGTTGTTGCGCCTGGGGTTTTACCGGCGGCAGCGAGAAGAATTCCACCTATTCAGGCTGGTACCATGCGGCCACGACGGTTCGCCTTGCTGTCAAAGACAAAGCGCTGATGGATCAAATTATCAAGGCCTCTCAAGAATTGATTGCGATGGAGATCATGCTGGACGGGAGAACCATCACTGGCTTCAAGGTGATCAGGAGGACTAATCATCTCTCAATGTGGCAGATGTTATTGAAGGAGGATGTGATTATGATGTTGCAGAAGCGAGGTTCAGCCGTTCTGGCAGCCGTTGCGCTGGTGGTCGGTATGGGTTCGACTGCCTCAGCCATTGAGTCATTCCAAGAGCGTTTCGAGTGGGGCGATATGAGCAAGCCGACCACCCTTCAGGGCCGGGTGATCGTGCTTGACCCCTACGATGAAGCGGTGTGGATCAACATCGCCGTCTTCGGCGGTAATGCCGAGAGCGGCTTGTACTGGCAAAAAATTCATCCAGGTAAAAATGTGAAGTTCTATGCCGATAAGTCCACCTGGCAAGAGTTGAAGAAGATGGGTCGATCTCATGCCGGACCCGCAGCCGCGAAGGATGTACTCCCCGGCAGCACGACGGACTTAATCGAATTCGTCGCCACAGAAACTGAACAGAATCATCGAGTGATTTCAGCGGTGAAGAAGATCTCTGAGGTGTCCGGTGCAATGGGCAAGCCTCTAAGCATGTCCGCGCTTCGGCTCAAAGATTGTGCCGGGAAAAGTGAAGTCGACAAGGCTTGCGCAGCAGCCAAGCAAGATCTCAACACTTCGCCGGTCAGTCCTGATGGGCACAATGTGGGCATGCAATATGACCTGATGCTTCCTGGCGGAAAAACCCTCGGTGGTCTCATTCCCTGGTCCGCACAGTATAATCGACCACACTGACGGCTATCTAAGATGGAAACGGGCGGCATTTCCAGCGTGAAATGTCGCCCGTTTTATTTTCACCATCCGATCCACAAGGGTTATCGATCGGATGAATCGCTGCTCTCCGATCTCACCATGCGTTGCAACTCGGCAAGGCGATTCAATGCATCAAGGGGTGTCATTGAGAATAAGTCGATCTGCTTGACCTCCTCAATGAGTGGATGAGGTTGGGGAAGGGGCTCAGCTGTCAGTGGGGGTTGCTCCTGGATCAACTCGGAGCGAGTCGTCTCCGGTTGTTCAAGTTGCGATAAGACCGCTTGCGCCCGGCTAATGACGTTGGGAGGAAGCCCGGCAAGCTTGGCCACGTGGATGCCGTAACTCCGGTCGGCTTTGCCTGCCACGATTTTTCTGAGAAACACGACGTCTCCGCCGCGTTCCTGAACGGCCACCCGGTAATTCTTGATTCCGGTCCGTTGTTGCTCCAGCTGTGTCATCTCATGGTAATGAGTGGCGAACAACGTGCGCGCGCCTAATCGCGCTCGGTCATGGATGTGCTCTGCAATCGCCCACGCGATGCTCAGGCCATCGTAGGTGCTTGTGCCGCGACCGATTTCGTCCAATAGAATCAGGCTGCGTTGAGTCGCGTTCTGCAGAATATTGGCCGCCTCGACCATCTCCACCATGAACGTACTCTGGCCTCCCGCCAAATTATCCGAGGCTCCCACTCTCGTGAAGATGCGATCCGTCAATCCAATATGCGCCTCTGCGGCGGGAACGAAGCTGCCGATTTGAGCCATCAGTACGATCAGGGCGACCTGCCGAAGATAGGTGCTCTTCCCTGCCATGTTCGGCCCGGTCATGATCAGCAGCCGGTTCGTCTCCAGATCGAGGACCGTGTCGTTCGGGACGAATCCCGAATCGGCACAGAGTCCTTCAACCACGGGGTGGCGACCCTCCCGTATGGTGATGGCGTCCCCTTCCGTGACCGTCGGTTTGGTGTACCGGTGCAAAGCGGCCGTATCGGCCAATGCGGCGACGACATCAATCAGCGAAAGGACGGTCGCCATGGCGTCCAATCGATGAGCTTCTTTGGCCAACCGGGAGCGCAACTGAATAAAGACCTCTTGCTCGCAGGCAAGCAATTTGGCATCGGCTCCGATGACGCGTTCTTCCAGGTCCTTCAATTCCGCGGTCATGAACCGTTCGGCATTGACGAGGGTTTGCTTGCGAATGTAGTCGGCGGGGACACGAGCCAGGTTGGCTTTGGTAATCTCGATATAGTAGCCGAACACTTGATTGTAGCGGATTTTCAATGATTCGATGCCCGTACGATCACGTTCCTGCGTCTCGATTGCGGCGATCCAATGTTTTCCCTCCCTGCTGATTTTCCGCAGCTCGTCAATTGCCGGATCGTAACCCTCTGTGATGATATTCCCATCGCGAATGGAGAGCGGAGCATCAGGTCGGATGGCTCGCTCGATCAGGTCGAACAGATCTTGGCCGTTATCCCATGATGCCCGTGCATCGCAGAGGAGCCGGCTCTGGAGCGCGGTCAGCCGGCCGAAAATCTCAGGTAAAACCGAGAGAGACTGTTTGAGGGCAAGCAGTTCTCGTGGACCGGTCAAACCGAGTACGATGCGACCGCCGAGTCGCGCGATATCCTGGATCTCTCGCAAGCCGGTACGCAATGCGGCCCGCACCTGCATGTGGTTCTTCAGTTCTTCCACGGCATCCAGCCGAAGCCGAATCTGGTCGTCGCGGAGTAACGGCCTCACCAGCCACTGGCGAAGGAGTCGACTTCCCATGGCCGTGGAGGTCCGATCCAGCACACTGAGAAGAGTTGTTGGGTTCAAACCCGCCGCTGTCTCGTTCGACGCGAATGGTTTGAGAAGTTCCAGATTACGGATGGTCGTTCCATCCAGGTGCATGTACTCGTGAGTATGTCGGACAGTGAATCGGCGAACGTGATCCAGGGGAACCGTCGGTTGGGTCTCGCGGAAGTACGCCAAGACCGCTCCCGCAGCGCTACTGGCAGCTGGGAAGTCGGCACAGCCTAAGGCTTCCAAGCTATGCACGCGGAAGTGCTCCGTCATGGTGCGAACAGCCGATTGTCGGCTGAACGACGCCGCTGGTCGCTCGCATAGACGTGCTCCCGTGATTTGTTGAATCCAAGCGGAGGATTGGCGGACAAGGTCTGCGGGGAAGAGAACTTCCCGAGGTTCCAGCCGAGCGACTTCGTTCAATACGTCTGTGAACGCATGAGGACCGTGAAACTCCATACCCCAAAATTCGCCGGTTGAAACCTCAAGGACGGCCAGGCCTATCGGCATGCCAGGAACCGTCCCGGATCCAACGGCGAGGGAGACGAGATAGTTGAGCTCGGAAGGGGCAAGAAATTCTGTGTCTACGAGTGTGCCGGGAGTATACAGCCTGACGACTTCACGGCGTACCAGGCCCTTTGCTGCCTTGGGATCTTCAACTTGCTCGCACAACGCGACGATACGGCCGGCCTTCAAGAGCTTTGCGATATAGCCTGTTGCCGCATGATGGGGTACACCACAGAGTGGAACAGGACGGGCGCTGTTCTTGTCGCGAGACGTGAGGGCGATCGATAAGAGTTGGGACGCGTCTTGTGCGTCCTCGTAGAACATCTCATAAAAGTCTCCGACCCGAAAAAACAGTATCGCCTCAGGGTGTCCCTGTTTGATGTCCCGATACTGCCGCATCAGCGGGCTCAGGGTCGAGTCATTCATCGGCGAGGTCTCTCGAAGACTCGATTTGAGCGGAACTCTGAGTCCGTCCGGAGATCTTCTCAAGAGATTGCCGAAGCCGCTCCAAGTTCACCTCGGCTTCCTGTAAGGCCTTCGTCTTTCGTCGAAGATCGATGCGCCCACGTACCCAAGGAGGAAACAACAGGATGGCCGCGACCAAAAGGCCGATCACAAAACCGGCCATGATGGGTTTGTAAATGGGAGTTGAGGCTTCGAGCAATCCAAAAAAATAGCGGAGTGTGACTTCCTGTTCTTGATTTTGAAGAAAGAAGGCCAACGAAAGGAGCACAAGAGTGCCGACCAGAATCAGCCGTGTCATCGCGACGAAGTCTTTCTGCCGGCTCGGAGGCGTGGCCTGACTGATCGCGGGATTGGATGCACAATTTTCTTAATTTGAGCGAGCAGTAAACGAGAGCGTGGACCACGAGCCTCCACATGGGCTCCTCTGGTCGTTCTGGTCCGATGGGCCAGCCGCACTTCCAGCCGGTCTTCCGGGAGCCATCGGGGAAAACGGTCTGCCCACTCAATGGCAACGACCACGTCGTCCCTGAGGTAATCCAATAGTCCTATCGATTCGATTTCTTCAAGTCTCTGCAACCGGTACAAATCAATATGAACAACCGGAAGCCGCCCCTGATATTCATGGACAAGCAGGAACGTCGGACTCGTGACGGACGCAGCCGGTGCGCCGAGCCCGGCAACGATCCCGCGGACCAGTGCCGTCTTGCCTACGCCCAATTCACCGATCAAGGCGAGCACCTCCCCTCCCCGAAGCAGCCGGCCAATGGCATGTCCGAACGATTCTGTCTCACCGGGAGATGAGAGGATAAGGTCAAGGGAGCTGATAGATGTAGCCATGGGAGCGTCTTCACAGGAGAGCATTCCATATTTCAATGAGTTTGTCTTTTGATGAAGCCTGATGGATGAGCCTGAGGGCATGGGGAATCTCCTCGATCACGTCTCCCGCGATCAACCCGGCTTGCCCCGTTCTGACTGCAGCCAAATCGCCGGCAGTTCCATGCAGATACGTCGCGGCACAGGCAGCCTCCCAGGAGGGTATGCCTTGGGCTAAGAGTCCCACCATCATGCCGGTTAACACATCACCTGTTCCTGCCGTCGCCATTCCAGGATTGCCGGTAGGGCAAACAGCGACGGCTCCATCCGGTCGGGCGACGACGGTCCGAGCCCCTTTCAAGACGACGAACAGGCCTCGCTCTCGCGCGAAGCGGGAGGCAAAACCGATCCGATCGCTGTTGACGGTCTGAGGCGTTGCGTCAGCCTCCAGTCGTGCCATCTCTCCCGGATGGGGTGTGATGATCGGCGGTGTTTTGCAAGACGCCAGGAGGGCGGTCCGCCCTGTCAGCGCGTTCAGGGCGTCTGCATCCAGGACAGCCGGCCGGTCAAGCAGTTTCGTCAAGGCCTGGACGAGTTCAACCGTTTCGGGATGAGTGGATAATCCCGGACCGATGGCGATAGCGGTTCTGGCCGACATGAAGGCGACGAGCCGATCCAATGCGGTCCATGCAAAGGTGCGCGCTTTGGTTTCAGGCATTGGAACCGTCATCACTTCCAACAGCTTTGATTCCAAGACGTCGTTGACACTTGTCGGGACTGCAACAGTCACGAGGCCCGCGCCGATACGAAGGGCCGCTCGTGCAGCCATGGCGGCGGCCCCGGTTTTTCCAACGGACCCGGCAATAATGCCGGCATGGCCGAATGTACCTTTGTGACTCGATGGTTGTCGTTTCGGCAGGTATGCTCGTACCACGTGTTGTGTCATCAAGGTCGTTCGGCTCTCGACCGCGTCAAGGTAGGCCGGCGGAATTCCGATGTCCACGACAGCCACCTCTCCAGCCAGGTCGATCCCATCCCTCTGATAGAGGCCCAGCTTTGGAAGCCCAAAGGTCACGGTGAGAGAGGCGCGAACGGCTCGACCCAGGATCGCTCCGGTATCGGCATGGAGGCCCGATGGAAGATCAACCGCCACCACGGGACGATCGGCTTCATTGATACTGTCAATGGCTTCGGCATAGCGTCCGGTTACAGCCGAGGAGAGTCCTGTCCCAAGGAGGGCATCGATGATGATATCACTGTCATGCAAAAGTGCTTGGGCCTGAGCTCGGGACGTGTAGAGGTAAACGGAAGATTTCCCTGCGCCACGAACGAATTGCCTATACATCGTTGCCGCATCGCGGCTCAGTTCAGAGGTGGGTGCCATGGCGAGCACGCGCACCTTCGCATGGCGTCGACGGAATAGGCGAGCAGCGACGAACCCATCCCCTCCATTGTTGCCTTTGCCGCACACAACCGTGACTGTCTTGCCCCGCACAGATCCCGACCGTTGCTCAAGACAAGATACGACGCCGGACCCGGCTCGTTCCATCAGCGTCGTCGCCGGGATATGCGCCTCTGAAATCGTTCGGCGGTCAAGCTCCTGCATTTGCGCAGCGGTGATGATCTTGGTCATGATGAACCGAAGGTGGTGAACGGGCGGACACTGTGAGTCGACGACATCCGATTAGTCGAGCAAGGCCTTCATCTCTTTCACGGCCTGTTCGAGACCGACGAGGACCGCCCGTGCGATGATGCTGTGCCCGATGTTGTACTCCACGATTTCGGGAATATGCGTCAGGCGCTTGATGTTGCGGTAATTCAGTCCATGACCGGCATTGACTCCGATCCCAAGTTTGTAGGCCAGCTTGGCGGCGTGGGTAATGGCCTCAAATTCCGAATCGGCTTCTTTGGAGCGTGTGGCATTCGCGTAACGACCGGTATGCAGCTCCACGAAATCAGCCGCAATTTTGTGCGCGGCCCTGATCTGATTCAGGTCCGGCTCGACAAAGACGCTCACGGGAATCCCCCCGTTATGCAACAGAGTCACAATGCCCTGAATTCGGTCACGCTGTCCTACAATATCAAGGCCACCTTCCGTGGTGAGTTCCTGCCGTTTTTCCGGGACCAACGTGACAAGGTCGGGCTTGATGTTCAAGGCGATTTTCGCCATTTCCCCGTCGGCCGCCATTTCGAGGTCGAGCTTTGTCCGGGCTATTTCGCGAAGGAGCTGAAGGTCTCGGTCTTGGATATGGCGCCGGTCTTCCCGCAGATGAACGACCAAGCCGTCTGCTCCTGCCAGTTCGACAAGGACAGCTGCCGTCAAAGGATCCGGATCGGCTCCTCCACGTGCCTGCCGCAAGGTCGCGACGTGATCGATATTCACTCCAAGCCGAGCCATCCATCCTCCTGTATCCACATCAGTCTGATCATGATCGCCTGAGGCGAGTTGACCCTGCAATCAATCGACATTAGTAGCAGAAAAGAACGAGAGGGAGCAAGAACGGGTTCGCCGATAGGCGAAGGACGGGGATGAGAAGTCTCTGCCATTGGCAACTTCAGAACTCCAAGAAATGAGGCAAATTGACTCGACCAAAGCCCTCCATTAAAATACGCGCTTCCCACAAGCCTTCGCTCATGTATGCGATGAGTTAGTTTGGGAAAGATCTAACAACCGTCAAAGGAAGTTCATGGGGTTGGGCGAAGGTTTTTATCGAATCAAGCGACTCCCGCCGTACGTCTTCGCGCAGGTTCAATCCCTCAAGCTTGAGGCTCGGCAACGAGGGGAAGACATTATTGATTTTGGGATGGGCAATCCCGATCAACCGACACCGCCTCATATTGTCGAGAAGATGATCGAGGCTGCCCGCAAGGCAAAGAATCATCGGTACTCTGCCTCGCGCGGCATCACGAAACTGCGGCATGCGATTTGTGGATGGTACAAGCGAAACTACGATGTTGACCTGGATCCGGAGACGGAAGCCATCGTCACCATCGGATCGAAAGAAGGTCTCGCTCACCTGGCCTTGGCCATGATCGGCCCGGGCGATGTGGTATTGACTCCGACGCCGACCTATCCCATCCACATGTACAGCTTCATCATTGCCGGTGGTGAGGTCCGTGGCATCGAACTCCGCCAGGATAGCGATTTTTTCGATGATCTGACGCGCGTCTATCGGCAGACGTTTCCGAGACCGAAGATTCTCGTGATTAATTTCCCCCACAATCCCACCACAGCGGTGGTAGATTTAGAATTCTTCAAGAAGATCGTGGCCTTTGCCAAGCAACACAACGTCATCGTCATCCACGACCTCGCCTACGCCGACCTTGTGTTCGACGGTTATAAAGCGCCAAGCTTTCTTCAGATCCCGGGAGCCAAAGACTGCGGGGTAGAGTTCTACACATTATCCAAGGCCTACAACATGCCCGGCTGGCGAGTGGGGTTTTGTGTCGGTAATCGAGAGGTCGTCGGAGCGCTCGCGAAGATCAAAAGCTACCTCGACTATGGTATTTTCCAGCCGCTTCAAATCGCAAGTGTGATCGCATTGAACGGTCCTCAGGACTGTGTCAAGGAAACCGTTCAGCGTTACCAAAAACGTCGAGATGTGCTGGTGGGCGGGTTGAATCGGATCGGCTGGCAGGTCGCGAAACCGCTGGCCACGATGTTTGTGTGGGCACGCATTCCATTGCCCTATCGCCACATGGGGTCGTTGGAGTTTTCGAAACTCCTCCTCAAGGAAGCGAAGGTCGCGGTCTCGCCGGGAATTGGATTCGGCGAAGGCGGCGATGAGTATGTGCGATTTGGACTGGTGGAAAATGAACATCGAACCAGGCAAGCCGTCCGGGGAATTCGCAAAGCCCTCAAGCTGGGTGGGGGCGAAGAATGAAGTCACGCATTGGAGTCGGAATTGTCGGGTTCGGCACAGTCGGCACGGGTGTGGCCAAGGTTCTCCTCAGCAATGCCTCCCTCATCAGCCGCCGCATCGGTGTGCCGATCGAACTTGTCCGGGTAGTGGATTTGGACGTGACGAAAGATCGCGGAGTGGCATTGGCCCCGGGAGTTCTCACCAGCGAGATCGATCGGGTCCTTATGGATCCGAACATCGATATCGTGATCGAACTGATCGGTGGGTATGATACGGCTAAACGAGTGATCCTCGATGCGATCGCCGCCGGGAAGCATGTCGTGACGGCGAACAAAGCTCTACTAGCCCTTCACGGGGAGGAAATTTTTGAAGCTGTCACGCGCAAAGGCGTAGAGTTGGGATTTGAAGCCGGCGTCGGCGGCGGTATTCCTGTTATTCGGGCGTTGACCGAGGGGCTTGCCGGTAATACGATCGAGTCCATCTATGGCATCATCAATGGGACGTCCAACTATATTTTGTCCAGAATGACCCATGAGGGACACAGTTTCCACGAGGTCCTCCGGGATGCACAACAGGCCGGATACGCCGAAGCCGATCCGACTTTTGATGTGGCCGGGATCGACTCGGCGCATAAGCTTGCCATCCTGGTCAATCTCGCGTATGGAACACCCGTCAACGTCAAGGACATCTATACGGAAGGGATTACGAGCATCACGCCGACCGATATTGCCTACGCAAAACAGTTTGGGTATACGATCAAATCGCTTGGTATCGCGAAGCTCGTGGATGGGGAAATTGAGGCTCGGGTCCATCCCACCATGCTCCCCGCCGCGTCGCCCATCGCCCAAGTCGAAGATGTGTACAATGCCATTCAGTTCATCGGAGATGCCGTCGGTGACGTGGTGCTGTATGGTCGAGGGGCAGGATCCATGCCGACCGGGAGCGCTGTAGTGAGCGATGTGATCGCGATCGGCCGGAATTTGCTCAAAGGCGCCGTCGGTCGGGTCCCGGTGGCGTCGTTTCAGCAGGATCAGAGAAAACCGCTCCGGTTGAGATCGATGGAAGAGATCAGCTCGCTTTATTACCTGCGGTTTACGGTGGTCGATCGGCCAGGCGTGTTGGCACAGATCGCAGGCGAGTTAGGCCGCTGTGGGATCAGCATTTCCTCGATGATGCAACAAGGACGCCGTGAAGGGCAAACGGTGCCGGTCGTCATCAAGACGCATACCGCGAAAGAACGGGATGTGCAAACCGCGCTTCGTGAAATCAACCGGCACGCGTTTGTCTCCGAACCGACAACGCTCATTCGCGTGGAAGGCAAGGACGAGTAACCGATGAATCGTTGGCGTGGAGTCATAGAGGAATACCGCAAATTCCTGCCCATGACTGAGAAGACCCCGGTCATCAGTTTAGGTGAAGGGAACACGCCCTTGATTTGTGCCACGCGATTAGCCAAGGCGATCGCACCGGGGGTTGAGCTCTACCTCAAATTTGAGGGCGTCAATCCTACCGGATCGTTCAAAGACCGTGGTATGACATTCGCCATCTCAAAGGCAGTGGAAGCCGGCGCACGGGCCGTCATGTGCGCATCGACCGGCAATACCTCCGCTTCGGCCGCCGCCTATGGGGCTCGCGCCGGGTTGTCGGTGTACGTGTTGATCCCCGCCGGAAAGATCGCCATGGGGAAGCTGTCTCAGGCGATGATGCATCAGGCGACGGTCATTCAGATCGAGGGGAACTTTGATCAAGCTTTGGCGCTCGTCAAAGACTTTTCGGCGTCGCTGCACATCGAATTAGTCAATTCGATCAATCCATTCAGAATTGAAGGTCAAAAGACCGCTGCCTTTGAGGTGTGTGATCAGCTCGGCGACGCTCCGACTCTTCATGTCTTGCCGGTCGGAAATGCAGGAAATATCACAGCCTATTGGAAAGGATACAAGGAATATCGGTCGGCGAATCAAATCACGCGAGTGCCCCGTATGATGGGCTTTCAAGCCGCCGGTGCCGCGCCGATCGTGTTGGGCAGAGTCATCGACCAACCGCAGACGATTGCGACGGCCATTCGAATCGGCAATCCGGCCAGCTGGTCCGCGGCGTTGAGTGCGATAGAGGAATCGGCGGGCGCGATCGATATGGTCACGGATGAAGAAATTCTCCAGGCCTACAGGATGGTCGCGGCGACCGAAGGGGTCTTTTGTGAGCCGGCTTCGGCTGCGTCCGTTGCCGGTGTCGCCAAGCTGCATCGAACCAAGATTCTACGGGAGGGAGAGACAGTCGTATGCACGCTGACAGGGCATGGTTTGAAGGATGCCGATACGGCGATCAGTGTATCCAAGCAACCGGTCACCGTCAAGGCAACACGCGAGGACGTGGCTCGTCTATTGAATGTCTGAAAGACGTGTGGATCTCATGAAATATGTGATGGTGCATGCCGACGGGATGGCGGATCGTCCGAGACCGGAACTGGGGGGACGCACCGCGCTGCAAGCGTCATCGACTCCCAATCTCGATCGTCTCGCACAGATCGGAGAACTCGGTCAACTGCTGATTCCCGCAGACGGAGTTCGTCACGGGAGCGGATTGATCGGAGCCGCGATTCTTGGGTACGACCCGAGAAAGTTTTATCAAGGCCCGGGGCCGCTGGAAGCGGCAAGCTTGGGTGTATCGGTGACGGAACACGATGTGGTCTATCGCTGTACGATGGTCACCTTGCGCCCGGAGGGCGGGAAGGGCGCTGAGATCAAGAAATTGGGGCCGCACGTGATCATGGATGATGCGACGGCTGGGTTGATTGAAACCGAAGACGCGCGCGAACTGATCGAAGCGATCAATGAACAGCTCGGCTCGGAGACCATCCAGTTTTATCCGGGAGCCGGGCATCGCCACCTGATGGTCTGGGTGAAGGGGAAACCGCGAGCCCTGTGCACCGACCCACAGACGATCCTCGGTCAATCCATCGCGGATGCTTTACCCACGGAAGATGGGGCGGATATCCTCCTGAAGTTGATGGATACCGCGCATCTGACCCTGCGCGACCATCCTGTGAACGACGACCGGGTCGCAGCGGGGAAAAAACCGGCAAACTGTGTCTGGTTGTGGGGTGAAGGGCGAGCGGTCATGTGGCCGAGCTTGGTGGAAAAATATGACATCGGAGGGGCGGTCGTGGCGACCAGTGACGTCTATCGTGGCGTCGGGATCAGTGCGGGGCTCGAAGCGGTGGACCCTGAGAGGCTGGCCGACGGCGATCTTCGCACCAAGGCGGCGGTGGCGCTGGAGGAATTCGCCAAGAAAGATTTTGTGTATGTGCATGCTGAATTAACGGACGAGGTGATCCACGGGACCGATATCAAGGCCAAGGTTCGCGGGATTGAGGAGTTCGATCGGGACTTGGTGGGACCACTCGTTGAAGGCCTGGCCAAGCAAGGTCCCTATCGTTTCCTCGTGATCTGTGATCACGCGGAAGATCCGCAGAGTCCGGCATTCTATACGTTTGGTGAAGGAGGGGGGACAGGATCGGGGACAGCCGGTCGCCGGTTCACCGAAGCCGATGCGCTTGCCGTGAACATGCCGGCTCGTGATGCGACCAAATTCGCGAACAAGTTCTTTTCAAAAAACTAATCCCCATGGCGCTGATCGTTCAAAAATACGGAGGGACTTCCGTGGGAACGATTGAGCGGATCCACCGTGTTGCCGACCGGGTGGCTCACACGCAGCGAGAGGGGAATCAGGTCGTCGTCGTCCTCTCGGCGATGAGTGGGGAGACGGATCGGTTGGTCAAGCTCGCGCATGAAGTGACCGCTGTTCCGGACGAACGCGAAATGGACATGCTGCTCTCGACGGGAGAGCGGATTACCATCGCGCTACTGTCGATGGAATTGCGGGGACGAGGGATCAATGCCCGGTCCTTTACGGGACGCCAGGTCGGCATCATCACCGATAGTGCCCATACCAAAGCACGGATCGCGCGAGTCACGGCGGATCGCATTAAGGAGGCCTTGAAGCAGGGCGTCATCCCGGTCGTGGCAGGATTCCAAGGGATCAATGAACAATCTGACGTGACCACCCTCGGCCGTGGAGGGTCCGATCTCTCCGCCGTTGCGCTGGCGGCAGCTTTGAAGGCAGACCGGTGTGTCATCTTCACCAACGTCGATGGGGTCTATACGGCGGACCCTAATATCGTTCCGGCGGCAAAACGAATCGACAAGATTGCGTATGAAGAAATGCTTGAGATGGCCAGCCTTGGGGCGAAAGTGCTCCAGACCAGATCTGTCGAGTTCGCGGCCAAGTTCAATGTCCCGGTCGAGGTGAATTCCAGCTTCAAAGAAGGAAAGGGCACGCTCGTGACGAAGGAAGATGTGGACATGGAAGCAGCGGCCATCGCCGGCGTGACCGGAGACCGTAATCAAGCCAAGATTACGGTCATCGGGGTGCCGGACAAACCGGGGATCGCCGCCAGGATTTTTGGATCCGTTGCGGATGCCCATATCAATGTGGACATGATCATTCAGAACATGAGCCAGGCGGCCTTGACGGATCTCTCGTTCACCGTGCCGCGCGCCGATCTCAAGAAAGCCGTGCCGCTCATTCAAGCCGTGGCGAAGGATATCGAAGCCAAGTCTGTCTCGGTGACCGAGGCCATCGCCAAAGTTTCTCTCATCGGGGTGGGCATGCGGTCGCATTCAGGCGTGGCGGCGAAAATGTTCGACGTCCTCTCTCGCGAGGGGGTCAATATCATGATGATCAGCACCTCGGAGATCAAAATCTCCTGCGTGATCGACGAGAAA
>CAWKJK010000034.1:0-15635 GCA_963849655.1 uncultured Nitrospiraceae bacterium
TTCAATCGGAGGTGTTCGAACTCGGAGCCTGCCTCAAGGTTTTGTATCCGGGCGGAGATCGATAGTTCGCGCAGTTTGTCGACCAGCTTCTCATACGAGCTCTCGCGAATGATCTTCTGAAACTGGCTTCGATGGTTCTTCACCAAACTTACGCCGTCTATGATGATGTCATAAGCCCGGCAACGTCGTTTTGTCCGACCGCAACTCGGTTCTCACTTTCGCATACGATCCTTCGATCCGTTCCGTCAGGTAGGCCGCATCTTGCTTTTGTCCGGTATAGTCTTCGATTCTTCCGGCATACTTATCGGAGAGAAAACCCTTGTACACTTCGACGAATTCCTTCCGCTGGGTATCGGTCAGCGGTTTCCAATAACTGCCCAACACTCGCTTCGACATTTCCGCATAGTTGAACCTGCCGGTGGCGATCTCTTCGAGCATACGACGACGCTGTGCGTGCTTGGCGGGGATTTTCAGGGAAGGGTCTTCGAGGATGCGGAGGACCTGGGTGACCGTCTCGCGCACCGCTTCCATCGGGGTTTCCGCACCTAGCGAAGAAGCGGTGACGGCAAGGCACCAAAGAAAAGCGCATGCAAAGACCGCAGGCCACAGTGATCCTCTTGCAGTTCGCCGACTCCTTCCTGGCCACTGAGGCATGAAGTGTAGGTTCTCCGTAACGCGTCAATCCAATACGAACGTCACCTTTAGATCTACACGATACAAAGCCACTCTACTGTTTTCAACCACGACATGTTGCTCCTTCACCCAAGCCGATTTGATGCCGTGGACGGTCTTGGATGCTTTGGCTATTCCTTGGACGACGGCATCTTCAAAACTCGTGGGCGATTCGGCGCTGAGCTCGATGATTTTCGCAACGGACATTGGAACCCTCCTTTTGTTCGTGGGCACTCAACGTTCTGATCCAGGCGATTCACTTTCTGATCAATTGTCCAGCAAGGTCAGCGCCAGGACCCGATCGGCCGGCAGCTCGGCACGTAAGCGATATCTCAGGGGAAATTGGTCAGGCGCGAAATGAACCTTGGTAGGAAATGGGGAGATCTGCTACAAGTCGAGGCCGAGATCTGTAGCGAAAGGGGGCGTACTGGAAGTTTCGAAGCTTGTCTGGTGCGCGGGTATCGAGAAAATACCCTTCTGCGCGACAAGGGCATCGTCTATCAGTTCGAGGCCGCTTCCCGTTATGGAGTTCCAGCACAGGCTTTCCTTCGCTTCGTTACCTAGAAAGCCGTTTCTGAAGAATCCGGGTTGCGAGGATTGTGTCAGAAGCCTAGAATAGTTTCCTCTGGTAATTGTAATGATACCCAACGCCGACAAGAAGAAGCGTTGGGCCATGGCGCAGCTGCTTTCACAGGCTCGCATCTCCGGAGCCGGGGGGGAGACTGCCGTCAAACTACAACGGGACGATTTCTTCGCCGAAGCCTTCCGCCTCAGTTCTCACCTGATCGGTATCACGGAACTTGAAACCGGGGTCTGTTTGGAAATCAATGACGCCTGTCTAGCCTTATTCGGTTTCCACCGGCACGAGGTTATTGGCAAAACGACATTGATGTTGGGTATTTGGCCTGATCCTCATGATCGAGCCAGGCTCATTGATCGATTGAAATCCGAGGGGTCGATCCAAAATCTTGAAGTGTCGATGCGGGTGAAGAGCGGTGAATTGCGGCAATTCCTTATCTCCGTGGACTTGATGACGCTTGGGGGGAAGCCGTGCCTGCTGACGATCGGCAATGATATCACGGAGCGCAAGAGGGTTGAGGAGACGCTCCGTCGGACCCATGACGAATTGGAGCAGCGCGTTCGGAAGAGAACTGCGGATCTCGAACAAACCAATGCCGCGATGCAGGACAGTGAGGATCGCTTCCGGTTATTCATCGAGCACGCACCGGCCGCGATTGCGATGTTTGACCGCGACCTGCGCTATCTGGCGGCGAGCCGCCGCTGGATCGAGGAATACCGGCTGACAGGGGATCTCCTCGGTCGATCGCACTATGATGTGTGTCCCGAGGTTTCACCACGATGGAAGGAAGTCCATCGCCGAGGTCTGACCGGAGACGTGCTGAGCGCAGATGAAGACCGGTTCGTTCGAGGCGACGGCACAACGCAGTGGATCACGTGGAATGTTCGCCCCTGGTTCTGCGGCGACGACGTAAGCGGAATTGTGATTGCCACGGAAGATGTGACGGCTCGTGTGGAGGCGAAACACGCGCTGCATGAAAGGGAGGAACGGTCCGATCAGGTCATTCGGTTGGCCCACTTCGGCATTGTGGATCATGACCACCGCACCGGGAAAGTGTACTGGTCGCCGGTCATGAGAGAAATCTACGGCGTGGGACCTGATGAACCCGCTTCGTTGGAAGGATATATCCAGTTAATTCATCCGGAAGACCGTGAAGCGGTCGTCACGGCGATCAAGCAGGCGCACGATCTTTCGGGCGACGATCTGTTCTCGATGGAGCACCGCCTGTTGTGTCCTGACGGCAGTGTCTGCTGGGTCAGCTTTCGATCATGGACGTTGTTCGACAATGATGGACCTGAGCGACGTCTCACTCGAACCTTGGGGGCGATGATCGACATCACGAAACGCAAACATGCCGAAGAAGCTCTCAGAATGAGCGAGCGTCAATTCGCGTCCTTCATGGACAATTTGCACGGCTTTGCCTGGATCAAAGACGCTGAGGGACGATTCCTGTACGTCAATCGACTCTTTGAAGGATCCGTTCTCAATAGATTGGATTGGAAAGAAAAGACGGCCCGTGAGTTATGGCCTGAGGAGATCGCCGTACAGTCTGAGTTGAGCGATAGGAGAGTGCGGGAAACAAGAACCCCTCTGCACACAGTCGAGCAGTTCGTCCAGAACGGTGAGCTCCGGCACGCGCTTGTGAGCAGGTTTCCTATCGACGATCACAAGGGAGCACCGGTGCTATTGGGAAGTGTCGCCGTCGACATCACCGAACGCAAGCAGGCGGAAGAGGCGCTTCATCGTAACCAGCTGGAGTTGCATCAGCAGCAAGTGCAACTGGAAGAGTTGACGTCCAAGCTGCTGACCGCGCAAGAGCATGAACGGCAGCGAATCGCCCGGGATCTGCATGACGATGTGAGTCAGCGATTGGCCGCCTTGGTCCTGGAAGTGGCATCCTTGGAACGCCGTCCTGCCACTGTACCCGCCGAACTTGCCCGAGCGCTGAGACCACTCCGTGAACAGTTGGAACACCTTTCTGACGATGTGCACCAGCTTGCGTACCGGCTTCATCCCTCACTGTTGGAGCATGCCGGATTGCGCCCGGCGGTCGAAGACCATGTTCATCAGGTATGCCGGCGCACGGGCTTGCCCGTTCATCTGAAGATTCTCGATGTTCCGAGTGCGGTGCCGCTCGATCAGGCGACCTGTCTCTTCCGCGTCATGCAGGAAAGCGTCCAAAATGTGGTGAAACATGCGCAGGCGACGACTGTGATGGTCGCAGCTCCGCGGGTCGTCCAAGGGAGTCGGTCTGTCCGTCATTGACAATGGGAAGGGATTTGACCCACAGGACCTGCGTACCCATCAACAGGGACTGGGATTGAGCAGTATGGAGGAACGGCTGCGACAACTGCACGGGTTCTTTCGGATCCAATCTCGTCCATCCCACGGCACAAAAGTCTGTGCTTGGGTGCCTTGCGAGGTGGAGGTCGCATGAAACAGCCCCGAATCCTGATGGCCGATGACCATGCCATTGTCCTGGCCGGCCTTCGGAAGTTGGTGGAAGCCGAGGGCGAAGTGGTCGGTATGGTAGAAGACGGACGATCGCTGGTCGATGCGGCCCAGCAGTTACGCCCCGACATTGTGTTGCTGGACATTTCGATGCCGTTGCTCAATGGATTAGATGCAGCACGCCAGATCAGTAAACTGGTGCCGGAAAGCAAGCTGATCTTCCTGACCATGCATGCCACCCCCACCTATGCGACCGAAGCCTTTAAGGCCGGGGCCTCAGGCTATTTGATAAAACGGTCCGCCGCAGTGGAGCTCAAGCAAGCCATCCAGGCGGTGATGCAGGGACAACACTATATGACACCGCTGATCACGAAAGATGTCTTGGCGGCGACGCTCCAATCCCCGGAGGACCAGTCCAGCAAGCCCTTGGTGACCCATCTCACGCAGCGGCAACGAGAGGTGTTACAGCTCGTCGCCGAGGGAAAAGGGACAAAGGCTATCGCCTCGATTTTGAATATTTCCGTGAAGACGGTGGAATTTCACAAGTTTCGCATTATGGGCGAACTCGATCTCCACTCGACCGCTGAGTTAATCAAATATGCGATTGCCGAAGGCCTTGTGAGCGTGTCGTCATAGGCGCGTCCTGGTCATGCATGCTACCCCAGGTACAATCCGGATTACCCATATGCAACATCACGAAGCCATGCACATGGATCACCTTCAGCACTGGTAATCTCTCCTCGTTTTTCTAGGGACTTTCCTAGTTCACAAGGTCCGTCCTACTTCATTACCATGAGCTAAGCTAAGGGACAGTCGAGTGCTTGCTTGTAGATTTTTACCGCCGGTGTTAGGGAACTGATGCACATTTCAGCGATCATAGATCGAGTCTATGGTGCCCTAGAGGAGTTTGGCACCACTTGCTCAATGGAAGAAGTGGTTGGACTCTGTCCAGACCTGACCTGGAACCAAGTATACTTAGCCATTGATTACTTGAATAAGACTGGAAAGGTCATGGTGACCCTAGACCCAGACAGAACCTACACGGTTCGGGTCTATCCAGGAGTAGGCGAGGCGTCTCAATACACACCCAGACAAGATCACGTCCGTAGTGCCGCCTAGTCACCTACAAGTCATACTTTCATCAGGGCTTCATAGCGTGGTGGAGCAACAACTTTCATTCGGAACCAATGGGATTCTTTCCCAAGTAAGTCGATTTTTAATCATCCCTCCGGTAACTCTTTCTGTACTCAACGGAAACGAAGGCGAGTTGGTTCCCAAGGCAGGTTCCTGCCGCTTCACATTCCTTCGCGGTGATCGATCAATATGCCAAAAACATCCGTCCTAGATAGTGTCGTCACGAGATGTTAGCCCAGAGTGCGATGCATCTGATTTGGACGGCGGTAAGGAATGAGGCGGCATTTTTGGCGTATCTTGTGGCGATGCCGCGCCAGCGTTTGAGATGCAGGAACGCGTTTTCGATCAGGTGACGCAGTTTGTACAGGGCTTCATCATATGACCGTTGTGTTGTCCGGTTTTTTCTGGGCGGGATGACCGCTGCCATACCCTGATTTTTAGCCTGTTCGACAATCGCATCGCTGTCGTACCCCTTGTCGGCAATCAGGTGTTCCGCCGTGAGGCCTTCGATCAGGCGGCCAGCCTGCGTACAATCCGCCGCGGTACCTTGCGTAATAACGACTCTGAGCGGCATACCATGCGCATCCACGGCCAGATGTATCTTGGTGTTGAGCCCCCTTTTGTGCGGCTCATGTCCTGGTTGCCCCCTTTTGCGCCTGCTGCGTGCGGATGCACCTTGCAATGGCTGGCGTCAATCATCAGCCATTCATAATCCGGCTCGTCAATCAGAACATCCAGCAATGCTTCCCATACGCCGTTGTCGCGCCAGCGGCAGAACCGCCGCTGCACGTTCTTCCAGTCGCCCAAGTCCGGCGGCAAATCCCGCCATGGAGCGCCCGTTCGCAAAATCCAGCATATCGCGTTGATGAACAACCGATTGTCTTTGGCTATTCCGCCCCAGACGCCTTCGCGTCCAGGCAAATGCGGTTCCAGCAATTCCCATGTCCTGTCTGATATATCGTGTCTGCGGTGCGATGCGTTCATGCTCAACCTCCTTCGGTTCAGCATGATTCTACATCATTTCCAATCTCGTGACGACAGTATCTAGCTACTTGACAGTATATTTTGTCAGGAATAAATTTAGCGACATCGTCGGTTCCCAAGGTGCCAGGGGCCGGGTTGTTGTCTGACATCAGAACCTGTGGTGTCATTCTTTGCAGCTTTGTCCAGGGAACGGTGTCTATTCGGTCTCATCCTTGGGAGGTGTGCTGTGGTGTTCCACTTCGTTGCGTGACGGGTCCGAACGAAAGGAGTGACCATGGATAGTACCTTCTTAATGTTTGCTGTAGTGATGCTCGTGATCTTCATCGGCGGCATCATTGTGTACAAGAAGAGCTAATCATCGCTCTACCCATCTATTACATCTTGTAGGTCTGGCTCGGCAGCTGGTGAGCTACTAAGAGCAATTCTCACGTGTGCGGAGCTAAATACTATGAGTCTGTCTTCTTTCTGATCGATCTCCGAGAACTGATCAGAACCTTCATACTTCTAATAGGTTATCTTCACCGAGATGCAGGCGAATGCAGTGACGACGAATCCGATGAGCTATTCTTGAATCGCCTTGGCTCGCTTTTGAAGGTAGGCGTTACGAACCGCCGCATAGAGATCCAAAGTAGATTCTTCGACACCTTGAAACTTCTCCAGATTCAAGGAACGATCATTCACCACTTCCGTTGCTCTTGCAGTGAACAGTATCAGAGAAATTGAGAGGTTATTCTTGAAGAGGGTAGGAATAGCATTGAGCTCGATAATCGGGAACATCAACCAATAGATCGGATTCAAGGCGAGATCTCCGATATACCCGGCAGCGTCTCGTACTGTAAACGGTTGCATAAGAGGCACCACGAGATAAGGCCCAGGTGGGACCCCATAAAATCCGAGCGTCTGTCCGGCGTCTTCCTCCGGTGTCGTTAGATGGAGGTGCTGCGCCACATCGAAGAATCCACCCACCCCGACCGTTGTGTTGATGAGAAATCGTCCAACTTCTATACCGGCTCCTTTGAACTTTCCCTGGAAAATATTGTTCATGAGACGCGGCGTCGCACGAGTATTGTAGAAAAAATTGCTGATGCCGATCTGAACGATGTTTGGGACGATGCTGTTGTAACGCGTGGCCACCGGCTTGAGCAGCCAGCGATCGAACTGCCGGTTGAATTCAAATACCTTTGCATTAAACGGTTCCCACGGATCATACTCCTCGATCCCTTCTTCGCCCGGCTTGGCAAATGGATCGAACGGTTCTTCAGAAGAGACTTCGTGCGTCGGAATAGCCGAGGGGATGGTCTTTTGAGAGGCATCTGCAATAAGTACGGGTGGAGCGTGTTGCTCGATGTTGAGGCTGAGCGAGTTTGTCGAGCCTTTTTGAACGGCGCAACCGGAGAGCACGATCAACGAGACGGCAAGAAGGACTCCATATTCACTTCGCCTGAAGCAGACCGGCCTACACCCAAGTTTTGTCCTCATTCTTAAGATGACCTCTTGAGATTATTAAAGCGAACATCGACAGTGGGCCCCGCACTGTATCAAAAGTCGAGTTGCCCGCCAATCATTAATTTCTGATATTGTTTCTTGGAGGAGGATCAACGTTGCGTCACTCTTATTCGTGAGAGGACGAGCGTATACGCCCTGCACAATGCCGGAACTGCAGGACAGAGACGAAGTCAGTACATCGGTTCAGAGGAGTCTTTAACGCGAGGAACGAGGCGAGGTTGGATTTACAGCCAAGTTGTTCCTCGCCCCACAGTGGGGGCGAGGAACATATCGGTTGGAAGGAAGAGAGCCCGACGAATCGACGGTATCACGGGGAAGGTTCCCGATCCATAAGGACCCGGCTCGTCAGCGCACCGTTAACCCTCACGGGACACCCGATTCCTAGGCGGCGGGCTAAGCACTCTTCTTGTAGACGATTATCCCGCCAAGAAGGAGTGCGCCCATCACAGTTGCGAACAACCACATCATATCCATAACAGCTCCTTTCATTTAAACCCACAAGATCAACGTGAACTCTTGTCATCCAAGTGAGCAACTCCTGTGCTTGATAGAGCCCTCAGAAGATCGCTCGAAAAACCAGGCAGAATGGGAAGTTTCGATGTGGACCTGTTTTTACGGATCAGTAGAGATGGGGGAAATAGCATCAAGACTGTCTATTTGCTTAGACATGTTGATGCGGAAGCATCGAATACTTACGTTGCGTTGAGGAGGCGTAGGTTCTTAGGCCGGCCGGTCACGTCCATGGGGCGTCGACAAGTCTTGGTCGGGGCCGATTGGGACGATACGGGAAGGATTGATATCGTCGTGTGTGATGTAGTAATGCCGCTTGATATGGTCGAAGTTCACGGTATCGGCAATACCGTCGGTTTGATAGAGATCTCTGAGATATCCGAAGAGATGAGGATAATCGATGATTCGTCGGACATTGCACTTAAAATGTCCGTGGTAGACTGCATCGAACCGAATCAACGTGACAAAGAGACGCCAGTCGGTTTCCACGAATTCCGGTCCGAATAAGTAACGGCGGGTTGCAAGGCGCGCCTCGAGTTGATCCAGCGCGGTAAACAATCGCCGTGCCGCTCGTTCATACGCCTGTTGCGATGTGGCGAATCCTGCTCGATACACCCCGTCGTTCACGTTTTCGTAAATGAATGTGTTGAGCTCGTCGATCTCCTGTCGCAGGTCATCCGGGTACAAATCGATCGGACTTTTGGTGAATCGGTTGAACTCGCTGTTGAAGATTCTCATCAGATCATCATCGGAGTTGGTCACGATCCGTTTGGTCACGCAATCCCACAGTACCGGGACCGTCATGCGTCCGATGTAGTTCGGGTCGGTCGCTTGATACGCCTCGTGAAGAAACTGAAAGCCGTTGATCCGATCGAGGGAATGTCCCGAACCTTCTCGAAATGCCCATCCTCGCTCGTCACGAATAGGATCGACGACCGTCATGCCGATCACACCTTCAAGCTGCTTCAACGTGCGCACGATGATCGTGCGATGGGCCCAGGGACAGGCCCATGACACGTAGAGATGGTACCGGCCGGTGGCGGAGGGATAACCCGTGCTGCCGTCGGCTGTGACCCATTTCCTGAACGCGTCCGGTTGGCGCATAAACTCACCGGTCGGCGATTGCTCGTCTGGAAATTGAGCGTGAACTCCCATGGAGGATTCCTTCCTTCAGAATCAGTATCTCATATCTACAATCACTGGTGTTGGAAAGTCTCGACGCACGACATCGCATTTCGCCACCCGCGGGAAGGAATGGGAAAAAGGAAGCTGTTCCTTGGCGATGCGATCCCGCCACAGCAACCATCCACCTTTTCAACCGTCATGAAAGGTCGGGCACTAAACTTGTAGATGCTTGTTGGTAAGTCTGCCAGGCCGGTCCAGGGTTGATTCCTTCGCTGGCAGGCGAGGCCGAATTCACAGGGCGATCAGTTGAACGGGGAGAGGGGGCTTCTATGAAATATGTGTTCGCGCGAATAATCTTGTTGTGCGTCTTCTTGGCTCCGGGTGCGATGGCTCATGCTGCCGGGGTCGGCGAGCAGGATTTTTCCAAAGGGGAAAGCCTGCTGAAGAATAAACAGTATGCCGAGGCGCGCGCATCGCTGGAAGCCGAAATGCGGAAAGATCCGTCGAATGTACAGGCTCACTTGAGCCTGGCTGAAGCCTGTCGAAACTTGGAGGCCTGGGCTTGCGCAGAGGAACATTACGAGGCTGCGCTGCACCTGGACGCTAAGTCTGGAGCCACTGGGTCGATGCAACCGCGTTTGCGCAAAGGGACAGTGTGGCGATTGCTCGAGGAAGTGACGGCATGGCGGTTGCTTAATGATGCGAAGGGGCTGATAGGCGGCGGGAAAGTTTCTCCTGAAAAGCTGAGGCAAGTGGAGGAGGCCTTGGACAGTGCCAATGAGTTGGGTCTCAACAATGATCAACTGGCCCTCTATCAACAGTTGCAGGTGAAATTCCCACGACAGCGAGCCGTCGCCGTATCAAACAAGCTATCGTCCGGTGGATTGTCCGCCGGCGTGGTTCAGACCGAGACGCAAGCGATGCCCATGGTCCTAATACCGGCAGGGGCGTTTACGATGGGGAGCACCATGGGAGACGACGAAAAGCCGGTGCGGCGCGTCTATCTCAATGCCTTCTATATGGACACATTTGAGGTGACGGTCGGACAGTATGCCAGGTATCTCGAAGTGACGGACATGGAGGAGCCTCCGGACTGGAGCGTCATGAATCAACCACAACATCAGAGACGGCCGGTCGTCAACGTAGATTGGGAGGATGCCGTTAAGTACTGCAAATGGGCCGGCAAGCGCCTGCCGACGGAAGCTGAGTGGGAAAAAGCGGCTCGGGGAACGGATGGGCGGATTTATCCCTGGGGCAACGAAGCGCCGACCAGGCTCCACGCGAATTACGGAAGAAAGGAATGGGACAACCATCAAGCCTTAACGCCCGTGGGATCGTTCGAAGAGGGGAAAAGTCCCTATGGCATCTATGACATGGCCGGCAACGCCTGGGAATGGGTCTTCGATTGGTACGATCATGACTACTATAAAAAAGGCCCGAAAAAGAACCCCATTGGGCCGGCAAAGGGTGAGGGGAAAGTGGTACGGGGAGGGTCTTGGCTGTATGTTCCGGAGTTTCTGCGTTCCGCGCATCGGTTCGACGCGCAACCGACCAATCGGCTCTTTGGATATGGGTTCCGTTGCGCAAAGACGCCGTAACGTTCGTGCCATGGGTAGTGGTTAAACGGAGGCCTTGCTGTCTTGTCGGCGCCACGAGAGGTCCGGCTCAGCGATATTTCGCGAAGCAAATGAGGTCGAGATGGTCGTAATGGTCGGGGAGAATCGTTTCGGCCTTGTAGCCAAGGTTCATGAAGAACCGGATGTTTCTTGCCGTGCGCAGCATGGTGCAGGCGTAAAATTTGTGGGCATCGGTCGATGCTCGTTCGATCTCGCGGATCAGAGCCTTTCCCACTCCTTGATGTTGGTACGCGGGGTTCACGGAAAGCAATCGGATCACACAGACGCCCGCCACAGTCCAGAAGCGCACGGAACCGACGATCGCTTCCCCCTCCTCCGCCACAAAAATATGTTTCTCCCTTGCATCTTCTTTCAGACTCTCGAGAGTTTCCGTGGTCCATCCGCTGACCTTGTAGACGCCGGCATATTCACCGAACGCAGTCTGCTGCACCCGGAGGAGAGCAGGAAAATCTGACTCGGTGGCTGGTCGAATGTGAACCACAGCGCAGATCCTTGGCTAGTGACTTTCATAACGGAAGGAAGGGCGATTCGCAAGTATAGTTGCCTGGTCTTTGAGAGCAGGCGATGAGACGCCTTACTGAAGAGAGCTACATCGGCAGACAAAGTTAAGCCGGTAAGGTGTACGGCCTGTCAGCAGGCCATACATCCATCATGCAGCTTCGCTTCCGTACCGGCGACGTTCGGACCCGGTCGACACTCTCTGCCGAGAGACCACTTGTCGATTGTGATTGATCACATCATCGACGACCATTCCACAATTGACACAGCGCCAACCATGAAAGTTCGATGACGAACCAGTCTGCACCGAGATGCTGTCGTCACTGACGGTAAGGCCGTTGCATCGTAGGCAATTCATCGATCATCTCCCAGTAGAACATCACCTCCCATCCGAGATGCCTGTAGCGGCGTCCCCGATGTGGCGGTGTGAATTATGCGCTGCACTCGTGCGGCTCGCAGCAACGCCGTCCCATCCTGAAAGCCCAGCACGTACCGCCTGAGAATCTCAGGAGGGCACAGTCGATAGTGATCAGTGTGGTCGGCATTCATCAGAGCATCCCGCAGTCCATCCGCTTCTGCATGCCACCCGTCCACCTCCGGTTCGCTGCGAGCCTGTGCAGATTGCCTTCGGCACCATTCAATCCGAAGGTTCACGGGGTTTGTCGTTTGTTTCATGCTTCACCCCCTCCGTAAGTCCTGTATATGCACCAGCAAATTGAATGCCAAGAGAGAAATACGAACAAGCTGTTTCTTGGTTCTGCTCAATTGAATTAGTAGTTACATATTATTAATGACTTATAAGCAACAAGCAATATCGTGCCCGCAAACAGTGTGGATAGCAGACTATTCGATGAAGTGGAGAATGTGAAGGATATAGGATCTACTGTTTCCTAATGATACTAGGAACAACCCTGGATGGAATATCTGGAGCTGAAACGGGTATGTGAGGCGCATGGCATGGAATGCACGAAGAAGAACGTCTCATTAAAAGTTTTTCACCGAATTACCGGATGGTATTTTCCTTTCCCATCAGCCTGCTGTGACGAGTAGCGGAGCCTTCAGGTCGATGTGGTACTCGGCATGTGATGCGATGTGCAACGCAGCGTCAATGAATTGCAGGCCTTCTTGCGAATCGCGCTGATGGGCAGGAGCATACGCGATTGGGCTCGACTGGCTACCTATACTTATATCGGCATAAACGTGCATGTGCAGTGTCCCCTCGCAATTGGGTATAGTGGTCATCATGAATTCCAAGCAAAGGCATTCTCGGGCTATTCGTTGAACGAAGACGCAACCTGTTCATGAAGTAAGGAGCTGAGAGATGGACGAGCATGGGGGTGGAGCCGTTAAGGATTTTCATGGCCATCGCTACCTGGAGGTGATTCCACAAGACACGACGGTGACGGCCGCGGCTGAGCGGATGGGTGCGAGGCGGATAGGCTGTCTGTTGGTGGAATACGGATGATCCCAAGCGCGGACCGTTTGGGATCATGACGGAGACGGATCTCGTACGGAAAGTGCTCACGAGGGGATTAGATCCCACGGTCACGACGGTGGATCGTGTGATGGTCAGCCCGATTCTAACGATTGCAGGGGACCGCTCCATGTTGGACGCCAGCCAGCTGATGGAAGCCAATCATGTACGTCATCTCTGTGTGGTGGAGGCTGGTGAAATTGTCGGGATCATGTCGGTGCGGGACCTGGTGCGATCGTTTGTGGATGCCGAGAGCGGCCCCATCTGCGAACTGGACAAGGTGTATCGCCCGCTGAGCGTCTTGATGGCGACCACATTCGCGACGATCCATAGTGACGCATCCCTTCTCGATGCGGCTCACCTGATGAGCGAGAAGCGGATGGGGTCATTGCTGACGATCGAAGCGGGCGAAATCGTCGGCATCGTGACCGAGCGCGATGTGGTCCGGAAAGGGCTGGCTTCCAATCGGGATGCGGACAGCACTCACGTCAGCGCCGTGATGAGTTCTCCTTTACTCAGCATCGATGTTAATCGCACGATACGCGATGCCAGTAAAGCGATGGCCGAACAGGGAGTCCGTCACTTGACCGTGACGGAGCACGGGAAGATCGTCGGAGTACTCTCCGTACGGGACTTAGTGAAAATGGTCTCCGTCCGGGATCGGCCCAGGTTTCTGGGCAGGACACAGTAGGATGTTAGCTCTTATCGCCATTGTTGCCTCCTCTTCGCTTGGCGGTTATAAACAGTACATGGCACAAAGATCGTCTGCGCCTGCATTTTCCTAACATGCCAAACAAACCACGGCGTTCTCCAGATCTTCCCAAAGCGGCGGTTGAGGCACTATGGCAGGGCAATGTGATCGAGGCGATCAAGGTTGTTCGCAAGGAGCGGAATATCAGCCTGAAAGAGGCGAAGGAAGAGGTGGAGGTCTATCTTGCCTCCCAGCCGGCCCTCAAGAAAAAGATGGACCAGGTGCTCGCTACGGCGCAACGGAGATTTATTCGTTGGCTGATCGGATTTCTGGTGCTTGCAGCAGGCGCTGCCTATTTCGCGATGCAGGGGCGCTGAACCAGCCGATCGTTCAAAAAGCTCTGCTCGGCCTCCCGGAATCCTTCACAGGCGCATGGTGACAGTTTTCACTTCGGTGTACAGTTCCAGTGCGTCGTGGCCCATTTCCCAACCCCAGCCCGATTGTTTGTAGCCGCCGAACGGTAGTGCGGCGTCAAGAATGTTGTAGCAGTTGATCCATATTGAACCGGCACGAAGTTCGGCTGCGATGCGGTGGGCCTTGCCGATGTCGCGGGTCCATACCGCTGCGGCGACTGCGTGATCCACGTCGTCACGATCGTCTTCGGCCACCCGAGTGAGGACCTCGTCGGTGGCGGGGTTGTAGGTGGAAAATGTTCTTTCCCAACGTGGCATCGAGCCATCGGCCGCCGATCAGCATCTTACGAGATGCACCGACAAACGATCGGACCTGTTCGTGTAAAGGGATCTCTTCAGCGGCGGTATTCATGATGGGCCTCCTTTTCGATATCTCATCAAGTGTGAGACGTGCGGGTTTGGGGCGGCACACACGCGTTATTATGGGGACTGACCAGGGGATAATCGAGGGTACTGCATCGCTGCACCTTAAACGGAGTCACTGTGGAAATCTGGAAGACGAGCAGCGGTCTTTTCTGGTAGACTCCACCGGGCACAACGACGGAGGAATCACGCGTGGAATACGATCTTCCCATGAAAGCCCTGGAGGCGCTGTCGCAAGGCGACCGCAGCAGAGCAATCGAACAGGTTCAGCTGGAACGAAACATGAGCCGTGAGGAGGCGAGGGAGGTGGTCGCCGCGTTTATCCTCTCGCAGCCTTCTCTGCAAGCGACAATGAGACTGAAGGAGAGCCGAGCGGAGACGCCATGGGGTCTCATGCGCTGGCTGATTCTGTTCCAAGCGATCGCGGTCGCAGTCGGGTACTTCCTCCTTTTCCGGGACCAATGGTGAGCCGACCTGCCACAAGTAGCCGCATGATTTACCGTTCTTGACCCCGGTGGCGATTTCTCCTCCGTTGAGAAGCGCTCACTTCCAGGCTCCTCCTTCAACGGCTAACAAAAAGTAAACCATCACCACCAACTTCTTAAAATACCCTTAAGACTCTCCTTCTTTGTGTTGCATTTGACCACCAAGGCTCTTCGCTGACGTGGCATAACGCTACAGTGAACAGGGTAAGGATGTCTGATAGTCGATGCTATGGGATGGCATGCACCCTGCTGCGAATTCCTCTAGCGAAAGAGAGTTATGCGGATTGAGAGGAGAATACAGGCACCCAATGAGATGAAGAGAGCACCAGCATGGTATGCTCGGCCAGCAGAAGCACTGGCTGATGAACTGAGGACAGACCTTGATGCCGGTTTGAAAGTCGATGAAGCGGCGCGCCGACGAACGCAAGAAGGACCCAACGAATTACCTGAAGCTCCTCCTCCCTCGCCGCTGAAGCTCCTTATCGCGCAATTCACGAGCGTTCTCGTATGGGTGCTGATCGGAGCGGCCATTGTGTCCGGTTTGTTGGAAGACTGGATCGATGCAGCGGCGATTCTGGCCATCGTGTTTTTCAATGGCGTGCTGGGGTTTGTGCAGGAATTCCGAGCCGAGCGATCATTGGCAGCACTGCGCAAGATGTCGGTCGCGACGGCCTGTGTCATTCGAGAAGGCACCATCCAGAGCATTCCGGCACGAAAACTGGTCAGAGGAGACGTAGTTGCCCTCGAAGCGGGCGACCGTATTCCTGCGGATTCACGTTTGCTTTACGCAACGAATTTCCAAGCTCAAGAAGCCTCACTCACCGGCGAGTCGACACCCGTACAAAAACAGGCGGAGCGGCTCGATACCACCGAGGTACCGCTCGCCGATCAACGCAACATGGTCTTCATGGGCACCGTGGCCGTCTCCGGCAAGGCCCGTGGGCTGGTGGTGGCGACAGGTCTTGGAACGGAACTGGGCCGGATCGCCGCCACCAGCCCACGGGCCTTGCCGGAGACGGCCACGGTGCCCGTGGAAGACCATGTCGTTGATC
>CAWKJK010000035.1:0-23989 GCA_963849655.1 uncultured Nitrospiraceae bacterium
CGCCCTGACCTTATTCGCTCGCAGAAGTATGCGCTTCCTTACGTTCAGAGCGTATCTGACCGAGTCGGCCCTCACGTAAGCCCTGCACAAGCTTGTAATAGTGGTAGTGCATCGCACAGGTATAGAGGTATTCGGTCATAAAACGTGTCGAGCTGCCTTCCGTCAAGGCCCGCCCCAGCCGTTGACCGACTCTTGCGCAACCCCTGTCTCCTTCACATAGATGAATAGCCTACACGCGAGCACGATGGCAATCACGGCCTGTGTGATAGCATTCTTCACGCGCGCCCATGGATGCCGTTTTTGCATTTGTCCATGCCCAGTTGACGACGGCCGCGGAAGATGTCCTCCAAAATACAATGTGTCGACCCGTTCAAAAAACGCTGTGCAATTTCCAGGACAGCGCGTTCATCACTCCGATATAGCCATCCCGTAGTTGGTCACGGCTCAGGTTGAGCGGAATCACGTTGGTGCCGAACTCCGACTTCATCCGCTGGATCTCGAGACCGCCTTCTTGACGAGGCGATCGTGCAAAGGTGTTTTTGGGATGGCGTAGGAAAACATTTTTCCGACCATTGCATGGGGAATATGCCCGTCGGCGAGAAACTGCCGCTGCGCCGAGATCCTGGCATCATCGTGCATCGAAGCCCACAATCATGCCGCAAGCTGCACTCGATACTCACGCGCTGAATCTCCGACGCGCTTCAGCATACTTCCTGCGCCGGGCCGGACAATTCCCACGTCTTCTTCTTGTTCTTTGAGCAGGGAGGCTTCATTCGGAGTTTCAATGCCGATGAAACTTCAATGTGGGCATCGGCCATGAGGTGCATCAATTCGTCGTCTTCGGCAAGGTCGAGCGTCGCTTCCGTAAAAAATCGAAAAGGGTAGCCGCTGGTGTTCTCGACAATCTGAACGACGTTCGCAAGCACGCCTTTGATGGCTTGCTTATTCCCGATCAGATTCGTCATCGACGATGAACACTTGCTGCATCTTCAGCACACGGAGACTCTCTAGCTCCGCAAGGACTTGCGCACTCGTCTTAAGTCGGTGGAATATCTTAAAGGTGACGATAATGTCACAAAATTCGCAGGTAAAGGGACATCCTCGGGAGATCTGAATACTCGCGTAGAGGTATTTATCCATGTGTAACAGATCGAAGCGTGGCGTCGGAGCGCGGGTCATATCTGATTTCGTCTGTTGCTCGTAGCGCCGGTTCCACTGACCCTCCTGCCAATCCTTCAAGAATACAGGCCAGGTGTCTTCGGCCTCACCCACACGCTTCTGCCACAAAGTAATCTTCCTGAACTGTAACCCAGGGGCCACCGACCACTGTAAAGCAGCCACGTTTCTTCAACTCACGCAGAATCTCTTTCATGCGTGCCGCTGCACGCTCATAACCTCACGCCGACACGCCTGCTACCGCTTCAGAGCCCAAAATGGGCTTGACGTTTTCATCGATCAGCGTCACGGCGTGCGAGCTAGGGGCTCAGCGCGGAAGCAGCGGAAGCGCGGCAAACCGGCGTGTTCGCACGTTTCCCGACGATAGGCATCACATAATCATGCCCCCAATAGACACGTCAAAACGCGGATTAATGAGTGCAATGCGTAATGCAGGCTCTCCGCCACCTGGTGGACGCAACATCCTGTCTCCATATGCCGTGGCGGCCGTCGAACATTCCGCTTTCATCACAGCTGTCGCATGTCCATCGACCTCCCGCCTCTGTTAGTGATCGTTCACTATGAACTTATGTGCAGAGGGTGGACGGTTTACAATTGAGTCTCTGCGCCATAAGTATGCACTATGAATGTTATATGCGAATGTTATATGCGAGGGCGTAGCTGAATTCAAACTGACCACTACAGAAAATACGAGGGTTTGTTTCAAGACCTATGTAACAGCAGCGGGTCGATTTACCGGCTCTTTTGCTTATGCACACCCACTATAAAAATATGCTACAGTGATGTCCCCCTATACACTACGGTTACGATTCGTTGAAAACCGTTGGATGCTGTAGCTCTGTGCATGAGGAGGCTGATGCCGACGAGGACCTCGATCATGCATGGAACGTGCTGGTCGAGACGGAAGCTTATCTCAAAATTGATCTATGCGAATAGCTGCGGTGCCACCGTGCCCACCGTGTGGAACCTCAGGCACGAACACCCGGAATTCCGAGAAAGATTGCGGCGAATGTCCTGCCCCGCCGATGTCTGAGAGAATGTGGCCCGCCCAATTTTAAGCTAGGCTCTCGGTAGCTGTGACAGCATTCACCCATTGCCCTGAAACTTGAACCGGTGGGCGAGAGAACTGAAAAGCCGAATGTGACTTATAAATAGTTTGTTCTCAGTCCAATCGTTGGCAGGGGCTGCCCAATAACACCAACGTCATTTGAAGGATGGGCCATGAAGAAAAATATTTTGATCACTGGGGGCAACGGGTTCTTGGGGCGATTCTTGGTCCAGGCTTTACTGAAAAGACGAACAATGTCCTTTGATCCTGCTCGCCCGATCACAAATGACCGACAAATACCTCATCGATGAGTTTGCGTGGGCTGACGTCACCCGAGTCAAAATCATTTGGGGTGACATTACGCTTCCGAATCTCGGCCAGACGAGTGTTTCGCGCCCGCACCATATCGATGAAGTGTAGCACACTGCGGCAGCAACGCAGTTCAATAACAAGTATAGGAAGGTCATACGCAACGAATGTAATCGGCACTCAACATGTACTGCGGTTGAGTCCCCCTTCAAGCGGCTCACAAACCTGTACTACATCAAGACCACCGTGCGGCCTCGGCAGAGGGAAGGTGCCTGAAGGCCCCCTGCCGAAGAACACACAATTCAGACGTCTATGAGAAGTCGAAATATGACGCCGAGTGTTTGGTCAGGAATTCTTGGGTCGCCGTTTACGATTATCAGGCCCGCAGCCACCGGAGACTCCCGTACCGGGGAGGCGCGCTCCGAACGGAGTCGGATGATCTATGGGTTTATTTTGGCCATGATCATCTTCTTCCTGCGATTATTCGCCGACGAGAAAGAGTTTTGGAAGAAATGGGGAGAAGCGAGGCCGAGACCACTCCCTACAGCCTCGACCTTCGACTGTACGGCTCCGAATTGGAGCTATCACCGTCGATGATGCCGTGAAATGCTCTCGTTGGCGATTCAGCAGTCGCAGGACAAGACCGGCAAGACCTTCAAATGTTGTCAATGAGCACAATCTTTCCCTGGGGACGATGCTGGAAGCTCTCCAAAGCCTGCTGAAGGTGGCAGGCATCATCTTCAAGCCCGGGTTGTCATTTGCGGACATCAAGGGAAACCAGAACCCTGCTGAGCATTTCGTCTATAAAAGCGACGACGCCGTTCCATACGTGAGCATGCCCGAACCGCTGTGATTATTCGTACGGGATCGGGGTAGAAAGAATACCAATGGTTCCAGATCTCTTTCATCTTTTCTACCGCAACTACATGTATACCCATCTCCTGGTGCAATGCGAATTGGCAGCGTCGTTTTCCCTAGAGGAACGAATAGACTACCTGAAGGCGTTGGGCGGCGCTCTCGGCATTTGACGTCCAACCCGGCTACGGTACTTTGACGCCCCACAAATCGGGTATCTGGCATACGAATCGTACAGCGGATGCGACTTCGTGTTATCGAGTCCCATCTGCGCCGACCATCATCTGGAAACCCTGCTCGGAGAATTCATACGAATGCACCACCAGCCCTGCTTCGTCCAAATCTATCAACGAGAAGCAGAGCTGTTACGAGACGTGTTTCATCACTATGTCGTCCAAAACTGGGTATGGAATTTTGGCTGGATGGCCAGACCTGGACCACCCGAGGGCGGCAAGAAGACGCACACTCCCGAGGAGGTGGCTCAATACGGCCAGAAATGCCGACGTGACCGTAAACCCGATCGATGCGGAAGAGCGACGGGACGATGTTCCGAGTCAGCGACCAATGGCGCAAGAGTCGAAGAAATGATGGGAACCTCAGATTTCTTGTGAGGAATTTCTCCAACAGCAAGCAAGTGGCTTCCCTGGCTCGGCCCTATGGGGCGTTCCAGAACGGGGAGTTGATCGGAGTGGTCGACTTCGCTCCGATGTTCAGGGGGCATCGTGCCACCGGCTACTATGGGGCCGATCTCGTTCGGATGATTCCAGACGCACCGAGGAATGCTTGATCTGATTGCTACAGCGTCCAGGACTTTATCCGCGAGGGATCCCACTCTGTCGTTTGGCCTCGCCCCCTTCGCCAAGCTGAGCCGTTGCGCAAACGAGCCACCGTTCATTCATAAACTGCTTTCCTTTTTCATACGTCGCGGGAAACGCAATGTATCATTTCAAGGCAACTACTTTCATAAAGAGAAATATCGAGCTGAAGAGATCTCTGTTTTTTAATGACCGCGAATTGAAACGCTATGACTGTACGGTGAAGATTTTTAAGCTCATTGAGTATTTTGGACCTTCACCAACGGCCGAAAGAGCGTTCGAAAACATAGCCCGTGTTTGACGGACACCTCAAGGGGGGCGTGGATAAAAAAGAGTGACCAGGCGCAATACATCTATGACGATCTGGGCGGCTGTCGCAGGTGGATCTTCCTTGAGGCAGGGAACGGCGATACGGTGACCTGTGTGGTGGTTGACATTCTATTGCTTGTCGTCCGTAACCTACTTTTGCGGGTTTCACGCCCGTGTTCTCTCCACACGACCGCCTCTGCGACCATGACGGAGCTACGGGCGGGTGACGGATAATCACACCCTAGGAATATTTTTCACTGAGCCTGGTAGATGGGTGGGGAGCGCTATCCTCCCAAGCAATGGCGACGTCCCTCATTCCTTCTTCTCTATTCGAAAGTTTCAGTCCCCTCAATCTCCTAAGGAATTGGCTCATTTCCACTTTCCCTCTACTTATCAGGAACCAATATCTTGTGGCCAACCTGGCATCAGGGTTGCTGATCCTCTCTCGAAACAAAAGGAGTCGCAGTATGAATCGAGGTATCTATCCGATTTTGTCCGAGTGGCTCATGAACGCCGGATGGTCTTCGCGAACAACATGGCCAATATAAATACCGCAGGTTTCAAGAGGACCAGCCTTCAAAACTATCTTCCTTTTTGCCATGGAGCCATTCCGGTCGGCAACTCAACTGCGGATTGGCTCAGCAGATCATGGCCAGACCCTTGGGGGTTACGGAACGTGCGTTTGTGGCCCCAACATATGATGAAAAACGGTACTTTTTGAAGCGGGTCGGATTAGACTGACCGGCAATGCCTTGGATGTTGCCATTCGCTTGCATTTTTTGAAGTGAATATACTCCACAAGGAACTCACAGCCGCAACGGCATGTTTTCGTCATCGTGAGTGCGCGGATTAGTGGAACGGGCTCGGCTATTGGGTGCATGGAACGAAAGGTGAGATCAAGATTCCTCCCGGCAAGTTGGTGGAGATTACGACACAGGCAGAAGTCGATGATAACCTGTGGCGACGATGAAAGTCATGGGATCTTGACTATACGAGACGCCGCAGAAGTCATCATGGCCGATTCTCCTCCGACAAGGAAACTCGCCAAAACTCCACAGCTTCAGGTCGGACACATCGAGAATTGAACGTCAATTCCATCGGCCGGATATTCAGGGCATGCGCAACTACTGAATTCGAGCGCAAAAGCTGATTCAGACGCTTGATCGGATGCGCAGGTCTGCGTCAAAGAATGAGGTGGGGCGCTATGAGACGGAATGCAGATTGCCGAAGGCCACTAGCTGATGGCAATGCCTGGATATCAGTTGATGCGAAATCTTTTCAGCTCAACTACTGCGATCAGTGCTTCAGCTCTGGAGGTATTCTATGATTCGCGCCATGTGGACAGCGGCGACCGGAATCACGGTGAGGCAGATCAACGTCGACACCATTGCTCATAACCTTGCCAACGTCAATACCAATTCCTTCAAACGGAGCGCGCGGAGTTTGCGGATCTGCTCTATCAGATTCAGCGACTTCCTGGTACTAGCGCGCTCGAACGTGGGGGTCTTTCCTGGTCGGTATCAGGTTGAGCCCGAAGTGCGTCCGACAACGGTGGGCTCGCTGCAAGGCAATATGCGCCAAACAAACAACTAACTGGATTTAGCGATCGACGGCAACGGATTTTTCAAAGCCAACTTGTCCGTTCTGACGGAACGATCATGTACACCAGAAATGGTTCTTTCAAACGGGGACAATCTGGGCAACCTTGTGACCGGTGATGGCGATCTCCTGGAACCCCGTTATTACGGTTCCGTCCGGCGCGCTGAAGGTGGATATCGGCCAGGACGGCACGGTCTCCACATGTCCAGGAGTCACTCAGGCTTCGCAAGTGGGACAAATTCAAATCACGCGGTTCGACAATCCTTCCGGCTTGGTCGCCATGGGGAAGAAAATCCTATAAAACTTTCGCGTTGGGACCTCCTATAGCAGGGGCATTCACTACGGGATTCGGCATATCGCAGCAGGGATTCTTGGAGAGCTCGAATGTCAACCTTGCCGAAGCAAGTGACACTATGTTCGCCCAGCGAAGTTACGAGATCAACTCCAGACGATTCAGGCGTCCGACGAAATGATGGCCATTGCCAATAATCTCCGGATGAAAGGAGCATGATCACGATCGGTAAGAATCCAGACATGAGATGCTCCTTATCGTCTGAGATTATTGGCAATGGCCATCATTTCGTCGGACGCCTGAATCGTCTTGGAGTTGATCTCGTAACTTCGCTGGGCGATGATCATGCTGACCATTTCTTCGGCAAGGTTGACATTCGAGCTCTCCAAGAATCCCTGCTGGATCATGCCGAATCCCGTAGTGAACCCGCCTGTCCCCTGTATAGGAGGTCCCGACGCGAAGCTGTCGATAAAAAGATTGTTTCCCATGGCGACCAAGCCGGAAGGATTGTCGAACCGCGTGATTTGAATTTGTCCCACTTGCGAAGCCTGAGTGACTCCTGGAAGCAATGTGGAGACCGTGCCGTCCTGGCCGATATCCACCTTGAGCGCGCCGGACGGAATCGTGATGACGGGGTTCAGGAGATCGCCATCACCGGTCACAAGGTTGCCCAGATTGTCCCGTTTGAAAGAACCATTTCTGGTGTACATGATCGTTCCGTCTGGGACGAGTCACTTGGAAAAATCCGTTGCCGTCGATCGCTAAATCCAGTTCGTTGTTTGTTTGGCGCATATTGCCTTGCAGCCATTCTTTCGCCACCGTTGTCGGACGCACTTCGGCTCCAACCTGGATGCCGACGGGAAAGACCCCCACGTTCGACGCACTCGTGCCAGGAAGTCGCTGAATCTGATAGAGCAGATCCGCAAACTCCGCGCGGCTGCGTTTGAAGGAATTGGTATTGACGTTGGCAAGGTTATGAGCAATGGTGTCGACGTTGATCTGCTGCGCCGTCATTCCGGTCGCCGCTGTCCACATGGCGCGAATCATAGAATCCTCCAGAGCTGAAGCACTGATCGCAGATAGCTGAGCGCAAAAGATTTCACATCAACTGATATCCAGGCATTGCCATCAGCTAGTGGCCTTCGGCGATACACATTCCGTCTCATAGCACCCGCCCTACGTCTTGAATCGCGACCTCAGCCATCCGATCAAGCGTCTGAATCAGCTTTTGCGTCGATTCATAGTTGCGCATGCCCTGAATCATCTTCACCATCTCGCCGATGGAATTGACGTTGGATTCTTCGATGTGTCCGACCTGAAGCTGTGGAGTTTTGGCGAGTTTGCCTTTGTCGGAGGAGAATAGGCCATCCGATGACTTCTGCGGCATCTCGTCTTGGTGGAATTCCATGACTTTGATCGTCGCCACAGGTTTATCATCGACTTTGATGGCTCCCTGTGTCGTAATCTCCAACTTGCCGGGAGGAATCTTGATCTCACCTTTCGTTCCCATCACCGAATAGCCGAGCCCGTTCACTAATCGGCGCTCACGATCGAGCGAAAACATGCCGTTGCGGCTGTAGCGAGTTCCTTGTGGAGTATTCACTTCAAAAAATCCGGGGCCTTGAATGGCAACATCCAAGGCATTGCCGGTCAGTCTAATCCGACCCGCTTCAAACGTCGTTTTCATCATATGTGGGGCCACAAACGCACGTTCCGTAACCCCCAAGGGTCTGGCCATGATCTGCTGAGCCAATCCCGCAGTTGGACTGCCGACCGGAATCACTGCATGGTATCGAGGGAAGATAGTTTTGAAGGCTTGCTCGTCCTGCTTGAAACCTGCGGTATTTATATTGGCCATGTTGTTCGCGAAGACCTGCATCCGGCGTTCATGAGCCAGTGCTCCGGACAAAATCGGATAGATACCTCGATTCATACTGCCGACTCCTTTTGTTTTCGAGAGAGGATCAGCAACCCTCATGCCAGGTTCGCCGACGAGATATTGGTCTGATAAGTACCAAGGGGAGATTGGAAATGAGCCAATTCCTTAGGAGATTGAGGGAACTGAATGCCGATAGAAGAAGGAATGAGGGACGTTGCCATTGCTTGGGAGGATAGCGCTAGGCCATTACTACCAGGCTCAGTGAAAAATATTCCTAGTAGGATGATTATCCGTCACCCGCCCGTAGCTCCGTCATGGTCGCAGAGGCGGTCGTGTGGAGAGAACACGGGCGTGAAACCCGCAAAAGTAGGTTACGGACGACAAGCAATAGAATGTCGACCACCACGGCACAGGTGCACGTATCGCCGTTCCCCCTGCCCCTCAATCACCTGCGACAGCCGCCCAGATCGTCATAGATGTATTGCGCCTGGTCACTCTTTTTTATCCACGCCCCCGTTGAGGTGTCCGTCAAACACGGGCTAGCTCAACGCTCTTTCGGCCGTTCGTGCGAAGGTCAAAATACTCCGATGAGCTTAAAAATCTTCAGTATCTGCATCATAGCGTTTCGATTCGCGGTCGTATAAAAAACAGGAATCTCTTCAGCTCGATATTTCTCTTTATGAAAGTAGTTGCCCTTGAAATGATACAGTTGGTTTCCCGCGACGTATAAAAAGGAAAGCAGTTTATGAATGAACGGTGGTTCGTTTGCGCAACGGCTCAGCTTGGCAAAGGGGGCAAGGCCCAACGACAGAGTGTGGGATCCCTCGCGGATAAAGTCCTGAAGCGCTGTAGCGATGATCAGATCGCTCGTTCCGTTCGGTGCGTCTGGAATCATCCGAACGAGATCGGCATAGTAGCCGGTGGCACGATGCCCCCTGAACATCGGAGCGAAGTCGACCACTCCGATCAACTCCCCGTTCTGGAACGCCCCATAGGGCCGAGCCAGGGAAGCCACTTGCTTGTCTGTGGAGAAATTCCTCACAAGAAATCTGAGGTTCCCATCATTTCTTCGACTCTTGCGCCATTGGTCGCTGACTCGCTGGACATCGTCCCGTCGCTCTTCCGCATCGATCGGGTTTACGGTCACGTCGGCATTTCTGGCCGTATTGAGCCACCTGCGGATGTGCGTCTTCTTGCCGCCCTGGGTGGTCCAGGTCTGGCCATCCAGCCAAAATTCCATACCCATTTGGACGACATAGTGATGAAACACGTCTCGTAACAGCTCTGCTTCTCGTTGATAGATTTGGACGAAGCAGGGCTGGTCGTGCGTTCGTATGAATTCTCCGAGCAGGGTTTCCAGATGATGGTCGGCGCAGATGGGACTCGATAACACGAAGTCGCATCCGCTGTACGATTCGTATGCCAGATACCCGATTTGTGGGGCGTCAAAGTACCGTAGCCCGGGTTGGAGCGTGGAATACCCGAGAGAGGCGCCACCGAACGCCCTCAGGTAGTCTATTCGTTCCTCTAGGGAAAACGACGCTGCCAATTCAGTGCACCAGGAGATGGGTATACATGTAGTTGCGGATCAAGAGATGAAAGAGATCTGGAACCATTGGTATTCTTTCTACCCCGATCCCCTTCACATTGTCAGTGATCCACAGCGGTTCGGGCATGCTCACGTATGGATGGAACGGCGTCGTCGCTTTATAGACGAAATGCTCAGCAGGGTTCTGGTTTCCCTTGATGTCCGCAAATGACAACCCGGGCTTGAAGATGATGCCTTCCACCTTCAGCAGGCTTTGGAGAGCTTCCAGCATCGTCCCCAGGGAAAGATTGTGCTCATTGACAACATTGAAGGTCTTGCCGGTCTTGTCCTGCGACTGCTGAATCGCCAGACAGACGTTCACGGCATCATCGACGGTGATGAGATTTTTCGTTGCCAATTCGGAGCCGTACAGTCGAAGGTCGAGGCTGTAGGGAGTGGTCTCGCCTCGCTTCTCCCATTTCTTCCAAAACTCTTTCTCGTCGGCGAATAATCGCAGGAGGGATTGATAGATGGCCAAAATAAACCCATAGATCATCCGACTCCGTTCGGAGCGCGCCTCCCCGGTACGGGAGTCTCCGGTGAGGATGCTGGGCCTGATAATCGTAAACGGCAACCCAGAATTCCTGACCAAACACTCGGCGTCATATTTCGACTTCTCATAGACATTGTTGAATTGTGTGTTCTTCGGCAGGGGGCCTTCAGGCACCTTCCCTCTGCCGAGGCCGCACACATAGGCGGTACTGATGTAGTACAGGTTTGTGAGCCGCTTGAAGGAGGAGCTGAACCGCAGTACATGTTCAGTGCCGATTACATTCGTTGCCCGTATGACCTTCCTATACTTGTTATTGAACTGCGTTGCTGCCGCAGTGTGCTACACTTCATCGATATGCGTAGCAAGGTGCCGGCGCGAAACACTCGTCTGGCCGAGATTCGGAAGCGTAATGTCACCCCGAATGATTTTGACTCGGGTAACGTCAGCCCACGCAAACTCATCGATGAGGTATTCCTCGGTCGTTTGTGATCGGGCGAGCAGATAAAGGACATTGTTCGTGTCTTTCAGTAAAGCCTGGACCAAGAATCGCCCCAAGAACCCGTTGCCCCCAGTGATCAAAATATTTTTCTTCATGGCCCATCCCTCAAATGACGTTGGTGTTATTGGGCAGCCCCTGCCAACGATTGGACTGAGAACAAACTATTTATAAGTCACATTCGGCTTTTCAGTTCTCTCGCCCACCGGTTTCAAGTTTCCAGGGCAATGGGTGAATGCTGTCACAGCTACCGAGAGCCTAGCTTAAAATTGGGCAGAGCCGTTCTCTCAGACATCGGCGATGTGAGGGGCAGGACATTCGCCGCAATCTTTCTCGGAATTCTGCAGGGTGTTCGTGCCTGAGGTTCACACGGTGGCACGGTGGCGCCGCACACTATTCGCATAGATCAATTTTGAGATAAGCTTCGGTCTCAAGCCAGCACGTTCCATGCCATGATCGAGGTCCTCATCAGCATCAGCCTCCTCATGCACAGAGCTACGAGCATCCAACGGTTTTCAACGAATCGTAACCGTAGTGTATAGGGGGACATCGCTTGTCACATATTTTTATAGATCAGTGGGTGTGCATAACAAAAGAGCGGGACGTGCGAACCCGCTCCTGTTACATAGGTCTTGAAACAAACCCTCGTATTTTCTGTAGTGGTCAGTTTGAATTCAGCTACGCCCTCGCATATAACATTCGCATATAACATTCATAGTGCATACTTATGGCGCAGAGACTCGATTGTAAACCGTCCACCCTCTGCACATAAGTTCATAGTGAACGATCACTAACAGAGGCGGGAGGTCGATGGACATGCGACAGCTTGTGATGAAAGCGGAATGTTCGACGGCCGCCACGGCATATGGAGAGACAGATGTGCGTCCACCAGGTGGCGGAGAGCCTGCATTACGCATTGCACTCATTAATCCGCGTTTTGACGTGTCCTATTGGGGGCATGATTATGTGATGCCTATCGTTGGGAAACGTGCGAACACGCCGGTTGCCGCGCTTCCGCTGCTTGCCGCGCTGACCCCTGACTCGCACGCCGTGACGCTGATCGATGAAAACATAGAACCCATTGACTATGAAGCGGTAGCAGGCATGGACATTGTCGGCGTGACGGGTATGAGCGTGCAGCGGGCGCGCATGAAAGAGATTCTGCGTGAGTTGAAGAAACGTGGCTGCTTTACAGTGGTCGGTGGCCCCTGGGTTACAGTTCAGGAAGATTACTTTGGTGAATTGGCGGACGTTATTTTTGTGGGTGAGGCCGAAGACACCTGGCCTGTATTCTTGAAGGATTGGCAGGAGGGTCAGTGGAACCGGCGCTACGAGCAACAGACGAAATCAGATATGACCCGCGTGCCGACGCCACGCTTCGATCTGTTACACATGGATAAATACCTCTACGCGAGTATTCAGATCTCCCGAGGATGTCCCTTTACCTGCGAATTTTGTGACATTATCGTCACCTTTGGGCGACTTCCACGACTTAAGACGAGTGCGCAAGTCCTTGCGGAGCTAGAGAGTCTCCGTGTGCTGAAGATGCAGCAAGTGTTCATCGTCGATGACAATCTGATCGGGAATAAGCAAGCCATCAAAGGCGTGCTCCGAGACGTTGTTCAGTATCAAGAACGCCACGGCTACCCCTTTCGATTTTTTACGGAAGCGACGCTCGACCTTGCCGAAGACGACGAATTGATGCACCTCATGGCCGATGCCCACATTGAAGCCATTTTCATCGGCATTGAAACTCCCAATGAAGCCTCCCTCAAAGAGACAAAGAAGCATCAGAATGTCCGGCCCGGCGCAGGAAGTATGCTGGAGCGCATCGGGAGAATTCAGCGCGTGGGTATTGAGGTCACTTGCGGCATGATTGTGGGCTTCGATCACGATGATGCCAGGATTTTTCAGGCGCAGCGGCAGTTTCTCACCGACGGGCATATTCCCCATGCAATGGTCGGGATGCTCTACGCCATCCCAAAAACACCTTTGCACGATCGCCTCGTCAAAGAAGGGCGTCTCGATCCAGCGGATGAATCGGAGTTTGGCACCAACGTGATTCCGCTCAACCTGAGCCGTGACCAACTACGGGATGGCTATATCGGAGTGATGAACGCGCTGTATGAGCCCACAGCGTTTTTTGAACGGGTCGACACATTGTATTTTGGAGGACATCTTGGCCGTGGTCAACTGGGCATGGACAAATATGAAAAACGGCATCCATGGGCGCGCGTGAAGAATGCTATCACACAGGCCGTGATTGCCATCGTGCTCGCGTGTAGGCTATTCATCTATGTGAAGGAGACGGGGTTGCGCAAAGAGTATGGTCAACGGCTGGGGCGGGCCTTGACGGAAGGCAGCTCGACACGTTTTATGACCGAATACCTCTATACCTGTGCGATGCACTACCACTATTACAAGCTTGTGCAGGGCTTACGTGAGGGCCGACTGGTCAGTACGCTCTGAACGTAAGGAAGCGCATACTTCTGCGAGAAGACAAATAAGGTCAGGGCGAGGTGGCCCCTGCATTCAGCGTTCACACACCCCAGCGCTTATTCGGATTCTATGGGATCGTCAGGAGAAGGCAAGAAAAGCAGAACAGTTCGAATCTATCGACTGGTCGTGAGGACCATGGCTCGCAGATACGTTGCGCATTTCACCTACAGAGAAAGGCTCTGGTGTCCGGCATGACTGGCTACCAAATCGTGTTCGAGCGGAGCAGCCATGAGAACGCCGCTTCTTCGATGTGCTGAAGGAACAATATCAGCGATCATTATGACGTCTCTCGACTTGGGGCCGTGCCATCAGGTACGGTGGTCCACTGCTGAACAGAGGCTCGATTCATTCGCGGAAGCGGTTCACATGGAGCGCATCGTCAACCTCCATATTGAAAAACTCCCTGAGAGCGTCTATCTCGCAACATCCGACGTCATACAGGGGCTTGTGGTGCAAGGACGTACCATTCAAGAAACCATCGAGATCGCCCGCGATGTTGCCAAGAAGCTCTTGGAAGCCACACAGGAGCGCGAAGGAGAGCCTCCCCTGCCACCGGCCCGTGATGAATTCGATTATCCCCTCATTGTCAATGCCTAATGGTGCCTTCGTCTCCTTCTTACTAGGGTGAGTCCTACATAGTTTCCCCATCCAGCTTCCCGGCCGAATACATAATTGTCCCGATGCGCCTCTCTACGATCACGGAGGCTATGGAGTCTGCGTGACTACCGCGTGCCTGCGTAGTGACGTATTCGGCCTGCAGAAGCTTGGTTCGAGGAAGAGAAAGACGTGGCGGGATCCGGCGCTAACACCACGGTGTCATTGGTGGTTGGACTATTCGAGAGAGTTTCTGAGGCGGCCTCAAGCAGCATTTCGGCATCAGTCCCATCTTGCGGTCCGACAATTCCCCCAATTCGGCAGGAAATCAGCAACTCCTGGCCTTCGATCAACAGTGGGAGCGCTATGGCATGCTGAATTTTCTCGGCGATCAATCGAGCTTCGTCGGGTGATTTGAGATTGTCGGCGATCACGGCGAAGGTGTATTCGTCCAAGCGTGCCACGACATCATGCGGTTGGAGCGCACTCTTGATTCGGGCGGCTTGCACTCGCACGGCCAGAGTCATATTTGGTGCGGCTGAGGAGGTGGACAGCGGGCGAAACTGTTCCAGAGCACAGACCAAGACAGCAACGCGCCGCTTAGTCGTCTCGGCTCTGCTCAGCGCCTGTTTGAAAAGTACAAGGAAAAGCCGTCGAGTTGGAAGACCAGTCACACCATCATACGCCGACGGCGGACCATCCTGCTTGCGCCGTCCGAGGTCTTGACCATACGGCCAATACAAGAGCCCCGCCACACCGAATCCGGCAGCGATGAAAAAACCCATCCATCCGATGACAAGTCGCACAGGGAAAACGTCGGCCACGCTCGGAGGACCGACCTGTGTCGCCTCCATCCACACCATGCTGACGCCACAAACCGTTGCTGAGGCACACCACCAGGCTAGAGAGCGCGATCGTGAGGACCCATGGTGCGATGCCTTCAAGCGCATTGTCGTGATTGCTGATTGAGGATCTGAGTGGCGCGTGTCGAGATCTCGTCCAGTGAGGTATCGGTTTCTTCGCCTCGGAACTGAAGGTGGGCAACGAAACGTATCGCGAATAGCATCAGAACGAATACAAACGAGCAGCCGACTCAGTCGATCGGCTGATTCGATCAATTCGGCTTTTGCAAGTGCGCCTTGAGTCTGATGATGGCTTTGGTATGGATTTGGCAGACCCGTGACTCAGTGACTTTCAGCAGCTCGCCGATTTCCTTCATCGTGAGCTCCTCATAATAATACAACGTCAGGACGAGCCGTTCTTTTTCCGGCAACGATTGAATGGCCCCGGCGAGCGCTGCACGCTCACGCTCGTTGACCAACGAAGAAAGGGGATCAGGCGTGTGCGTATCGGTCAACATCTTGACCACTTTGTGCCCGTCCGGCTCCTGAAGACTGAGATCGTCCACGCTGATCATCACCGCCCCTCTGGCCCGCATAATGAAATCATCCAGCTCTTCCAGGGACATCTTCAGTTCTGCCGCCACCTCTTCATCCTGCGGCGGTCGCCCCAGTCGGCTCATGAGGGCCGTGTGAGTCTTTTGGAGCAGGCCGATTCGTTCATGAACCGACCGTGGGATCCAATCCATCGAACGAATCTCATCGAGCATGGCTCCACGGATTCTGAACTCCGCATACGTTTTGAACTTCGCTTCTCGGGTCGGGTCATACTTGTCCATGGCATCCATGAGTCCGATGGTGCCGACCGAAATCAGATCCTCTGCGTCCAGGTACGCCGGGAGGCGGAAGGCCAGCCGGTGTGCCATCGCGCGAATGACATGGGCAAACTCCTTGATGAGTTGTTCGCGCCTGACTCCCTGGGCCGAAAAAGATTTCCGCTCGTGCGATGAGACGGTCTTGCTCATGATCTTCCCATGTCCAATCGTGTTTCAGTTGCCGGCGGGCGTTGCCGCTCGTTGCCAGACCAGCTGTACGGAACTTTTGGGGAGACCAGGCCTTGGCCACTGGAGTATCTGCTGCGCTAGCCGCTTGAATGCTTGGGCTGCCGGTGCCTCCGGGAACAACTCAGAGAGCGCCTTCTGCTGCATGACCGCCAAATGCATATAGTCGTCATAGGGAATCGCCCCGACCAATTCGACGGCCACATGAAGAAAATGATCCACCGCCACATCCAACTTACCGAACACTTCGGCAGCTTCCCGGGGACTCTTGGCCTGGTTCACCAGCACTTTGAAACGTCGTTCCCGATACTGGCGAACCAAGACTTTGATCAGTGCATAGGCGTCCGTAAGCGATGTCGGTTCCGGCGAGACCACGATCATCGTCTCATCTGCCGCAGAAGCAAAGAAGGTCACGTTCGGCGAGATGCCTGCGCCGGTATCGATCAACAACACATCCATCTCCGAGGTGAGCTGCGCCAGTTGCTCCTGGATCATCAACTGTTGGGTTTCCGTCAGTGCCGTCAGACGTGGGACACCGGAACTGGCCGGGAGCACATGAATGCCGGCCGGCCCCTTGAGCACGATCTCGTCAAGCGTATGTGTGCCCACCAATACGTCTTCGATCGTATGCCGTGGAACCAGTCCCAGTAGGACATCGAGATTTCCTAAGCCGAGATCAGCGTCCAAAATCAGCACCCGCTTTCCAACCCTCGTGAGTGCAACGGCAAGATTCGCGACCACATTGGTCTTCCCGACTCCTCCCTTGCCGCTGGTGACGGCTATGACGTGAGTGGACGAACCACCATCACGACTCAGACCATCCGACGCAAGGACAGACCTTCTTGTTCTAAACGGCATATCACGACCTCCAGCCGGGTTATCCATGGTGAATTCCTGCTTCCAGTAATGCAGAAGTTGCTTCCGATGATTGAATCGACCGATTGACAAACACCTGAGAATGGGCGGAGCGTTCCGCAGTCAGAAACGCCGCCAAACGTTCCGACGAGGCAACCTCGATATCTCCGGGGACTCGCCGTCCGATACTCCAATAGGAAAGAGGCAGGCCGGTTTGGTGAGCCACTTCAAAGATGGTGCCGAACGATTCCGTCTCGTCGAGCTTGGTGAAGAGAAGCCGCGGCTGCGGCAGATCACTGAGGCATCTCGTGATACGACAGAGCTCCTGCTCCCTCGTGGAAGCCGGAAGGACCAGATGTGTCGTGACGACCTCTTTTGGTAGAAGCCTCCGCAGTTCTTGCGCCAAGGCTAGGTCACGCGGGCCGATCCCAGGCATGTCGATCAGCACGAGGTCCACTTGCGTATGGCGACGGAGCCCTTCATGGACCTGTCGAGCCGACAGGGCGCATGCGAACGGCACTCCAACAACCTTGGCATACCGACGCAGCTGTTCGACCGCGGTTTCCCGACAGGTATCGAAGGTGATAAGGGCGACGGATCTCCGCTGTTCAAGACGATAGTGTGAAGCCAACTTGGCTACAGAGGCGGTCTTCCCGGCTCCACTGGGCCCGATCAGAAGACCGATTGAAGGAGAGCCCTCCCTCTTCAAGAGCGGCCCGCTCGTTCGCACACGTCTTGGCGATTTCCTGATGCAGTGCGCGCCGCATTGACTCATCGTCGCGTGGACCGGAGGTTTGTTCGGTTTTGCCCGCCTCGTTCAAGAGTAAGTCCACGGTGGAGGGATTCATTCCCTGCTCGATAAGCGAGCGGCGAAGCCACACCGGCATGGGCGATCGGCAGACTTCCGATCGTTCGGCCGTCAGCCCGCGACAGGTCTTCCAATAAGCAGCCCAATTCATTCACGACGGTGTGCAGATGCCGAAGGCGGTTCGGTTTCACATGCACTGCAGCCAGCTTCAATGAGGCAGGCCGCTTACCGACGGCCGGTGTCATCGTCTCGCAATCAGGCTTCAACATCCCGTGGAGTGTTTGTTGAAAGGACTGCGCGGACGGCGCGGAATCCGCCCCGGCATCAGACGGTTTGGCAGAAGAAGCTTGTTGCATCTCTCTACCCTGAGGGAACCGTTGTCCGTCTTGATCGGAGGCGGCCATCACTTCCAGAACCGGTCGATTGAATGCCTTCAGGGGGCGCCCTCCCTCACGCACCTCTTTCGCCGACAAGATGATGGCGTCCGGCCCTAATTCTTCCTTGATGTCGCGCATGGCATCCTGCATGGTGAGCGCGTGAAATGTCTTGACCTTCATGGCTTACCTTATGACGGCTGTGCCAACTCAAAGTCGATCCGTACCGTATCCAGCGACTGCAGACGGACGAAGGAATCCACTTCATTGAGTCCCATCACGGGAACGGCATGCAGCATACGATCGCTGTGTCGACGGAGATGACGGCGAACAACCTGTGAGCACAGCACGATCGGCTGTTGCCCTCGAGCTGCAACCCGTTCGGCGGCTTGTTTGAGCCCGGTTAACAGCTTGTGCGAGAGGGTGGGATCAAGGTTCAACATGGCCCCAGGAGGCAATGCCGCCGCTTGTTCCGCCAACGATCGATCCAGTCGGGGGTCCAAAGTAATGACCTGCAGACTGCCGTCAGGCGCTTGATACTGTTTGGTGATGGTCCTGGCCAACGCCTGCCTCGCATACTCCGTGAGGACTTCCGCATCCTTGGTGCTGGTGGCCTGATCAGAAACGGCCTCGAGGATCGACCGTAGGTCTCGAATAGGAATACCCTCCTTGAGCAAGTTTCCGAGAACCCTGACGACCGTTCCGAGCGGCAACAGCGTAGGAATGAGCTCCTCCACCAGCTTCGGATGCGCTTTTCCAACTTCGTCCAACAGTGCTTGAACCTCCTGCCGCCCCAACAATTCATGGCCATGGCGCTTGATCAATTCAGAAAGATGTGTGGCGATCGCCGAACTCGCGTCAACCACGGTGTATCCGGCCATTTGAGCCTGTTCCCTGGCATCCTCCGGAACCCAGAGTGCCGGTAACCCGAACGCCGGCTCCTTGGTCGCGATCCCCTGCACCAAACCCCGTTGGCCGGTGCCTGGATCAATCGCCAATAAATGCCCCGGCAAGACATCAGCCTTGGCCACCTCCACTCCTTTCAAAATGATGGCGTATTCGTTCGGGCGCAGCTGAAGATTGTCCCGTATATGAATGGGAGGCACGACAAAGCCCATCGATTCCGCAAATTGTCGCCGGAGCGATTTAATCCGATCGAGCAGTGCGGTGCCTTGCGTTCCCTCGACGAGTCCTATCAAGCCGTACCCTACCTGGACTTCCATGAGGTCGAGCGGAATGACTCGGGTCAGGCCTTCCTCGGTCTTCGGAGTGACAGGAGTGGGAATCGGAGCTGCTTGAACCTGTTCCTGCTGATGGAGGTGGTAGGCAATCCATGCGATGGCGCTCCCTAATGCCAGGAACGCCACATGCGGAAGCCCAGGCACCAATCCAAGCGCGAGAAGAATACCCGCAGCAATGCCCACCGGCTTGGGGGACATCAACAGCTGTCGTGTCATCTCGTCTCCCAAATCCGTTTCCGAGGCGGCGCGAGTCACCACGATACCGGCGGCAGTCGATACGATCAGGGCGGGAATCTGCGCCACCAACCCCTCACCGACCGTCAGTATCGTATAGGTTTGAGCCGCGAGTGCCGGACTCATGCCCTGTTGGAGGATACCGATCGCCAATCCACCGACGATATTGACGAGTATGATGATGACGGCTGCAATGGCATCTCCTCGAACAAACTTGCTGGCCCCGTCCATCGCGCCGTAAAAGTCCGCCTCTTCCGCAATTTCCCGCCTCCGGCGGCGCGCATCCGCCTCATTGATCAGGCCGGCATTCAGATCCGCATCAATACTCATCTGCTTACCGGGCATGGCATCCAATGTGAAGCGAGCGGCGACCTCCGCCACACGTCCGGCTCCCTTCGTCACCACGACGAAGTTAATGATGACGAGAATGGAGAACACCACCAAGCCGACCGTGTAATTGCCCCCGACGATAAAGTTTCCAAAGGCCCGGATGACTTCGCCGGCCGCCCCCGCCCCTTCGTTGCCGTGCAGCAAAATGAGACGCGTGGACGCAATGTTGAGGGACAGTCTGAACAATGTGATCATCAACAGGACCGATGGAAACACCGAGAACTCGATCGGACGCCGCACTTGAAGTCCGACGAGCAAGATGATGACCGACAAGGTGATGTCGAAGCTCAACAACAAATCGAGCAGAAATCGAGGCAACGGCAACAGCATTACCATGAGAATGGCCACCACCCCGACGGATATGACGACGTCCGGATGCTTGATCAGTTGGTTTCGGTTCCACCGGTTCTATTGCCGTTGCCATAATCTCCTAGCAGGCTGCGGAATCACTTCAGGATGCTCAGGGAGCCATGCCTCTGGCGCGATAGCACAAACGCCAGGATCTCCGCAACCGCGCGGTACAGCTCGTTGGGATCTCTTTGCCAATATCGACGAGTTTGAACAGCGTTCTGGCCACGAATTTATGTTCGACGACCGGCACTCCGTGATGCCGAGCCAGCTCACGAATGCGTTCAGCGACCAAGCCGGCTCCTTTGGCGACCACAACGGGCGCTCCCATCGTGGCGGTGTCATATTTCAGCGCAACCGCCAGGTGTGTCGGATTGGTAATCACCACGTCCGCCGTCTTGACGGCGGCCATCATGCGCTTCTTCGTCATCTCCCGCTGAATGGTCCGTACTCGACTTTTAATAAGCGGATCGCCTTCCGTGGCCTTGTGTTCCTCCTTGACCTCGTCCTTCGACATCCGCAGGCTTCGTTCCCACTCATAGCGCTGGTAGAAGTAGTCGAGCCCGGCCAGAATCGCGATCGCCCCGCGCGACGGTCAATCCCACTTTCAACGAAAGACCGTCCAGTTACTTGGAGCACGGTACCGAGGTCGAACCCGATCAATCCCGGAATCTGGAGCACGTCATACCGCGCCACCCAAAGGCCGATCCCTGTCACGATCGCGATCTTGAGGAGTCCCTTCACGAGCTCCATCACAGAACGCAGCGAGAATAATCGGGAAAGCCCCTTGATCGGACTGATGCGCTCGACGTCCGGTTGAACGGCATTGGCACGCCACAACAACCCGGTTTGCAGCAGGGACGCAGCACTCCCCATCATCAAAATGCCCACGACGACCGGAAGACTCAGCGTCACGACTGTGATGCCGGCATGCATGACGACCGAGTACACCTGCTCGATCGACATCCCTTCGTGGAAATCCAGAGGAAACGAGAGCGTGAGCCCTTGGCGGGTCATCTCGGTCATTTTCTGAACGCCGACCGGCACCATGGCCGCCAGCAACCCGATGCCGCTCAAGAGGATCACAGCGGTAGACAGATCGCGACTGATGGCGATCTGCCCTTTCTTGCGCGCCTCCTCCTTGCGTTTCGGCGTCGCGGGTTCTGTCTTATTACTCCGGTCCTCAGCCATGTCCCAGCGCTTTCATGATCCCGTCGATCGTGAATTGCAGTCGCTCGATTTCCCGAACAAGCAGCTCCACCACAAACGGTATGGACAATCCCATCACCGCCAAGCCTCCGGCGATGGTGACGGGAAAACTCAGACACAAACACGTTGATCTGACTGACCGCACGTCCAAGAAGCGCGAGGAGAATATTGATCAGGAGAATGACGACGAGCACGGGCGCCGCCAATTTCAACCCCACCATGAACATGTGCTGAAAGAGGCGAAGGATATCGTCTCCCATGCCTCCGGGAAGGGATGCGCCGAACGCCGGAATGGACTCATAGCTGGAAAGAATCGTGGCCACTAGAAGCAGATGTCCGTTCAGCGAGAGAAAAATGAGGGTCGCTAGGAGAGTGAAGTATTGGCCGATGATGGGTGTGTGATCGGCCGTCGCCGGATCGAGTAGTTGAACCACACCGAACCCCATCTGCACGCCGATCATCTCTCCGGCAACTTCCAGCGCGCTGAAAAATAATCGGACGGCCAGGCCGATCGCCAAACCGATGGCCATTTCATTGACCAGTCCGGCTGCCAAGACGACAGGGTCATAGGGGACGACGGGAAGCGGGACCAAGGGAGCCAACAGGACTCCCAACGCCAGAACGAGGGCCGTTTTGACTTTCACAGGAACCGCGCGGCCGCTCAAGACCGGCAACGCAGCCAACAGCCCGCCGATACGGGAAATGAGGACCAAGAATCCTTGGAATTCCGGGAGGGCAATCTGGATGGTCTGCGTCAACGCCACGATCGTCTTAAAGCTCCGTGAATTCAACAGGAATAGTTGCGTGCGAGACGCTCAAAATGGCTGTTATTCTCACCCACCCAGCCCCTGCGCGCCGAGACGCGCCAATCCTCAGACGCGGCCGCAGCGAACGATGGCCCGAGGCGTACCCTCTGGGGTACGTTGAGGGTCTGAGTGATGTGAGAACAAAGCAGGCAGTCATTTTCAGCGTCTCGCTAATGGATGTAGTTGGGAATGTTCATCAGTAGATTTGCCATGTAGGTGGTCATGACGTTCAGCATCCAGGGAAGAAAGAGCAACAACGCCACAAAAAGGGCCACCACTTTCGGGACAAATGTGAGCGTGGCTTCGTTCAGTTGGGTCATCGCTTGGAGCGCACTGACCGCCAGACCGATGAACAAACTCAGTCCCAGAATCGGCGACGACACCAACAGCGTCGTTTCCAGCGCTTGTCTACCCAGTTCTGTCACGAGTTCCGGTGTCACTCGGTCATCCTCCCCAGTCGGCGATCAACCGTCAGTAGTCGGCTGTCTGCAGACAGCTCACCGTTACTGAAAGCTCCGCACCATCGACCCCACGACCAGGTACCAGCCATCGGCCAAGACGAACAAAATCAACTTGAACGGCAGAGAGATCACGACAGGCGGAAGGAGCATCATCCCCATCGACATGAGGAATGCTCGGCGACGACCATATCGACGATGAGAAAAGGAATGTAGATCAAGAACCCCGATTTGAAAGGCAATCCGTAGTTCGCTCAGGATGAAGGCCGGAATGATCGCCTGGGTCGGCACGTCCTCAACCCGGTCCGGTTTCGGCATGCGGCTCAACGTGATAAAGAGTTCGAGGTCCTTCTCCCTCACTTGGCGCAGCATAAAGCCTCGCACCGGCTCGATGCCCTTCTTCCATGCGTCTTCATACGAGATTTGCTCGGCCATTAACGGTTGCAGCGCGTTGTTGTAGACCGCCTGGCCCACCGGAGCCATGATGAACATCGTCAGGAACAGCGCCAAAGACAACAGCACTTCGTTCGGAGGAACCGTCTGCGTTGCCCAGCGCTTGCCGGAGGAACGCCAACACGATCACGATCCTGGTAAAGGACGTCACCATGATGAACAGGGCCGGCGACAAGGAGAGCGCCGTAAGGAGGATCAAGATCTGGATCACCACGGCGGTTTGCTTCGGGCCACCCGCGCGAAATCGATTCACCGACGGACCGACCGCGTCGCTCTGCCGGCAACATGATGGCAGTGCCGGTGCGCTCCGACGATGATCACCGACGATAGGAGAGTGCACGACTCGTGCTTATACGGTCGATGGAACCCCTTCGGTGGCGATGATGGAAGACGCCGGCGGTCTGGTCGCGAAACCCGGAGGCGAGATGTCTCGGCGGCCGGGCGCTGCTCGGCCAGTGGCTTCTCGCCGGTGAGCGCGAGTAATTCCCGCAATTCGGTGGAGTCACTGATTCGTCCTAACGGAACAAGATCGGTCGCGGTCGTCCCCACGATCGGATCTTCTCCGGCAACCGAACGGGGCAATCGTCTTGCGCGGGGCGATGTCACTGCTGGCCAGACTGGAGCAGAGGGCGCCCGCGGCGATCCCCAAACGCTGTACCATCAATGGCGGACCGTCGTCGCGACGATCCCCATCAATACCAGCACGATGTCCGGCCGAGACGGTTCCGAGCAGGCTTTCCCACAGATCATCACGGCCTCTCCTCGGATCATTCGGCGAAGTTGCTGTACGCGCTCCGCCGCGCTGACCACATACCGTCGAGCGAATCCCCAATTTTTCATTGACGACCACCACTTCGCCGCGCGCCACCAGCTTGTTGTTCACCATCACTTCCATCGGCTCGCCCGCTAGTTTATCCAGTTTGATGACGGAACCTTGAGCCAGTTGCAACAGATCTCGAAT
>CAWKJK010000036.1:0-29928 GCA_963849655.1 uncultured Nitrospiraceae bacterium
CTGTTTTTGTTTTGCTTGGTTCAGTTCGTGTGCTCTGTCATCCTTCTCTGCTTCACCCAGCGACGTAGGGCGCCGGTCGCACCGCGACGAGAGCCGCGACGAATATTGCTACCGTCACCCCTGTCTTCAACGCTTGAGCCACATAGCAGCGGCCATCGTAGCGAGACGAGTCCACGAGATGAACGGCGATCCAGCTCCTGCCTCGCGTTTCAGTCAGGGCCGCGCGAATCAGGTGAACGAGAGCCAGGTGTGAGGTGATTATTCTCGGATAACGGTGCAAGGTATTGTTATGTCAGATGTAGCGAGTGTATCGAGAGATTCAGAGGTTGATCTTCTCACGGCCATGTTTCAATCCCTGTAGGCAACCAATCAGGGATCGATTATAATGGGCGCTGGGTTGAAGTGAGGACTCGATTGTGTGAGATGGCAATGGCGGCGGAGCTACACCGCGATCATCGAAAAGGAAGACTGGCTATGTTGCGCTCTGCCCGGGAACTTGACGTAGCGAGTCAAGGAGAAAGTCGATGATCGGCCACGGCTGATCTCAAAGAAGCTGTCGAGCTCTTTCTCGAATGCGCTCAATCCTACCAAATTGAAGCGCTTTAACAGAAGTGTTGTCACCCCGCTTCGAAGCGGCCCATGGGTGACTTCGAGTCCTTTCCGGAGAGAAGGCCTGCCGCATTCTTGAACAACGAGGATTCCGGTGTTGATTTTCCCCGTCAACCAGGAGTCACATTGTCATGCAACGGTGGGACCGATTGGCACAGTGACAAATTCCTGTGCAGGATCACCATGAACGAGGATCGGCACGCTGCGAATCGATCATTCGGCAAAGTGGGGATTCGTCGCACTGTCTTCGAAATTTAACGGCAGCTGATTGCCTGAGCCCATGAGTCAATAGAACCCATGGTTTGCCTCAGTGAATGCACGAAACGAGACTTGACCTCAGGTTTACTCAGTCGGTTTCTTTGTACTGAGCCCTGAATATTGTTTCTCAGGTTTTGCGTTGTTGGTCATCTCATCGGGAATAAGCTTAATCGTGAGAACTTTCGGGTCAGTTGATATGATGCAATCTTTTCTTCTATCGAAGAGCGTATGGATCGATTATGCGTTCCACCTTGTAGAGTTCCGCATTATTCGGATTATCTGTCGTGCCCAATGTCAGGTGTATTTGAAATGGATTGGATCCCGAAACACCTTTGTCTGTTTTAAAAGTGAGCACGTAATAAGAAGTTCCATCTTGTGATTCTTTCTTAAGAGCGGATCCGCTGTAAGGACTGCGACTGGACCGGTTTCGTCTCGGAGGGTAATCAGTGATCGAGCTTCGCAAGCATGCGCTTTCCCCTATCGCTTGCCTCGAGTGCTAAGGTTACAAAAGGGCTTTCTCTCCCTCACCTACTCCATTGCTTTTGATTTTTAGATCTAGCATTTTGTGCGTATCGCCTTTCTCAAATGCGACTTCATGAGAGTCTATTGCTTCGAAGTCATCTGGCGCTTTGGCTGTTCCATTCTCCGTTCGAATATTTAAGCTTGAATGGCTCGTTTGCTCTAGGAGAGACTCTCGTATTCAACCTGACTATTTTTTCCCTGTGGACCTTTACGCTCCTTACTGTCGGCTATGAGATACAGTTGTTCACGGCTTCCCATGCAAGCTCCTGTTTTCAAATGATTCCAGACCTCCGTTTGGCGTAATACGTCGAATCGAAATTCCGCATTTTGCATCAAGAACCGTGAACGTTATCCACTCCTGCTTCCATGCGTTCAGCCACTCGTTGTTTGTACCAGGCAACAAGGGTTCGCCATTGTGTTCTTGTTTGTTCCATAAACTCGACTATGGCTTTAAAGAAATCCTTTTCTCGATTGTCTTTTATGCTCTTTGCATAATTTAGAATGGATGTCTTCGCGTGCTGCACATCTTCCTGGATCTTCAACTTCTTTAGAGTTTGTCTGTCTCCCTCGTTCTTTATACGGTTTATATTTATATCTGGGATAACGTCGGTTGGATCAATGACACCCTGCTTAGCCTCTTCGCGAATTTGACGTTTCGCCCGTTCAAAAATGATCGCCTGTTTCGCGCTCTCGAATGCGGCGTCAATTCTTTCATTGGAAATCTTGTTCGCCTCCGAACTCGTCGTTGTCACTTCGTTGATAATTATTGCGTGTTCTGTAAAAAGCTCTCTCAATTCGTCAAATGTTCCCAATGTTCCTTTGGCTTTACGTATGCCCAATATCATGTGTTTTTTCAGAATAGAGATTGTTGCTTGGTATCGTAGTGAGGGAACCGGTTTTGGGGTAAGTAGGCAGGAGTGCACAAATGTCCTCGCCATTTTTGATTCCATGCCGTGTACGAACGTTATCTAAATACTCATCTCTTGCTTCTTGGGTTGTTCCAAAGTGGGGGGGTACAAAAAAACCAGGTTGATCGACGCATTCAACTAGATGATAGCCATCCACCCCCAATCTGGAGGGGTCTGTCGATGGCCGTGGTGTTCGAATGAACAACTTCCCTAGCAATGATGCATCCGAGGCCGCATCCGAAAACAGGGAACCAACAGCAGGAAGGACCCAATCTAACAATCTCACCGACCAATGTGTAGCTGGGGGTGTCATCGACTTCAAACCTCCGTGATGCACCATCTGGGCTTAATCCGAACCAGTTAAACGGCCACAGATAGTAGTACCAATTTGGGTAAGGAATCGACCGGAATCGACTTTCCCCTTAAGGACGACAAGTTTCCCTTCCCGCAAGGTCGCCTGGCTGGCGTGAGGCGTTGAACTAATTCCATCTTCTGCGAAGCCATCAGGGCTAAAGACAAATGTATGCTCAAACTCCACCTTGTCTCGGTTTTGAGAAATAAAGGCGGCGACAGTTGCGGCCGCGGCCCCTGCGATCGGCGCATATTGTGGTGCCGCTGTGGCGGCTGTTGATGCTAACCCTTCGACCAGCTTGATGGTCTGTTTCATTATCATGTTTGGAAAGTACCACGACTTTTATTGTGACATAGACGTCAAGAAGATCTTCACCCATCGTTACCGGTCCGAGGAGGGGAAGGAGGTTAAAGCTAACCGGGCATTGGGCGCCATACCTTCCTTGATGAGCACGATTCGGCGAAGCGTTTTTTCCCCATCTGCCGGCCGTGGCTTTTTCCCCATCCAGCTTTCAGAATATACGATCACATAAGGATCGACTGCCTGAAGGTAGCGCAGAAATCCGGCATCAAGTGAAACACAAAAGTAGTCGCCAGCTCCTATATTATTTCCAGCCTTGAGGGCGGGTAGGTCGCTCATGCAAGCTTGCCATTGTCAGGATCCACGAGAAACACATAATTGGACCCTGATATGGTGGATTGCAGTGTAGATAAGCCTGCTATGGTATTGGTTATAGATCCACATCCGCTCAACGCAAAGGCTATAATGATGGCAATAACGCACAGTAGGTGTGCCAGCGAATTGGGCATGGAGGATATAGGACGTGACATATATGCACCTCCGTGATGAGTATTGCCTTTGCGATCACCCATGTTGACGTATGATTATCTTCTCCTTTCAGGTTCCATGTTGTAACTACTACTGGATCGAGTCAGTGCTGCGATCCTCAGCAACGAGCGGACCAGGTGTGAATTCTACAATCACGAGCATTCTTGGCATTGTGCTGTTGCCTGAGAAATGGAGGCCTGAACATGTGCAATCTTTTTCGATCCAGGGAGGATCTGAATGGATTCATGGTACCTCCTCGGAACGACCGGGCCGACCGAGCCACCATTCAACTGAACACTACATGGGTAACCGTAGAGGAAAACCTACTGCCCAATGCGGCAGGATAGTAGCGCTGAAGAAAAGATTAAGATATGACGCGTTGGTTTAGGGATATACGGATCTACTGAATAGATATATCAGGACCTATAACTTAATAGGGCCTTATGGAGCATTGGTTTTGCTGGAAAGAAGAGAAGGGGCGGACAAACTCAAGGTTCTCGTGCAGGTAGGTGTCATGCTCGGTGCTGATGTCGGAGAAGCCGCTGGCTCCGATTCCAACCAGGGGGGATTTTGTGAGAGGAGGACCGGCGACGAGGGAGCGTCAGCCCCTTCGTTCACTTTCGATCAGAACCGGGCGCGATGGAGCGAGCCGGTGCGAAAAATCGGGTAGGACCATGGTCGATTGTTGCAGTTCATCGACCACCGGATGGGAACCCATGTCGATCGAACCCTTGAAGAAGGCGCCTTCTTCAAGAGAAAACGAAGGGGAGGAAATATCGCCGAGCAGGACCGCCGGCTTGAGCAGCTGGATCTTGCCGCTGGCAGTCACGTTGCCATGGATCTTTCCTCGGCTCACAATCGTCTCAGCGATAATCGAACCTCGGATGACCGCATTTTCGCCGATGACCAACATGCCTTTGGCGTGAATTTCTCCTTCAATGGAGCTATCGAGTTGAACGGTGCTGTGAAAGTGGACGATGCCTTTGAAAGTGACATCCTTCCCTAACACGGTAAAGTTCCCGTTCTCCGATTCCATGTCGCCTCGCTTTTTGTTCCACATGATGATCCTCTTCGAAGTGGTTTCAAGAAAAATAGAAGCCCACCATACAGGAGTCAGAAGAAAGAATCAAAGGTGATTTTTTGAATGTGGCTTGATGAGAGAGGAAAACTACTTCTGCGTTCGGGTCGTGCCGAACTATTTCCTGCGATGGAGTATTCGGCAGGGATCGCGTATGATCGCGCTGGTCCATGAGGAGTCAGATACGATGGATGTCGATGCGTCATCTCGATGGTTGGTGGTTGTCGGCTGTATCAACGCTGGACTCGGAGTAGCAGCCGGTGCGTTCGGAGCGCATATGCTCAAAGATCTGCTGGATCAGCCGATGTTGGCTGTGTATGACACCGCTACCCGTTACCAGATGTATCATGCCTTCGGCATGGTCCTGAGCGGCTTTGCCGTTCGCATCGGCCGCGATGCCGGAGCGGCCAAAGCCGGATGGCTGTTCTTGGCGGGGGTCTTCTTATTCTCCGGTAGTCTGTATGGAGTATCGTTATTGGGAGTGCGCTGGCTCGGAGCGGTGACGCCGGTCGGCGGCGCATCATTCATTATCGGCTGGTGCCTGTTGGCTTGGCGCGCCTGGCGCTGGGCAGCAAGCTGACTACGGTCGGCAGGGGGCCGTACGCTTCCCGCTAATTGCTCCCCATCCCCCCCGTGCTGTTGACAAATGATCCTTCGATCTTCGTATTGTCCTTGATGAACAGCAGACTGTCTTCTTGGATCTGCCCGTTGTGTTCCCATCGTAAGTAAATGCCGTCGCCAAGCATGATCATTTCCGACAAGGCGGGAATAGTGGCCGACATCGGTCCGTCAGGAGGAAAGACCAGGGTATGTTTCTGTTCTTCGTGGTGTTGATGGTTATGAATGGTCCATTGCCACGTTCCGCATAGACGAGCCCGGCCTTTCACTTGCCTGACACGTTCCTTCCAGCCATAGATCTCCCACCACGCTGCGGTAGCCTGCTGGCTGGATTCAAACACCGTACGCAGAGCGGCCAACAGAAGGTCGCCGCTCTGCTGCATGGGAGTTGTTGCAGATGTCCGAAGGGCCTGAGCTTCTTGGTTGAGACGGAAGAGGTCGGGGAGCGAGCCGACCCGGCTTCGGTTCGTCAGCCAATCTTGCCGTGCTGACGCAGGCAGCGGAGTGCCCGAAGAAGACTGACCGACATCATGACCGAGTGAATCAGCAAATTGCCAGGCGGACAACGCCGCCATCAACTCATAGACGGAGTTGGACAGTTCAGCCAATCCCAGTTCCTTGACCATCTTGCCGGGGAGTCGTTTAGCTCCCAATGTTCCCGCCGCATCTTTCAACCCAAGCGCCGGGCCCACGGTCGTGATGAACAGTGTCAGGGCTCCTTCATCGGAGGCGATCGAAGCGAGCTGGTCAGCCTGTTGACCTGCCACTTCGGCCAACAGGATCGGAGATGCCTTTCCCTCTGCCGTGGCAATCGACGGGGCGAGCATCGAGAACATCATGATCAGGAGGAAGCCGGCTGTGGTATGGCGATGGACATGGTGAGCGTGGTTCCAGCCGAGAGTTCGCGCGACCGCGACCGCGGTGCGGCGTTGAGCGTGCATTGGGGAGCGACGCCGGGTCATAGTCCTTGGAAGCAAGACTTCAAGAAGGTTGCGGTTCGCTCCCAGGCAAGAGCCGAACTGTCGGGATCGTAGGCATGCGGCTTCATGTCATTACAGAACGCGTGGGACGCCTCGGGGTAGAGATGAATCTCGACTCGCTTGGCATATTCGGCGGCAGCGCTGCGCAATTGCTCGGCGTCGGCCTGAGTAGCCCAGGTGTTTTTTCCTGCCTGATGATAGAGAACAGGCGAAAAGAGGTCTTTCATCAGCTCTTTAGGAGTGACCATTTTACCGTAATGGGAAACTGCGGCGCGCAATCGTTTCCGATGACAGGCGAAGCGCAGCGCATAGGACCCACCCATTCCATAGCCGACGACTCCATGAATGTTCTTCTTCACGAAGAGGCGGGTATTGAGATATTCACAGCAGGAGTTGATATCCGTGATGACATGGGCATCGTTCTGACGTTCCAGCAGAGCGGCCGCCACGTCATCGTTGGCGGTCACCATTCCTCCCAATCGGCCGTAGAGATTCGGAATGATCACCGTATAGCCTTCACAGGCCAGTCGGGCGCCGAGATCTTTCATTTGTCCGGTCAGCCCCCACCAATCATGCAGCAGGACAAGACCCGGAAAGGTGCCTGTTTGTTGCGGCCAAAAGAGCAGGCAATCGATGTGGTGTTCCTTCGGTATCTTGCTCTTGAAGTAGGGGTCCACCATCTGATCGGTATGGGTGGGAATCGGTATGCCGCTTGGGAAACGCGCGGTTCCCGTCCCGATCTGTTCCAAGGTAAAAGGGGCGGTTTGTGTCGTAGACATGATCGGAATGACTCAACAGAGCGGCGTTGCGCACAACATGGCCTTACTATATGAAGCCGTTTGCGGGAATGTCAAATGAGCGCTGTTGACTGCTGAATGCTCCCATTCTACTCTGAACTGTCAATTGTGAGGGTCTTGTGAACAAGGAACGTATCGGTGTGGGACTGATCGGCGTGGGGCGACACGGGGCTCGGTATGCTCAACATCTTGTTCAGGATCTTCCACTGGCCTCCCTCAGGGCCGTGTGTCGCCGACATCCTGAACAGGGCTTTCATGTGCCGGGTGCCGAGTCGGTCACGGTTTATGGAGACGCCCAATCCCTCATCGCCGATCCGACGGTCGATGTGGTTGTCGTGGTCACTCCGCCCATTTACACGTCCGAAATCTGTGGACTAGCCGTCCAAGCTCGTAAACCTCTATTGATCGAGAAGCCATTGGCGGCTACGGCAACTGATGCTCGTACGATAGTGGCTCAAGCTCGCGAAGCCGGGGTGCCTTTGATGACGGCGCAGACCCTCCGGTTCGATCATACGATTCAGCACATGAAGATGCTCCAGTTCTCTATCGGGCGTTCCCAACAACTGGACCTCGTGTTCCACATTGAGACACGAAAAACGGCTTCCGACCATGCCGACGGCTATGGCAAACGGGGAGCCATGCTGGAAATCGGCGTCCATATGCTGGATCTGGTTCGATTCCTGACCGGTGAAGAGGCGCAAGAGGTGCGGTGTACGATGGACCAGCACCCCCCGAGTGCGCCGGAAATGAGGGCCTCGGTTCATCTCACCACGATCGGTGACACGACCTGTCGGATAGACATCGCCCGAGTTCTGGAAGCACGTGCCGGTCGAGCGATATGGATCGGTTCACAGGGGCGAGTGGAAGCCGACTGGATGCATCGTCGAATTCGCTGTGTGGATGATGCCGGTGTTGAGACTATGAGCGCCGACCCTCCTCCATCTCAGACGGTCCTTGCCACTCTCACGGCGTTTTTGCAGGCAGTGACAAACCATTCCCCCATGCCCATCACGGGAGAGGATGGGTATCGTGCTGTGGAAATCGCCGAAGCCTGTTACCGTTCCGCTGAGGCCGGTGGTGTATCGATTACGCTACCGCTTCAACCTCAACCGTAGCCTCGACCTGCAGCTGTTGGTTACGGCTCCGCTACGATGTGAGTATCCGTCTCCTCGACACCGTCGATCGCATGGATCTTCGTGATGACGACATCGGAAAGCGCCCGTTCATCCTGGACGCTGATGAAGACAAAGATATCCGGACGGCCGAAGCAGGAATGGGCCTGTTCCACGCCGGGTATGCGTTTCAGTGTGCCGACCACGTCTTTGGTTTTTCCCGCTTTCACTTTGATGAGAATGTAGGCTCTTGTTGCCACGTGTCCCCTCCTTTGACGCCCCAGTTGGCGGTGGAAATATTGTTGTGAGACTGTCCCGCAGATCCCCGTGCCCTAGCGAACCGATGCTCCCGGCATCGCCTTTCGATGGTGAGCATACACCCCTTCAAAATCTTGCCCTCGCGCGGCGAGCGCCGACCGGCCATCTCGCACGAGCTGCATCAATCGCTTGAAATCATCGACCGAGAGGTTGAATCGTTCAAAACCGGGTGCCAGCCGATCCAGTTCCTCCGCGGAGGCGCGCTGATCTGCATCCGCGAGTGCTTCCAATATTTCTGCGGTCCATCCGCTTGCGCGAAATCGTTCGAGAACGGAGGTGGCCTCTTCGCCGTATTTGTCGGTGAGGGCGCGTTGCGCAAAATCCTGTACGGGGCGGTCCGTGCTCTTTGCGAAGGCGGATTGAAACTGAATGACCGACTGAATGACGCGATCGGCTTCCCGGCTGCCTTCCGGCGGAAGGACCTGTGCTTGTTCGAGCGTCGCGAGAACTGCCATAGCTGACCCAACATGCGGAGAGGAGCGTTTTGGCTGCTGCACGGAGAGGGGAGAAGCTTGGCCCGCGGTAAGCAATGAAGACCCGTCTCCCAAGGGGGAACACAGTAAGATGGAGAGGCTAATGGCAAAAGCCCGGCAAGCCTGCCAGGTAGGTCGCGACCGACTCAAAGGGACCGTTCCCTCTGGGGGATACCGGAGGCGCATGGGCGGATTATACAGAGTCGATGGGAGCGGTGCTAGTCAAGATCCGGCAACGGGTCGCTCTATTGAAACCCCGGTAGAGACTTCCTATAATCGCCCGGTTTAGCCACAGAAAGGCGGTAGTTTCATGCTCGCCAAGGTGAGGAGCGCGGCACTCGTCGGTCTCGACGCGCATCTGGTGGATGTCGAGGTCGATATCTCCGGCGGCCTTCCACAATTCTCGGTCGTTGGGTTGCCTGATGCCACCGTCAAGGAAAGTCGTGACCGAGTGCGCTCCGCGCTGAAGAACACGGGATTTCACTTTCCTGCCAAACGCATTACCGTCAATCTGGCTCCCGCCGGGATTAAGAAAGAGGGATCGGGACTTGATCTTGCGATCGCTGTCGGAATCCTCGTCGCCGAAGAAGTCATCCCACAGTCGAGGCTGGACCATTGCGTGCTGGTCGGAGAATTGTCGTTGGACGGTCGGGTGAAGCCGGTCACGGGCGCCTTATCCTTTGCGCTCGCTTGCCGAGCCGGATATGACCTGTTGCTGCCGGCGGACAATGGCGCGGAAGCTGCGGTGGTGGAGGGCGTCGGCGCCTATCCGCTCCATAGCCTCCCGGAAGCCGTGGAGTTTCTGAAGGGAACCCAAGCCATTGTGCCGAGCCGGTCGAACTACGACGTGCTGGGGGCGACCAGGACGGCGGAGGACGAAGACTATTCGGATGTCCGTGGGCAGGAGCATGCCAAGCGGGCACTGGAGGTTGCCGCGTCCGGTGGACATAATGTGTTGATGGTCGGTCCGCCCGGTTCCGGCAAGACGATGTTGGCGCGCCGATTGCCCTCGATTCTGCCGCTGCTGGAATCGGAAGAAGCCATTGAAACGACGCGTATTCACAGCGTCGCCGGGCAACTCGCCCCGGATCGGCCCTTGCTCTCAGTGCGGCCCTTCCGCGCGCCTCATCACAGCATTTCCGATGCCGGTCTGGTCGGAGGAGGCACAATCCCGAAACCTGGGGAAGTCTCACTGGCGCATAACGGTGTGTTGTTTCTGGACGAGTCTCCTGAGTTCAAACGAGGGGTGCTTGAGGGATTGCGGCAACCGTTGGAAGATGGACAGATGATCCTGACCAGAGCAAGCGGAACCTTGAAATATCCCGCCCGATTCATGTTGATTGCCGCGATGAATCCTTGTCCTTGCGGCTATTATGGTGATCGAACCAGACCGTGTATTTGTACCGGCACGCAAATTCGTCGGTATCGCGCGAAACTCTCCGGGCCGCTGCTGGATCGGCTGGATATTCATCTGGATGTGCCGCCTGTTCCGGTCCGAGAGCTCCGTACGGAATTGCCCGCTGCTGAAACATCCACGGCGATCCGATCGCGAGTCGTTGCGGCTCGGGAACGTCAACGACGGCGTTACCGAAACGATGGCATTTATACGAATGCGCAGTTGAAGCCACGGATGGTAAAGCGGTATTGTGGGCTCGATCAGCCGGCTCAGGAGCTGCTTGAGCACGCGATGGCGAGGCTGCGACTGTCGGCACGGGCGCACGGACGCATTCTACGTGTCGCGCGTACCATTGCCGACTTGGCCGACTCTGATAAGATTGAGACCGTGCACATCGCGGAAGCCATTCAATACCGTTCCTTTGACCGCAACCCCAACATGTGAGGCGTCGATGTCGTCGATGAAAGTGTTTCTGTGGTGGTTTGTCGTGGGAGCGACGATGGCGCTGGCCGTCATCCTGGTGCAAGGGGGCATCCGTGAAGTGATGCAGGCGCAAGGGTCTGTGTGGGAACTGAAACTTGTCGAGCTGCTGACCACGATCATGGGCGGCGGGTTGCTGGGCGGCTGCATCGCGTTGATCCTCGATCGGATTAAAAAATCCTAGGTGTAAGCTCCCTCCAACTCCGTACAGACTCTCCACGATTCGTTTCCTGCCGTCCGCTCGCAAATCAAAAAATACCTTCATTCGTATTGCCTTCTTGTGATACGAAGGAAGAGGTCATCTCCTCTGAGTTCTGCGTCGTTCAGGATTGGCAAAGTACCCGATGCCGCGCAATGACCAGACTGTTCGACAGCTCATCATCCTCAAGAAGCTGGAATCGTCCCGACATGGACTGACGTTAGAACAACTTGCCGACAGCTTCGGTCCTTCGACCACTCGTCACCCACGCACATTACGCCGAGATCTGGACGCCATCGAATCGGCCGGGTATCCACTACTGACTGAACGGGTCGACGGGCGTACTCGCTGGAAGCTTTTAGAGGGAGTGCGCCATGCGCCGGCCCTCCGGTTTTCACCCACCGAACTCATGGCGCTCGCTCTCAGCCGCCGTCTCATCGCGCCGCTCGAAGGCACCGCGCTGCATGCCTCGCTGGTATCAGCCTTGAGCAAAGCCTCGGCGGCTCTGCCGCCGGAAGGGCTTGCGCTGGTTCAACAACTGGAAGGCACGTTTTCAATCGGACTTGGCCCGCACAAGCGGTACAAGCACCATCGCGAGATCGTCGAACGGGTCACGCAGGCCATCGCCGAGAAGCGGCGCGTTCAGATGCGGTACGATTCCGCCGCTCGCGGGCGCGTCACCCGCCGAGAAGTCGATCCCTATCGCCTCTGGTACGCGTCCGGCGGTCTGTACCTTATCGGCTATTGTCACCTGCGAAAAGAACCGCGCATGTTTGCCGTCGAGCGGATCAAATCCGTCGCGCCGACGGAGTCGCCCTATCAGATACCCTTGCACTTCGATTTCGAGGCGTTTGTGGAAGATTCGCTGACCGTCATGCGCGGCCCTCGCATCAATGTCGAGTTGGAGTTCGACAAAGCGACGGCGGCCTGGGTCAAAGATCGCGTGTGGCATCCCAGTCAGCAGCTCACACGATTGCCGCGCGGCAGGATGCGCATGACACTGGCCATCGCCGATAGCCGCGAACTCGTCGGCTGGATATTGAGCTTCGGCAGGGGTGTCAGCGTTGAGAAGCCGGATCATGTGCGGGCGGCAGTGATTGAAGAAGCATACAGGATTTCGATGAACCGCTGACCTCAGGTGTCACGCTGTCGCGGCCAGGGCGAACGTTCTTCGAGCCTGTCTTCAAACAAGTCGCGAAGTTCGGCAATCGGCTGAGTCGCAGAGGAAAGGACCTCGGATGTCACAGTCCTGTGAGACCATAGCGGCAAACGATTGGTCCACACAGGGAGGTAGCCATGCGATACGCGGCAGGATTCACAGCGGCGATAACGATGCTCCTGTGGACGGCGGTCAGTCACAGCGAGCCAGGCTTCGATCCACGCTACGAGCGGGACTACAACATCTTCAACCCGGTCACAAAGTACCAGCCAGATAATCCGCTCAATCCGGTGAACAAGTACGACCCCGACAATGCCTTCAATCCGGTCAACCAGTATGATCCCGGCAATCCGACAAACCCGATCAACCACTACAACTCGAACAACCCCTTCAATCCGGTGAATCGCTATCACCCGGACAATCCATTGAACCCCGTGAACAAGTTCAACCCCGGCGTGCCGTTCGAGCCGCTGGATGGGAGAAGCGGTCGGAGGACTGAAGCATGGTGAGGCTGGAGCCGAGAGATCAGCTCCCAGCGTCGGCTGCGTGGAGGACATACTGCAGTTCGCCTTGAAGCCCAAGCCGGTCTGCCCAGTTCCAGAGGTAGTCCAGATCGAGCTGGATATGAGGATTCTTCACGACACCCAAGGCATCTTCAAAATCATGAGGGCGGCCGGCCTTGAGCTTAAGCAGGATCAGGTCCTCAGGACCACAGACATACAAAGAGACGCCGAAAAGCTGAAGGGAGCGTCTGCGAGTAAGTGCTGATTGAGATTGGAGATCGTGCGCGAAGAGAAGATCCAGCGGAATCGTGGGGTGAGAACGATGAGTCAGACGCATCACCACATCCTTGGCCATTGGATTGTGCTCCAGCCAAGTCTCGTCGATCTGAAACTCCTGAGCCAGCAACGCGTCGATTACTTCAGTGCGAATGGGCAAGTCTGCGAGCACGAGCAAGTCAATATCTTTGGTTGCACGAAGGCGGCCCCACGCATTGACGGCCAGCGCACCAACGAGACAATACGAGGTCGATTCCGGAAGTGCCGTGATGATGGTGTGAAGGTAGTCGGCGAGCGAGTCGGGGCTAGCGGGCGACATCGCGCGACACTGGGGCAGTCCGGTCGATCAATGAAACGAAGCGGAAAGGGTTATCGAAGGGAGGGCGAGGCGGAAGCGGTGAAAATCCCATTGCTTGGGCACAGGCTTTCGACCAACGTTGCAAGGCATCGGAGAGACGACAGCACTCCAAAATGCCTTCTTCAGGCGTGGCCGCGTAGTCACTCGAGCTAATCTGAGCCGCCGCCACATGGAGTTTGCGCAGCCAAATCGGCGGATTATTGGGATCGAAAGCCATGGAGCGATTGTACAGGAAGCGTCAGAAAAGGCAAAGGCCGAGACCACAAGCCTACTAACGGTTACCGATCATCTGGAGGCCAAGACTGCGAAAGTCCTCGTCGAATGCGAAACAAGGAACATGATCGAGTAACGTGGTAACCACGACGAACGTGACAGCGTCGCAAAAGGAGAGGCGATGGTCGCGCCCGTAGGTCAGAAAGATGTGCTGCGCCTCCTCTCGAACACCGTCGCCATAAGAGATGATGCGAAGCGTCGGTTTGACCTCCAAAAGAAACGCGCGCGCAGCTTGGAAATGTCGTCGATATCGAAGCAGCGTCGCTGTCTCGCTGATCACATCCCACGTGGTGTGTAGAACGGTCCCTGACGCAGCCGACTCAGTGACCAGCAAGACGGCCCTCGGATGATTGCGATCTTGCGAATCAAGACACGCATAGAAAAAAGACGTGTCGCAGAACACGTGGGCTGGAATGGTCATGCCCGTACGGAACGTGGAGTGCGGTAGAGATGATCTTTGATACGGGAAGAAACTGGATGGCTCCGTCCCCGCCGTTTCGGGAGCCTCGCCATGATATTCAGCAATGCCTTAGCCGCGGCACCTGGCGGCGGCTCTACCTGAACGGCTCGAAGTTCCGCAACGACTTCATCATGTACTGTGATCTGTATGCTGGTCCCTGCGTCGCGCTGGACGCGGCGCACCAGCGCCGGCAACCGCTTGCGCGCTTCACTGATCGAAAGTTTCATGACGACCTCAGATTGAATATGTTGAGAATGTACAACCATGTACAATGCCTGTCAACACGGAGCCAGCTCCGACGCGCCGTTGGACGGGGGGGAAGCAAGCAATGCAGCTGTCAAGGCATGGTTCTTTGGAGCGGCCTTCGACGGGATGCCCCCCTATCCTTCCGGGACGCCGGATGAAATCGAGGTGAAATCTCTTCTGCGTTCTTCGTTCATCAGACGGCAAATACCGTCATTCCTCTTTCCGGTACGAAAGAGCGGTTGTATTATCTGTCCGGGTGGGTCCACGTCAATCCTCGTTAGATGTCCAATCTTACTTCATGATCTGAACATGGCAGACTATCTTGCTCATGTGCGGCGGAACGACGACGCCATCCAGATCCAAAGACTGCTGGCGGATATCCGCGACCTCATCCTCTCGGCGCGACGGGCGGTCGTTCGCAGCGTGGATACCCTCCAAGTCTTGAGCAGCTTCGAGATCGGCCGCCGCATCGTCGAGCATGAACAGCAGGATGCGGCGAGGGCCGAATATGGAAAGCGTGGGCTCGGTGAATTGGCGGACCAGCTCACGGAGGAGTTCGGGAGAGGGTATTCTCGGTCGAACCTCCAAAATATGCGGAACTTCTTTCTCGTGTATCGGGACCGCAGTTCGCAGATTTGCCAGATGACACCTGGCAAATGGAAGGCCGGTTTCAGCGAAAAACGCCAGACAGCGTCTGGCAAATCGAGACCGAATCTCCCTTCCATGCCAGCACCACCGGCACAATTCACTCAACCATTTCCGCTGGGTTGGTCCCAGTACGTCTTCCTCCTGGGCATCGACGATGCGGACGAACGTACGTTCTACGAGATTGAATCGGTGCGAAACAGTTGGACCTTGCTGGAACTCAAGCGCCAGTTCAGCGCCAGTCTCTATGAACGCCTGGCGCTGAGCCGGGACAAGCGCGGAATCAGAAAGCTGGCGCGGCGCAGCAGGGCCAGATCGTCGGCAGGCCGCAAGACCTGCTCAAAGAACCATACGTCCTGGAATTTCTCGGACTCGATGAGAAGGCTGCCTATTCCGAAACCGACCTGGAATCGGCCATCATCGACAAACTCAAGCACTTCCTGTTGGAACTCGGCAAGGGGGTTTCTCTTCGAAGCCCGCCAGAGGCGCAGGTCGTGAGCAGGACAGGATCGATATCGAACACTTGCGCATGAGGTTGGAAGACGATGCCAAACAATGATGCACAGCCACCAGATTTCGACTGGCGACTGACCAGCTTCGAGGGTTCGCGCCGCGAATAACTACGACGCTGGGCGCAATTGCCGTTGGAACAAATTCTGCTGGCCATCGAGGAAATGGAGGAGTTGCTCGATTGCTCGCCTCGACTCCTGATCTGGACGGCAAATCCGTCGGGAAAAATCAGGATTCGAAGGAGCGAGGGAAGCCCCCGACCGTGAGCTGATTGAGTCAAGAGCTAGGAAAATTGAACAATCGAGACGCATTTGTACGCTGGTTCACGCAAGCAACCGACCATGAGCCTTACCAGCCGTACCCATTCCAGATCCGTTTCGCCTGTGAGTCGACGTTGCCTGAACTGGTGGATGTGCCGACAGGGATGGGGAAGACGGCGATGGCGGTGTTGGGGTGGCTGTAACCTCAGCCAAGTAGGAGAACTCGAATGATCGACTTTGAAGAAGCTTTCAAGATTCTGACGGAACCGAAGGGGCCGTTTCCTTGGCAGAGAGAGCTCTACGAAAAGTGGTTTATTGATGGGAGGTTTCCCTCTTCGTGCAACTTGCCGACGGGCTTGGGTAAGACATCGGTCATCGCGATCTGGCTCATTGCTCTAATGAACCAGCCTGAGAAGATGCCCCGCCGCCTGGTCTATGTCGTCAACCGGCGGACGGTGGTGGATCAGACGACCGATGAGGTTGAGAAACTCCGCGAGAACCTGCCGAAGCTGAAGAATCTTCCGGACCATGTTCGGCCCCTGGCAATCAGTACCTTGCGAGGGCAGTTTGCCGATAACCGCGAATGGTCAGCCGACCCCTCGCGACCGGCGGTGATTTGCGGCACCGTGGACATGATCGGAAGCCGGCTGCTCTTCAGTGGCTACGGCATCGGATTCAAGAGTAAGCCTCTACATGCCGGGTTTCTTGGTCAGGATGTACTGCTCGTGCATGACGAGGCACATCTGGAGCCGGCATTTCAAACGCTGCTTGTTGAGATTGAAAAAGAACAGAAACGTAGCAATGAGCTAGGCAAGTTTTACGTGATGGAACTCTCGGCCACGTCGCGAGGGAATGGAGCCGAGGATGTGAAAGAGAAGCCCTTCGAACTGACAAAAGATGAAAAAGGAATACCGGATATCATTCCCGATCCCCCAACTAAGCCGATTCATCATGTGTGGCGGCGTTTGAAGGCCAAGAAGGGAGTCAGTTTCCATCCCGTAGGGCCAGAGAAGGGGGCCGTGGCCAAACAGATCGCCGCTTTGGCGGCCAACTATAAGGACAAACAAACCACCGTAGTGATTTTTGTGCGGACACTCGAAGATGTTGAGACTGTGGATAAAGAACTGACAGAAATGAAGAGAGAGGTTGTTTTGCTAACCGGTACGATGCGGGGTAAGGAACGAGACGAGTTGGTCCAGAAATCTGGCTTCAAACGGTTTCTTAAAGGGGCTGGGCCAGGTGAGACCGTTTACCTCCTCTGCTCCAGTGCCGGAGAAGTCGGCATCGACATCTCCGCTGACCATATGGTTTGCGACCTCAGTCCCTTCGACAGCATGACCCAGCGATTGGGCCGGGTGAACCGCTACGGCGATAGAGATGCGAGGGTTGACGTGGTGCATCCGACAACGTTTGACGAGAAAGACAAGCGCACTCCCGCTCGTAAAAGGACGCTGGAACTGCTTCAACAACTCCCGCAACTGCCGGAACGTGAGGATGAGCCAACCGTGCGTCGCCGAAATGCGAGCCCGAAGGCGCTAGGTGACCTCCGTGAGCGTCCCAATCTGCCTTGTGAAATTGAGGAGGCGTTCACACCCAAACCTACGATCCTGACAGCCACCGATATTCTCTTTGATGCCTGGGCGTTGACGACTATTCGTGAGAAGCTTCCCGGTCGTCCCCCTGTCGAGCCGTACCTGCATGGCATCAGCGAGTGGCAGCCGCAGGAGACCTATATTGCTTGGCGACAAGAGGTTTGGGAACTTCGCCGCGAATTTACCGATGAAGAAGATCGCAAACAGTTTCAAGAGTTCGCAGCCGAGCTTCTTGAAGATTATCCACTCAAACCCCACGAGCTTCTTCGTGATAGCACCTTTCGCAAGAATAGCGGGATTCGAGACAAACTTGTGGAACTCGCTGAAAAGAACGGCGACCTTCCAGTCTGGATTCAGGAGGCTAACGGAAGTGTCATTGCGACGGTGCTTTCCAAGGCGGCCGATCTTCCATTGGCTGGCCGGACTGTGATTCTGCCACCGGACGTAGGAGGCCTGAAGGTCGCTGATGGACGTTCGGCTGGTCTATTTGATGGGTCGGGCTATGCGCCAGAGCATCGCGACCTTTATGACGTGGCCGACATGTGGAAAGACGACAAGGGGCCACTACGAAAGCGCGTTTGGCAGGGAGACGTCGCCACCGGCGATATGGCACTTGAGCGCGAGATCAAATTTGAAAATCCAGAGGACGAAGACGCTGAACCAATAAAGGTATGGCGCTGGTTCGTCAGGAAGCCGGAAGCAGCTAGCGAACGTAGCCGCATAGCGTATACCCTCCAGCCTCATCTCGACGAAGTTAAAAGTGTAGCCCGCCAAATGGTTGGAAGACTGAGCCTGCCTGGCGATATCGCTAACGCCGTCGTGCTCGCCGCATGGTTTCACGACCTGGGCAAACATCGTGAACGCTGGCAACGCAGCCTTGGTAATATTCGTTACCCCATCGAGGTGTATGCCAAGTCCGGTCGGCTGCCTGATGGGACTGTGCTACGTTCACGAGAATTCTGCAAAGATTATCGCCACGAATTCGGCTCACTGCTGGATATGCTTGACGAGAAGCACCAGAACCACGCCGAGTTCATGACGCTAAGTCACGACATGCGGGATCTGGTGTTACACCTGGTCGCTGCACATCACGGGCGGGCGCGTCCACACTTTCCAGCGGACGAAGCGGATGACCCCGAACGCAACGGTCAGGCCATTGCCGCGCTAGCCATCGAAATCCCTCGCCGCTTCGCGTGCCTGCAACGTAAGTACGGTCGCTGGGGGTTGGCCTATCTTGAATCGCTGGTCCGCGCTGCCGATTACGCTGTGAGCGCTGGCCTGGGCGAATCAACCATTGAGCCAGCCAAGTCGGAGGATTAACCATGAGCAATCCAGAGCCAGCCATCTGCATTAACGTCGATGTCACCAACCCCGGCCAATTTTTCGCCTGCTGTGGCTTGCTTGAACTCGCTGACCGCTTGTGGCCAGGGGCGGAAATTCGCGGAGCCTTCCAGACAACGCAGTTTTGGCTTTGGAAGGATTCGAAGGGATATTCCCTAGGTCAAATCATAGATGCTTTTGTGAAAGTAGATGTTCAGCAACTCGATCTTAATGACAACGCCGCATCTCCACTACATCTCGGCCAGCCATTCGATCTTCGCTTAGATTGGTGGCAGAAGGTGGAGGGACCGAACAAGACTCGGATGGATCTTGGTGGGGGAGACAAACTCAAGCCGTGGGCCGGAAAACAGTTTGGCCCGTTGATCTTCCGTCTTATGAAGAACGCTTGCGCAGAGATAGATCTTTTAAAATTGCTCGATGACCCTAAAGCGGTTTATGACACAACCGGTAGCAAGGAAAAGAAAAAGACAACCTCGCCGTTCTATTTTGACGCACGTCGGGAGGAAACAAGCTTGGACATTGGCTTTTCACCCGATGAGCAGGACATGTCCGTGATGGTTTTTCCCGCAGTCGAATGCCTGGCACTGATCGGATTGCAGCGATTCCGACCTGCGGTCGCTGAGGACAATCGAGGTCGTTCATTTCTGTATACCGCATGGGCCGAACCTCTTCCGACCGTGGTCGCCATGGCGGCGGTGTCCGGATTGGTACCCATACGATCCTGCGGCAGATTTCGATTCACCAAGCCCTCTCGTGGGGGCGAGTATCTAACCATGTTTTCTCGTGCGATGCCTGAAAGGAGCACTTATGTCTGAAGACCAGATCGATCAGTTTGACCGTTTGCTAAGTAACGATGACGCTGCAGCTCTTGTTTTTCATCGTGCCCTATTACCTGTGGAAGGCAAGGACGCATGGATTTTCCCGCCAACCTTCGCGAAAAGTGAAACTGCCGATGAGGAGGAGGAAGGCAGTGGTGGTAAATATCAGATCGACGAACTACATGACGACCCTCGGCGCAATGTCTGTCTTATCGACAGCGTAGGATCGCAGGCCAATCGTATGGAACCTGTCTTCAAGCGAGAGCCTTATGCGGCGCTGGTGCCACAACGGGTCGTCGAGATGAAGAACGGCGAAACCGTCAACTTGCTTGACGCGGGCCATCGTGCTGCCGATGCCGTGGTTCGATTTTCCAGGAAACTTGGTCCAAACCTATGGGCTGCATTTGAGGGCATTAAGAAGAGGCAGGACTATTCGGCACTCGCCAAGCTTGCCCCAACCTCGCTAGTCTTTGGCGTGTGGGATTCACGTGCAACGGGAGTAAAGGTTCAGCGCATTGTGCGATCCGTTATCCGAGCCTACAATGTTACAGAAGCAAAGCGTTCTGCCACGTACCAGGCTGCTTATGACTACACGGGTAATGGCATGATCGGCCTTGACCACGACAAGGGTTCCGGCAAGAACAATCCTCTCTCGCAGGAAGGGTTCAAGTACTCGCTTGCAACAGGAACTCACGGCGGTATTTTGGTGCGCGGTGAGATTCGACAAGAGGCCATTGTCAATCTTGTTGCCCTTCGGACGTTGACCACAGACATGAATCTCAAACGCTACCTGCTCGGTCTTGCTTTGGTGGCTTTGTCATATCGCGACCAGCAATGTTTTAATCTGCGAGAGGGCTGTCTGCTGCGAGCGGCAAGTCAAAGCGACTATGACGGCACATGGAAGAGTGTCAACTTCAATGGCACAGAGAACACAGAACAAATCGGTCATGACATCGCGGTTAAATACGCACGAGCCGCTGTTGAGAGCATGACGTTCGAGAAACCAGAGCCGGATAAGTTCGACAAGGAGACAGTCGAAGCTTGGCTGAAGATCGAGAAGAAGAAGCGAAAGACTCTAGCCAAGACGAAGCATCCTGCGCAAGCTGTGGCAGATGAGGTTAAGGTAGCAACAAAACAAAAGAACAAGGAAAGCAAGGCTGAGCCAGCGCCTGCAACGGAAAATGAGGCGGGCGAATGACCCACATCCTCATTACCGTCCACTGGCTGGACGACCGGTATCACGGCCTTCTGAATCGAGAAGGTCCACCGGAATGGCCTCCGTCGCCCTATCGACTGTTTCAGGCGCTGGTGGCAGGAGCGGCGCGGCGTGGCGAGCTGGAGGCCGAAGCGGGTAGAGCGCTGGAGTGGTTGCAGAGGCTCAACCCTCCAATGATCATCGCTCCTCGGTCTCGTCCTGGGCAAGTCGTTACCCACTTTGTTCCAAATAACGATGGCGATAAGAAGCCAGACCGGCAAGACCGACTCACCGGGAAGACTTTCTGCCCCACTCTTATGCTCGACCCGCCGGATATTCATTATCTTTGGGAAATTCCTATGGATCAGGTTTCCCAATCCGAGGGTGTTTGTAAGGCCGCACGTTGTCTCACTAGCTTGGGGTGGGGGATCGATATGGCCTATGCGGATGGGCAGTTGATCGATGGCGATCAGATCGCCAAGCTTCCTGGTGCTCGGTGGTATCCCAGGAAGAATGTGCAGCGCGATGATGGCCTACTGCGCGTGCCCACGTTTGACAGAGGAACGGGGGTCGGTTCGCTGAGCGATCTGAAGCACGCTCACCAGTCTGCGCTCAACCGAATTGAACACGGCCAGCCACTCAATGCGGTGGAAAAGCCGAGAGTATTTGACCGTGTCTTCTATGAATCTAGTGAAAGACTTCTTCCGCGTCCCTATGTCGCATTCGAGTTACGTCGAGACGATGGAGGGCGCTTTGAATACCCACAGGATAGGCTGATCCACATCGCCGGAATGGTTCGTCATCTGGCCATTATGGCTATGAAGCAAGTTCCACCTGAGGGGGTGGATAAAGAGTGGGTGAACAGATATGTTGCCGGTCATAATGATGACGATGCATCAGACCACCGCCAGTTCTCTTACCTGCCTTTACCTTCGATAAGGCATCAGCATGCCGACCACAGAGTGCGTCGGGTGATGATTGCGGGGCAACCCGGCGACGATCGGGTACTCCAATATTTGGCAAGAAGGCTGAACGGGCACCGATTGAAACCCACAGATCAAACGCGGCTTCATCACCCGCCGACTCTTGAACGTGTACATCGCGACACTGTTATCCCTTTCTATACCCACTCCGCCAATGCCTGGGCCAGCGTAACTCCTGTTATTCTTCCTGGGCATGACGATCACAAGCCTGACAAAACTCGCAAGTTGATCGAGAAAGCGCTTGCGCAGTCAGGACTTAACCAACGATGCGAGTTCGAATGGAGTGCCTTCTCTCAGTTTTCAAAATCTCTTTCGGCCCATAAGTATGGACGCGACAAGCGACCGGTCGGCTATCTGCGTCCCAGTCACTTGCTTAGCCAAACGGCTGTTCATTTGAAGCTCCGTTTTCATGATGGGCTTCAAGTGCCTGGTCCATTGATGATCGGTGCGGGTCGGCACTGTGGGTTGGGAGTATTCGCTCCAGTTGATGAGAATCAAGAGTAGACAAGGCATAGACGTTGTGTGACGACAACCTATGGTCTGTGCCATTTCGGCCTCGGCCAGTTTGTGGCAGTGGAGGAAGAACCCACTGTGATTGTGGAGCCAGACTGAGAGAGAGGTGAATGCACTACGACATTGAATTCAAGCCGCGGGCGATTAAGGATCTGAAATCGCTGACTCCGCGTGAGCGTGTCAGAATCGTTGCCAAGGTGGAAGGCTTGCAGAATGATCTCGCGGGTGACGTGAAGCGTCTGACCAACTTCACCCCTGAATTTCGGTTACGTGTTGGAGACTACCGAGTCCTCTTTGAGGTAGAAGGCGAAAGCCTGGTAATCTATCGAGTCATGCATCGTGGGGAAGCGTATCGCTAAAATAGGAGAAAGGCCATGCTGACGCTGCATCCAGAGATTCTCGTGAAGGACGGGAAAAAACAGTTCGCTATCTTGCCGTATGAAGAATTCATGTCGCTGAAGGAGCGTCTAGAGGACATGGAAGACTTGCTGCAACTCCGCAAGGCAAAGAAAGCGGAAGGCCGGAAGCGCCCTATGCCGCTGGCGGGAGTGAAGCGACAATTGCGATTAGGGTAAGGGCATGCCCAACTCCGGCAGTTGATGTCGGCGAGAGTGGTGGCCATGCGAGTGTGGTCCGGGACGAATGGAGCGTGTGCGATGGAGACGACGACTTCGAGGGTGGTGTCGCGTGCAGCTTTAAAGGCGATTGCTGATCGGTTACGGGATCGCTATGGGGCCGAACGGGTGTTGGTGTACGGATCAGTGGCGCGCGGAACGCCGACCGAACACAGCGATATCGACCTCTTGGTGGTGGCGCCGACGACGGAACGTTTTTACGCGCGCATAGGGTCAGCGCTGGCCATGGTCAGGGACATCAGTCTGGGGTTGCCACTGGCCCTGATCGTCGTGACGCCTGAAGAACTCTCGGCCCGTTTGGCTCGTGGCGATCAATTTATCCAGGAGATCGTCGAGACAGGAGTGGACTTGTGATGGACCGAACAGATTCTTTCTATGCTCAGTTTTTTAGAGAAAGTCTTTAAATCGTTCGGGGGAAATGTCGGCGGCATCGAGAATCTGTTTCAGGGTGCCGGGCTTGATGATGTGATGGCGAGGGATGATGACGATATGCTTCTCATCGGTCATCGAAATATGCTTGCCTTCGCGAAGGACGTAGAAGCCGGCTCGCTTGAGGGCTCTCACGACACGTTCATGAGAGACCTGCGGCAGCTTGGTCATGCGCCGACTTCGACGGTTCTCAACTTTTTGAGGCGTTTCAGATCTTCGATAGTGTCGAGATAGGTCTTAATGGCGTCTTTGATGTTGTCCAAGGCTTCTTCTTCCGTCTCGCCTTGCGAGACGCATCCTCTGAGGGTCGGGCAAGACACGACATACCCTCCGGCTTCGGGATCTTGTTCGATGACAATGGGATATTCCATATATGCCTCGAGGATATGACAAGTGAGCGCAGTATAGCAGAGTGTACCAGGGATGTGTGCGGACCCTGTGTTGAGTGATGGGTCACCCTGTTCTTTGACAACTGAATATTTCCATTTCCCCTACCGATAAGGAGGATATGGAGACCGAATCACAAGAGGCGTCCATGGGGGGCGATGTGCCATTGCTCCCCGCGCGGATGGTGAACGAATTCGCCTACTGCCCCCGGTTGGCGTACTTCGAATGGGTCGATGGCGAGTTTGCCGATAATGCGGAAACCACGGAGGGGCGTTTCCACCACCGGCGTGTGGACCAAACGCCGCTCCGAAAATCGCGGAAAGTTGAGAACGAGCAGCCCGGCGAGGCCACGATCCATCAACGCTCCGTTTGGCTGTCGTCGGAACGGCTTGGCGTGACGGCGAAGATTGATCTCGTGGAAGGCGAGGGACAGACGGTGGTTCCGGTCGACTACAAACGTGGCAAACGTCCACATACGCCTCAGGGCGCGTGGGAGCCGGAACGAGTGCAGCTGTGTCTGCAGGGTTTGCTGCTGCGAGAACAAGGGTTCATCTGCGAGCGGGGTGTGTTGTATTTCGTGGGGTCGCGTGAACGAGTGGAGATTCCTTTCGACGAAACCCTGATTGCCCGCACGCGTGAACTGGTCGAGGGAATGCGAACCATGACCACGGCGACTGTGGCTCCGCCGCCGTTGGTGGACAGCCCGAAGTGTCCCCGCTGCTCGCTCGTGGGACTCTGTCTGCCCGATGAAGTGGGCTGGCTCCGGGCCCCGCAAGAGGGCGAAACGCCTGCGGTCCGAAAATTGATTCCTACGAACGACGATGCGTTACCGCTCTATGTGCAAACGCCAGGCGCGAAGTTGGGCAAGGACGGTGAATGCCTGAAGATCAAGGACCATGATGAGGTGATCGGCGAAGCGCGTTTGGTAGAAACCTCTCAGGTAGTGCTCTATGGCGCCGTTCAGGTGAGCACGCAAGTCGTTCAGGAGTTGTGCAAACGCAGCATTCCCCTCGTGTATTGCTCCAGCGGCGGCTGGTTCTATGGGATGACGACCGGCTTGTTGCATAAACATGTGGAGCTGCGGCGGCGACAATATGTCGTAGCGGCTGATCCTGAACGGTGCCTGCTCTTGGCTCGCCGATTTGTGCAGGCAAAAATTACCAATAGTCGAACGTTTTTGCGGCGCAATCATTCTGCGGCACCGGAAACCGTGGTTCAGGATTTGAAGCGTGATTGCGTGCAGGCCGGGGCGGCGGATTCCTTGGCGTCGCTGTTGGGCATCGAGGGCACAGCGGCTCGCCGGTATTTTTCAGAGTTTGCCGGCATGTTGAAAGAGGCTGAGCCGGGTGCTCGATTCGATTTCGAGGGCCGCAATCGCCGCCCCCCTCGCGACCCGGTCAACGCCATGTTGTCGCTGCTCTACTCCATGCTCGCGCGCGAATGGACAGTCGTCTTGCAGACCGTGGGACTTGATCCTTACTTAGGGTTCTATCATCAGCCTCGCTATGGGCGTCCAGCTCTGGCATTGGACATGATGGAAGAGTTCAGACCGCTGATCGCGGACTCTGTCGTGTTGACGGCCATCAACAACGGAGAGATCCATCCCAATGATTGGATCGAGCGGATGGGTTCGGTAACGTTAACGCCGGATGGTCAACGTCGATTGATCGAAACGTACGAACGACGCATGGGCCAGGAGATCACCCATCCGGTGTTCGGCTACCAGATCAGCTATCGCCGTGTACTGGAAGTGCAGGCTCGGCTATTGGGGCGGTATCTGCTGGGAGAGATCTCTGAATTACCGGCTTTCACGACACGATAATTTATGCGGCGACACTATCTCGTCACGTACGATATCGCCGATGCAAAACGCCTGCGGCGCGTCTTTAAAACGATGAAAGGGTTCGGCGCGCATCTCCAATTCTCCGTGTTTCAGTGCGATCTTCCGGACATCGATCTTGTGCAGATGAAAGCGGCCTTGACGGAGATTATTCATCAAGAGGAAGATCAGGTGCTCATTATTGACCTTGGCCCGACGGAAAGTCATCCTGTAAAGCGGATCGAATCTCTGGGTATGAAAGCGGAATGGGAAGAACGTCGTTCGCGCGTCATTTGACGGTACCCGCCTTGCCGCGCGAGCGGTTCGATGATGGAGTAGGGCCGGGCAGCACTCGCGGCATGGAATGAAGATTACCACGCAGTAACGTGTAGGAACCGACTATAATCGTGTAGGAACCGACTATAATAAGGAGGTGAGGGGTGAACGTGCCACACGCTGTCTGTCGATTGAACGGAAGCGCTCGCAATATGCTCCAGAATATCTTGCCTAACGGCCAGTTGGCCGAGAACCAATTCCACGGCTGAAATGCCGTGGCCCCATTGACGCGTATCAAATTCTTCGTCTGGCAGCGCGTCGTCACGCCGAAATTCCACGGCTGAAATGCCGTGGCCCCATTGAAGCGCCGCTCACTCGATCATGAACGCCGCTCGTGTCAAATTCCACGGCTGAAATGCCGTGGCCCCATTGAAGCCGAGTCGGCACGATCTACACCTGGCGCGGTGCGAATTCCACGGCTGAAATGCCGTGGCCCCATTGAAGCGTCCGACATGTCCAGCTCTCGAATCGACTGTCACGCCAGCAATTCCACGGCTGAAATGCCGTGGCCCCATTGAAGCCCGTCCGGTTCGACCATCGACGTGAAGCCCGCTCGGCAAATTCCACGGCTGAAATGCCGTGGCCCCATTGAAGCCACGTGCGATCGTGAATCGGCCGACGCGTGGTGGTCAATTCCACGGCTGAAATGCCGTGGCCCCATTGAAGCTCGTCAGCCGGCCGCGACGGTGACCGGATGCCATCGCGTCTTCCACGGCTGCAATCGCCGTGGCCCCATTGAAGCGCCAGACGCTCGACGGACCTCGACGATGCGCCCATGTCTTCCACGGCTGAAACGCCGTGGCCCCATTGAAGCTTCGGCCGTGAGCATCGCCGCGCTCGACGTCGCCTTGCGATATTCCACGGCTGAAATCGCCGTGGCCCCATTGAAGCTGACAGCCTGCGGCCACTGCCGTGACCGCGCGTCGGTCTTCCACGGCTGCAATCGCCGTGGCCCCATTGAAGCTCGTCGTTGCGGCGCCTGTGCGGCAGTGCCTCGCGGTCGGTCTTCCACGGCCGCAATCGCCGTGGCCCCATTGAAGCGTCGATTGGCGCCGGTAGCACGTCGACCGGCTCGTCTTCCACGGCTGCAATCGCCGTGGCCCCATTGAAGCGTCTCATCGCGCCGACCGCGACTGACTCGAAGTGCGTCTTCCACGGCGCAATCGCCGTGGCCCCATTGAAGCGCGATGTGTCCATGCGGGCGCAATCTCGCACGGCAGATCTTCCACGGCGCAATCGCCGTGGCCCCATTGAAGCTGGTGATCGGCGCACGTCGCTGACCGTAAAACGCGTCTTCCACGGCCGCAATCGCCGTGGCCCCATTGAAGCGGCGGTCGGCGCAGTTCGCTGGCGCGGCTCGACGTCTTCCACGGCGCAATCGCCGTGGCCCCATTGAAGCCGCGTCGGACTCGACGTGGCCGCGGCGGTCTGGCCGTCTTCCACGGCTGACATCGCCGTGGCCCCATTGAAGCAGCATTGCCGAGATCGATCGATGTTCTGCCAGTTCTCGGTCTTCCACGGCGACAATCGCCGTGGCCCCATTGAAGCCTCAGCCCGTCACGCCGGCCTCCGGTGCGGGAGTCCGAATTCCACGGCTGACAATGCCGTGGCCCCATTGAAGCATCGGATCTGGTGTGCCTTCAGCGGCAGTCGTCTGACACAATCTTCCACGGCTGAAATGCCGTGGCCCCATTGAAGCAGGCATGGTGTCACTCTCCTTTTGATTGACTTGTTGCAATTCCACGGCTGAAATGCCGTGGCCCCATTGAAGCGGATGAGGCTGAAGAGTGGCTGAGTAGGGTACTGGGTAATTCCACGGCTGAAATGCCGTGGCCCCATTGAAGCAGGACCTCACCCAGCCCGACGACTACGTCTAGCACGAATTCCACGGCTGAAATGCCGTGGCCCCATTGAAGCAAACACAGTCGCAATACTGGGGTCGGATCTTGAACTGTGCATGGTCTTCGCCGAGTCAACTCCACGATCAAAGGCACAATGGCGGAGGCCATGGAGGCGGGAATCTTCTTGTAGAACTGAGGACGTCTGGACCTACTTGGTACTCGTCAGTTCGGTACTGGTTCTGTTCATCCCTCCACGCATCCGCTACAATGCGGGCATCCTGAAACGGCCGGTCTCTTGCGGCAAGCCGGGACCGGGAGCGACGGGGACCGTGCGGTGGGTTGGATGGGGAAGCTCTATGAGAACAATCGAGACACTCTCGGCACAGGAGCAGGCGACGCTGACTGATCTGCAGCAAAGAGCGCGTGCCGCATTGCCCGGCGTGTCCATGCGGTGGACGCTCTTCGGGTCGCGCGCGCGCGGCGATGCGGAGCCAGAATCGGACATGGACGTGGCGATAGAGCTCGATGTGGAGCGGCTCGACCTGGCGACGAAACGCCGTATCCGTCGGCTGGCCGGTGAAGTATCCTTGCATCACGGATTCGTGATCTCGCTCCTCCTCGTGGATCGTGTTCAAGCGCGTGAGCGCCGCGACTACTCGCTCTTGACGAACATTCGCGAGGAGGGGATTCCGCTATGAGCAAGAAGGAGATTGCGGGTCTCCTGGCCAAGGCGCGGCGCAGCATCAAGGCCGCTGAACGTCTGTTCCAGGATGGCGACTATGACTTCGCGGTTTCCCGCGCCTATTACGGAATGTTTTATGTGGCGCAGGCCATGTTGTTGACACACGACCTTCGGCGTTCCAAGCATTCGGGGGTGATTGCCACCTTTCAGGAGCACTTCGTCAAATCCGGGGAGGTGCCGGATCGCTTCTTTCATCTCCTCCGCGACGGATTCGAGGACCGCGCCGAGGGAGATTACGGGTTTGTCGAGATGAGCCGCGATCAGGCGGAAGCAGGGATCGAAGCGGCTCGCCAATTTGTCACCGAGTTGGGACGACGGCTGGAATAGCTGCGATGCAACAGGTCGTTAATACTTTCGGTGCCTATTTCTGAAACATGTCTATGGGACCGGATCTTGTCCTGTGGGGGGGGCCGACATCTATGCATCATCGTACGATCATGGCGCGCAAAAAAGCCCCGGAGCTGACTTGCGAACCAATCGTGTTGTCTTACGGGAGCAAATCCGCGACGGCGACTGGGGTTGTGGAAGCGGCGAGTGGAGCAATGCTGTCGGAAGGAGTGAGCTTCTGGGATGAACGGTAGCACTTGCTTGGTCAGGAGAGGCTGCCGGATCTCGGTACACTTCCAAACAACGCTCGGCGAGGTTGACAATCCAGTACTCTTGGATGCCGGCGCGGGCGTAAATTCTGGACTTGTAAGTCCGGTCTTTAGCGATTGTACTGTCTGCTACTTCGACAACTAATATTGCCGTGCGAGGGTGGTCATGCACGTAATCTCGTGGGGAACCTGGTACCACTGCAAGGTCCGGCTCTGGTTCTGAGTCCGGATCAACGATGAGCGGCAATTGGATGCGGATCCAGCATGACGGGCCAAAGACTTGCCGCAACGCGCCATCGATCAATCCGATACAAGCCGAATGCCGACTTTGCTGAGGTGTCACGGTAATGATTGCCCCTTCAAGCAATTCCACACGCTCGTTCTGGATTGAAGAGGCCCGCCTCAGCTATACGATCGTATTCCTGGCGGGTCCAGCGTTTTGTTTGTACGGTGGGGGCAGCCATGATTGCCTCGCATCAGCTGAGCCGAGTCTATCAAGCCCTCCCGGCGATCACAAGCAATCGACTCAGTTTCGAAAGATAGTTATGGGCTAGGATTGAAAATGGACAGGCTTCAGGGATACAAAGGACAGCTGAAAAACTCTACACTGAGGCTTAAGGACTATGGATATTGAAATCGGCTCCAATCTGTATCGAAATTCCAATGGCACCATCGAGATCGAGGGGGTCCCGCAAATTGAAGTCGCCCCAACATCCATCAACCGGGGCTCTCCTGGTGAACTTTGCACTGTTCGACTCGAACGGCCGACTGTTGGCAAAGATGGTTGACAGCACCATGATGTTCAACGAACGGCGCGTCTATGAATTGGCGAAGTCGAGCCGGAGTGTGACGATGAAAGACACGGAGTCCGGCAAAATCCTCCTCCATTTCGAGATGAAGGCCTCCGACGTGGTGTCGTTATCGCGAGGCGAGTTTTACACGATGAAAGGCCGCCTGCTGCACGTGTCGCCGACGGAGTGGAAGATTGAGAAGCAGCAGACGAGTGGGCTGACGCAAGATGCCGACGGGGGTGCTGTCTCTATCGGTTAAGTCGAGCGCGTCTGCTGTTGCCCAGTTGTCGTC
>CAWKJK010000037.1:0-11281 GCA_963849655.1 uncultured Nitrospiraceae bacterium
GCACGTAACTTACCGGATATAGTTAGTGAAGAAAACATTATTATGTCGAATGGTAAAGAAGTTATTAAAGTACCCATTCGTTCCTTAGATGAATATAAAATTCGCTATAACTACGACAAATCTAAACATGTCGGTCAAGGCAAGGGCGATAGTAAAGTTGGAGATGTCATTGCTCGAGACCGAGGTGACAGCAGAAAAAGGCCCAGGAAAAGGGAACAAACCAGGGGACGCCGCCAGGCGAAGATTACTATGAAGCTGAAGTATAGTTTAGAAGAAGTGCAAAATTTACTGTTTAATGAGCTGGAGCTACCAAATTTACAGGAGAAAGAAAAAGAGAATATTACAATCGAAAAGATTGAATTTAACGATATTCGTAAAAAAGGTCTAATGGGGAATATCGATAAAAAGAGAACGATTTTAACTGCAATTAAACGAAATGCGATGAAGGGCGAAGCAAAAATAACACCTATTCACAACGATGACTTACGATTTAAAACTTGGGATGAAGTCATTAAGCCAGAATCGAAGGCTGTTGTGTTAGCAATGATGGATACAAGTGGCTCGATGGGTACATTTGAAAAGTATTGTGCAAGAAGCTTCTTCTTTTGGATGACAAGATTTTTACGAACGAAATATGAGTATGTAGACATTGAATTTATTGCACATCATACAGAAGCAAAAGTCGTGACAGAGGAAGAATTTTTTACAAAGGGCGAAAGCGGAGGTACTGCCTGCTCATCAGCATATGCAAAAGCACTTGAATTGGTTTCAGGCAAAATATAATCCAAATCAGATATCAATATTTACCCTGTACATTTTTCCGATGGTGATAATTTTTCAACGGATAATGAAAAGTGTTTAAAACTAGTAAAAGAATTAATGGAAGTCTCGAGTATGTTTGGGTATGGAGAAGTCAATGCGCACAATCGGCTCCGTCATTGCCTACCTTCGAAAGGCAAAAAGCACGCAAGCGGCCATTGTCTGCCTGTGTAACTTCACGCCCGTCCCCCGCCTCAGTTACCGTATCGGTGTCCCAGAGCCGGGCTGGTATCGTGAGCTGATCAACACCGACGGGATCGCCTACGGTGGCGGCAATATGGGGAATGGCGGGGGTGTTCACACTACGGAACTGCCGAGCCATGGGTTCCGCTACTCGCTGACGGTCACCCTCCCACCCCTATCCATCCTCTGGTTGAAACAACCGCCGACCAACGAGCGATGATACTCGATTCCGACACAACAACCGCCCAATCCTTGTCAGAAGCCGATGTGTGCTAAGGATAAAAGATTCGCCTACACCCAGGCGGAGAGCTACCAATGCCGGAAGGGGCCGGAATCCAAATGCACGTAGCTTGAGCGTTTGTAGAAGCCGACCCCGCCGTATCCCAGTTCGAGGGCGGCTTGGCGAAGCTTCGTAGTGGGAACACCAGGGATGAGAAGGTCGATCGCCTGTCCCTGCATGTGCAAGCTGTTCCTGGCGACACGCCGGTCTGTTCGAACCAACATAGCATTGTACTCGGGAGACCGAAAGCCTGAAATCACATGTATTTCTTCCTGGCTGCCGAGCTTCTTCTGCACCAAATTCACGTGCTCCAGCACACGCACATCGATCGCCCCAACTTCACCCGTGTAATGGCAGCGCAGAAGGTAATTCACATCATCGAGCGCCGAAAGGTCATAGTTCCCGGCTTCGTCTCGGTAAGTGACATCCAACCGCTCATTGGTCCACACGTTTACCAACGTCAGCCTGCCTTCTGGAAGTTCACGAGCCTGCACGGGTTGTGGACTGACTAACCGTCCACTCAGCAATAGAGTCCCCACCACGGAAACCTGACAAAACGCTCGCCTGGTCCAGGCCCATTTGGACTGATCTGTAGTACTCACTGAAACAACTCCCGATAAAAGTGAACGGTGCTCATTCAAAAGAACTCTTGGCCTTGTAACAAAAAATCCAAAATTGAGTCAAATAATTTGTCTCAAGTGCACTAAATAGATCCTTCTCTCCATAAAATTGTATGCACATCCATCCACTTAAACATTAGACGATGTATGCATTTTCATTCGAATTCTTATAAAAAGCGTCCTGGTCGCATCCTCATCAGGGGACTTGCGGTGGTGGCAACGCATGAGGCCAATCGGACCCATCTTCATTTCACCTCTTGCACCTATTCCAGAAATCATTTTCTTTCTAGACTGTATCGTGGTCGCTAGGTAAGATCAGAAACAATCAGAGGAGTGTGTATGGCCACAATTCTCGTCATTGACGATGAACAATCCATCCGAGGGCTGCTGAAGGAGGTTCTTGTCAAGGCAGGACACCGCGTGCTTGAAGCAGAGGATGGACGAAAAGGACTCGCACTCTACCAGAAAGAACCGATCGACCTCGTGATTATGGACTTGTTGATGCCCGAAACGGACGGCCTTGAGGCAACGCTTCAACTCACCCGTGAATATCTCGACGCCAAAGTGATCGCCATCACGGGAGCGCAAGGCGACCATAACTTCCTGGACGTCGCCAAACTTTTCGGTGCGCGTCGTGCTTTTGAAAAGCCGTTCGACATCAACAAGCTCCTTGAAGCGGTGAAGGAAGAACTCGCCGTCGCGTGAACCGGATCAACCTCGGTCACATCTTCCACGAATCTATCGTTTGCCTGTCAATTCTTTCCGCGCAAGACCGCGCATCATAGCCGAATCGTTGTATCCCACTTCACTGAGGGCGTCCATCAAGTGCAGGCCCTTCGAGGATACCAAGTCCTTTGCCTTGGCATAGTTCTGCGCACTAAACCGAGCCACAGCCGGCTGACCGTTCACGATCTGACAGGCTAACACCTCGCCATTCACTTCGAGCGTACCACCTTGCTCGATCAGGGCTTGGGCCTGCGCCACGGTGATGCCGTGAAGTCCGGCAAAATCCTGTAATCCCCCGGTCTCGACCAACCGCCCATCCGGCATGATGCAGAGCCGCTTGAAATGCGGTGACCAATCCTTGCGGAAATCGATGTACTTGATGTCGCCGCCTTTGGCGACGGCGCGATCCAACGTTCGGTAATCCAATCCCAAATTCTTTTGTCTGCAGCTTGGTTTTCAATTCATCCGGCAGCGTCTTGCAAAAGACCTCCCACGCCGCATCGACCATCGGAAGCGTCCTGGATCGAGCCACTTGCTCCGCCTCGGCAAACTGCATCAGGTCCAGCGTCCAGGTTTGTTTCGGCTCTTGCCCGGCTGGATCGATCCGGCAAGCAAATAATCCCCGAGTGAGGATGCCACCGATTTGAGGATACACATAGGTTCCGCCTATGGTCAGCAAGGTTGTCATCGTCTCAAGCGGGACATCGTAGCTCTCGGACAGAATCTTGGCATGTGCTAAGAGATCCTCCGGCTCCGTCATCGCACAGACGGTGACATTTCCCGGGGCATCGAACTCCGAATAGTCTTCAACGATGTTATAGAGCATCATCCGCTTCGGCTTGTCGGCCTTCTTCTTGATCTTGAACATGAGCTACCTCACAGACACCGAGTCTTATGAACGAGGCCTCAAATGATGGTACGGCAGCAAGGTCTGCAATCGTCGATCCTCCACCGGCCCACCAATCGTAAAGTGATAGAGGGATTGAACGGCTAAGCCCTGAATGCCGACGATCTCGTGGACCGGATCATCGAAGAAGCAGCCGATTCCCGTCGCCCGCACTCCTGCCGCTTCCGCTTCCAGATACAAGACCTGCCCGAGCAATCCCGCCTCCCAAAACATGCGTGGATACCACCAGGCGCCTCGTTCCCGCAAGGTCCCCTCGAACTCGGCCAACATGCCGAACGAGAAGGCACTGTCGCCGGCAATGTCCTGATGGCAACTGACTTGCGCCGCCAGCTTCTTCGCATCGCCTTCAAGCAGCCAATACAGAGGCAGCCCATCCGGACAGTTCGGCGCAGTAGTCCAGCTCAGTTCGGGATTCATAGACTGTTGAATGAACGAAAACTTTCTCCTATCCCGCACGAGGAAATACAAACCAGGCGTGAGTCCATCGACTCGATGCACGAATATCAGAAGATGAATCGCTGGATCATAGGGCCACACATCCCACGGCATCGGCCGTTCCAACTGCGGACATTCCGCCGCACGGCATGACCCGCTGCATCATGTGAAAGAACGTCGCAGCATGGAAATTGACGTTTTGCCGTCAAACGACACGGCACTTCGGCGCTGGCGAATGATCTGGCCGGCCGACTGATTCTCATGAGACGCGAGAGGTGAAATATGAGAAGCAACGGAAATGGGAGTCGCCATAGACATGTGTTCACACGATGTTTTCCAGCTCGCGGCTGCGGCTGTCATCGATGATGTCCCAATGGACACCCTGCTCTCCGCTCAACCGATTCGCTTTCCCATGCCATGTTGCACCGGTCAGCTCTTTGACGATAGCCATATCAAGAAACAGCGGTATCTCCACCCCTTCATGTTTCACATCTAACGTTTCACGTTCCACCTTCCCAAGGCCAGACCACCGCCAGACAGTCAGGATGTTCCGGTTCTGCCTCTCCAAAGTCTTCCTTGCGATCTGTCCCGAGTAGCATCGCCACCGTGTCTTGATCTATACCGTCCAGCAGGGTCATGTTCCAGCCAAGCGTGGCAGCAGCGATTCGTGCGCTTCCGATCGCATGGCCGACATCGTGATTGCAGTAGCGGAACGCCCGCTCGCCATACTTCCAGGCTTCTCGCCAATGAATCGAGGTAAGTCCGAAGAGGAAGGCATTTTGAGGGAAAGGACGCCAGCAGACGTTCAAGTACGTCAGCAGGAAACTCTGCCCGTAATTCGAGTCCATGTTCTTTCGGTGCGTAATGATACAGTCCCGGCTTCAGATCGAGCCCATTCGATCTGACGGCAAGACCACATAGCCTTCCGTCGGATGCAGATTGCCGGACGATGGATTGCTTCGTAGCGCCCACTCGGATTCCCCTGCCTTCTTCCAAGCCGACAGCGCAAGCGCGAATTCGAAAAATCGAGAAAGAGTTCGCATGGTCACAGGCTGAGAGGAGACGGCGCCCCGTTCGTAGATCGCTTGATAGGAAGGCGACAGCGGCTCTTCATCGGGCTTGAGCAATGGAAGGGAGATCAATTGAGTCCCATCGAACCGCCGAAACGGATCAGGCTGATTCGCCCAATCCAGATACCCCAAGCGACGGGCATAGCGATTGAAATGGTGCTTGGTCCGGACGTGATAGCGGATGACCCGATCGACGGGATCGGTCGAAACAGACTCAGGCGTTGTAGCGGAAACTGGTTTCTCAGTACTCATTCTAAGAAGTAGGGCAGTCTACAGAGCCTCACAATGTAAATCTACAGCCTGAGCAAGACACATTGACCTCCTTTCCTCTACCTCAGTATCCTGAGGGTACTTGCAATGCTTGCTGTACGAGATATGAGGTTCTATGCGGTTTGACCCAGCCTTGGCAGCACAAACAGCGTTCAAAGAATCTGAGTCAGAACTTGGTTCAGACTGGGAAACGGCTGTTGAGCTGGAGGGAACATTTTCCTCCAATGCTGGTGCGACCGCCCGCGAGGCCTATGAGGGTTTGTTCGCTCTTGCCCAGCACTACCCCAACGCCCATTCGTTCCAGGCCTTCTGTATTTACATCACCTGGCAACAGAGTGACAGAAGAGACGATTGCGCATCACTTCGAGACAGGCTTGAAACTGTGTGAAGCGTATCTCGTCTTCTCGTGAGGGAAAGAATCCAAGAACATCGAGCAAATCACGGAGTTGCACGGCTCGTTCGGGCGGGTTAGGGCTGGAAGAAGAGGACGACATCCAGTGGAGTTCAGACGGGACACCCCCAAAGGCGGTGACTGACGACGCCCGGGGAGAAGTGTCGTCATATTTCACTTCGAATATGGCTCATTCCGCGCTTCACGCTCGCCTCGCTGAGTCGGCGAAGCGGGCTTCACGAATAACGCTTCACGATCCCATGGCCGACAACCATAAACATCGCGCACGGATTTTTCTCCATCGCGGCGATCTGAGTTCAGGCCCGCGCTGCCTGGGAAGCGGCTGTGACCGACGATCGAACTGCAGACAATCAGCAAGCATTGTCGGATTCTCTTGGGAACCTCGGCAATACCTGCGCACTCATGAACGAGTTCGCACGAGCGGAACAGTGCTATCGAGAGGTGCTCCAGATCCAACGGACCGAGCACAATCTCACCGCCGTGGCTCATACCCTGGTCAACCTCGGCAATCTGCATATCGCATCCGACCATCCGGAGAAAGCCCGTCCCTACTACCTCGAAGCCATGGATCTACTGCGCCAGGTACAAGACAACCGCGGACTCGGCATTCTCTACAACAACCTCGCGCTGCAAGAGGCCCGTGACGGTCAGTGGGATCAGGCTGTTGCGTCATTCAAGCAAGCGCTCGATCATCATCGGACGGTCGGCAACGAAGAAGGGCTCGCCGTCACCTATAGCCAACTCGGCAAATGTTATCTCGATCAGGAAGACCTCGCCAGAGCCGAACGCTGCTTGAATAACGCTTCGGAGCACTACATCAAACTTGGGAATGAACCAGCCGAGGCCGCAGTGCTCCGTCTTCTCGCAAAGGTTTACGAGACCCGCCAGGATACTGTCTCCGCTCTGCGATGCCTCGCGCGAGTGGTGGCGCTCGACGAACGCTATGCTTTGCCGGAGCTTCATGCCGATTCCGTCCATCTCTCCAAGCTCGATCCATCCGGATAATCCTCTCCGCCTAGAACTCCATCCGATCTCGCCGTTTTGGCCGTCGTCCCAACTTTTATTCACTTCCTATCAATCCGAAGTGCGTGCGCTTCTAGACAGAATCCAATCCTCTGCTACCTTTAGAGCAGCACATCTGGACGCCTGTTGATCAAGTTTCACCTCACGCAAGCCGACAAGATACTGACCTGGAGACCGTATGGCTTCGTTCGCTCGACGATTCACGTGCCCTGGTAGTCGGAACGATGATGACGGCGTCCTTCGCCCAAGCTGGAGACGTCTCCCCCACGATCACGGTCGGCACCCAAGAAGTCGGACTGACCGCCGGCTATATGTTCTCCCATCGACTGACCCACCTTCATACGACCAAACAGCACGGACCCGCGTTGATGCCGTCGTGGATGATGACGATCACCGACCCCATCGGTAACAGCTGGTACCGAGGGCAGGTCTCGCTTGGCGCGGAAATGGTCTACCTCGAGTTCCGAGAACCTCTCTTGACGCATGGCGTCGGATTCACGCCGAGGATCAAGTATACATTTGTCGCCTTGGGGCGTATCCGCCCGTATGCGGAATTTGCGGGCGGGCCGTTTTGGACCGATCTTGGCGGTCGCATTCATGAAGAAGCCACTCAGTTCAACTTCGTGCTGACGGGAGGAGTGGGCGTGTCCTGGTTTCTCACGTCGCAACTCGCCTTCAATGCGGGCTATCGCTTCCATCATATTTCCAACGCCGGCACGGCATTCCCAAATCTTGGACTGAATGCGAGCTTGCCCTTTCGCGGGGTTTTCATTCTATTTCTGAGGAGACGACGATCATGACAATGAACATGTTGCGATGGTCGGTCCTGGGTCTTGCCGGGTTCGTGCTGTGCGGCATAACGGGATGCGCTAGATGGATCGACGTGAAACCATCCTCAGCCGATTCTAAAGCGACCATTTCGCACTCGCTCCCCAATGATGAACGGGTCCCGCTCGTGACGAACTCGTTTCATCTCTCCAGAAACGGGGCGTCGCAATATCCCTCTGCCGACCTAGAACGACGGATCTTAAGCAGCGTCCAAGAAACCAACCTGTTTTCGGCATCGCTGCCGCTGGGAGAAAAGCCCGATTCACTCGGAGATAAGGTCGTCTCCGCGCGCATTACCGTCGACGAAACGATCGAGCCTCATTCCTGGCTCTCGGCGTTCAAGGGCATCATCATCGGAGGATCCATGTTTCTCCTCTCGCCCTTCATCGACCTGGAATATGGGTATGCCGCAACAGTCGCCCTTGAGCTCGAACGTTGGGACGGCCAAGTCACGCGCTACGAAGGCCGTTCCTCCGGTACGGTGCATTACAAGTTGTTCGGCGCCACGCCGGTCATGATCGATGAGCTCAAAGGGACACGTGACGGAAGCCTGTCTCACCGACCTGACAGAGCAACTTGTTCGTGACACCAAGCTCTATATGGCCAGCAGCGCCCCGCTCCCGGACACCGGCATTCGCACGGTGACGGTGAAAGCCAAAAGACCCGCGATCATACAGCCCACCCGTTCTCTTGTTCCGGTCACGACGGCCACGACACCTTAGTAAAGATAGTCCCTCCAACCAACGTTCCCATCTGGCCGATCCTGCCGTTCCAGTGGTATAGTGACGCCTGGGCACTGGAACCACGATCAATGGACATTGATGCGTTTCGTCAGATGGTCGCCAAGAATCCCAAGGGATTCCTCGGCCGCTACGGACTCGGCAATAAGATCATTCAGGAAAACGGCAGCGTCGAAGAAGCGGTCGAACATCTTACTGTCGCCACACAATTAGACCCAACGCATGCAGCCTCTCATCTGGCGTTAGGACGCGCGTTGATCCGACTGGGCAGGAACGCCGATGCCAAGCCTATTCTTACCGCTGGAATCGACGCGGTACTTTCTGGACGATCCAACGGCGGCAAGGATCTGGTGCCTGAGATGCAGGAGTTGCTGCGCTCGCTCTGATGAATGCGATTGCAACCATAAAAGGAGTCTCTCCGTGAACCTCGACGATGCCAGGAAACGAATTGAATCAGCCGTCACGCAATACGGCCAACACGCCGCCCCCGCCATTGACCTCGTCATGGCAGAAGTTCGCTCCGATTTGGGAAAGGGAGCGTTCAATGAGCTGATTGAAGAGTTCGATCTTGAGTTGATGTACAACATCACTCCGATGGAATCGGATCAGTCGAATAGTTGAACGAGTATGTTCCTATTCTACCGTTCACTCGTGACTCTCGCAGTCTCCTGCCTATGCCGCTGATCTGGGCTGCAATTTCAGGACATGGATTTGGTCACGCGGCGCAAGTCGTGCCGGTGCTCAATGCGTTACATCGTCTCGTTCCCGACCTTCGCGTCCTTCTGCGCACGACCGTCCCTTCCTCCTTCTTCAAAGACCGCCTCTTTCTTCCATGGGACGTGAGCCCTGTTCAACAGGATGTCGGGTGTGTTCAGAATGGCCCGCTGAAGATTGATGTAGAAGCCACATGGCGCGAGCACCACCGGTTTCACAGTTCTTGGAAGGAACGACTTCAGACGGAAATCGAAGCGATGACGGCCGCCCGCCCAAATGTCGTCCTGGCCGATACTCCCTACTTGGCTTTGGCGGCGGGAAAAGCGGCTGCCATTCCTACCATTGCGCTCGTCAGTTTCACCTGGGACCTCGTGCTGTCCGAGTACATAGCACCCCCATCAATCGACGGCCGGGCGATCATCCAATCGATTCGACAGGCCTATGGCAAAGCAGATCTCGCGCTGCGGATCAATCCGGCTCCCAAAATGGAGAGTTTCCAACGCGTCATCGATATTGGCCCGATCGCCGAGCCTGCACCTTCCGCTCGTGCACAATTGACCGAGTTCCTAGGGCTGGCCCAGGGAGAACAAACCGTGCTCGTCGGGTTCGGTGGAGTTCCCCTGGACTCACTTCCATTCGATCGACTGGAATCACTCAGCGGATACCGTTTCATCTTCGACGGCTCGATTCCACCAGGAAGTCGGCAATTCGTCGCCACCGCATCTCTGCCTTTTTCATTCAAGACCTTAATGGCGTCTGTCGATCTCATCATGACGAAACCGGGCTACGGAACTTTGGTCGAAGCGGTCGCGCTACGCACTCCGCTGATATATGTCCGTCGGTACAATTTCGCCGATGAACAGCCACTGGTGGACTATTTGCACCGGTACGGGCGGGGCGTTGAACTTTCACTCGATGATTTCGCCCATGGTCATTGGGAGAAGTCTTTGCAACAGGTCCAATCGCTTCCCCATCCCTCCGAACACGTTCTTCCAGCTATGGGCGCCGATGATGCGGCAGCGCTCCTCGCTCCCCATTTTTTCACGGCTAGATGCTGACCAGTGCTGGTACGTACAACCGCCATTACTATGTTCATTCGTCTGGTAGAAGGTGTCGGTTGTGTGGTATCTCAGGTCCAGTTCTTTCTGTACGGAATACTTCCTGCTCCCCTCCCTTCCGACGAACTGACCGCGCTGACTCGGACATATTACAACCGAAGCTATGGAGGGCTTGGACGAGAATTCGGCACAGATGCATGCAAATGGACGCTGGACAACTGGGAAGCAGCGGTGGCGGCCAAATACATGGCTTCCAAGGGACTTGTCGTCGTATTGGGAGCCGGCCTGGGTCGCGAGTCCATGGCCCTGGCCGAGCATGGCCATCGAATACTCGGGCTCGACAATAATTATGACGGAATCCATATTGCCACTGTGCGCGCATCTTCATCGCATCTTCCCGTCCTCTTATCCAAGCAGATTTTCGGCGGCTGCCGGTCGGCAAAGGACAGGCAGACTGTGTGTTTCTCTCCGGTGTCATGTACAGCGCCATCCCAGGCAGGCAACAACGCCAGGAATGCATTCGAGAATTCCGCTCGGCTCTCCGGAGCGATGGAAAAATCGTGCTGAATTTCTTACTACTCCCACGAATGGCAGAACAGGTCACACCGATTGATTCATGCATGCACCCGATGGCTCCTGAAACTCCCAAGATCAAATCAAGCCTATCAGCGTGGCGATTTTTGTTCACATGGCCACTTCATGCACGCGTTTCTCAACGAAGCGGAAATCCGTTCTGAACTCACTGAAGCCGGCGCGACCATCCTCGAATTGAACTGGGATGAAGGGTTCGCAGTGATCGTCTAACAGACCCCCTAGAAGCACCCACGAAATATCTCTAGCGGGTCCCTAAGGGATTTGCTATCCTGCCGCCTCATGAATCTCGGCGCCGTGTACGCAAACAATTCTGATTACGTCCAGCGTGACGTGGCCGGCGAATGCATTCTCGTTCCCATCCGCAGGAACCTCGCCGAATCCAACAGTATCTACGTTCTGAACGAGACGGGAGCCGCCCTCTGGGGGCGGATCGACGGGACTCGATCCGTTCACGCGATCGGCGACGAGTTTGTTCGGGAGTACGACGTCACCCTGGAACGGCTCATCAGGATTTTCACACCTTGCTGATCGACCTGCTCTCGATCCATGCCGTCCATGAGGTCACCGTCGCCGATGCTCCCACTGGGTAAGCTTCGCGCCTT
>CAWKJK010000038.1:0-58108 GCA_963849655.1 uncultured Nitrospiraceae bacterium
ACGTGCGGCGGAGGTTCCGAAACCGAGCGATACGTCTGCCGGAGCGTCAAAGACAACGACCGAAGCCCCGCCCCGACAGGTACCGACCATGCCTGCTGGCCCAGCCTCTCGATCAGAGCCGGAAACGGGTTCGACGGTGTCGACGGCTGCTCCCGGCAGCGATGGGCGGGCCGTTAGCCGGAATCGCTCTGAACGCAACGGAACAGTTTTGGAGATGGTGAGTTGGTATTGGACTTGGAAGCGACAGAATTGAGCTGGGTCGTCGTGCAGATCGATAACGGGAGTCCTCAGGAGTCGTTGCTACGACCGGGCGAAAAGGCCCATTGGAAGGGACAGGACCAATTTACTTGACCCTTGGGAATGCCGGAGGAGTCGAGGAAGGCCGGAGTTGAACGGTAAACCTCAAAAGCCGTTCGGACCGAGTGGAAAAGTCCGCCCGGGACATTGTGTTGAAACGATAGTCTCGCACTCCCTTTCCTCACGTTCTTTCGATTCGTCCTTGCTTGCCGTTGCCTACTAATCCGATCAAGCGTCGCCTCCTCGGTCCGTTGATTTTTGGATGGATTTTCATGGCTACACTTTAAGCTGTCACAGAGCGAGTGGTTGTTGGATCGTTGGCGATGGGGCGCGGAGGGCCTAGTGAGGCGCAAAGGTGTCACGAAAACAGCCTTAAATACGAAATAGGCTTACAAAGAGCTACATAAATACTGACATTTTCTTGCGTCTTTTTGACGTCGGCGTGGCATGAGGTTTGATCTCTTTTTGCGTAACAAGAAAATGGATGAGCGATGAAGAGAGGGAGGCTTTCTTGACAGGAATTCAAGGGCATTGATATAGTTCGATCGTTTTATCTGGCTTTTGACGATCATGAAGACAAGTCGACAGCCTGGGATCTCACTCAGGCTCGGTGGGTTCAACACAAAGGAGGACGTGTAATGGGGTATCTGTCCAAGTTTTTGGGAGTCACTGCGGCAGTTGTGTTTCTCTCGGTCTCGGTAGTTGGGGCCGAGGAACGAGATCCTTTGAAGCCTCGCGTTCCGCCCGATCAGGCAGCGGACGCAAAAGCTCTGAAGAATCCGGTCGCTTCCTCTCCGGAGAGCATCGCCAAAGGCAAGGCCCTCTACGAGGGGAAGGGCACTTGCTTCAATTGTCACGGCAAGGCCGGGGATGGTCAGGGTGAAGCTGGGAAGATCCTGAATCCAAGCCCGCGGGATTTCACGAACTGCAAGTTCCACAAGAAACGGAAAGATGGCGAGCTCTTCTGGGTCATTAAGAACGGCAGCGCTGGAACAGGGATGGTTTCCTTGATCCCCGCCGCGATCACGGAAGAAGAAGCCTGGGCGATCATCAACTATGAACGGAGTTTCTGTAAGGCCGAGTAGTCGCTGAAAAACTTTCGGTGAGTCGCAAGACGAAGGGTGGGGAGGCAACTCTCCACCCTTTTTGCTGTCAGGCGATTGAATGGCACGTCAGTCCACATAAGTTGTGTTTTGTTTTCCTAACTCCAATTATCCTCTCCACATCTGAGACGATTAGGCACGGGCGGCTTTCATTGATCTCATCCCCCCAGTTTGGGGGGAGTGTACAAATAACCATATTAAAGAGTGCCTAGGGGATTGCGCTACGGATACAAAAAAGGGTAGAGTCCGCGCGTTAGCCCAGGTCGCATGACAAACTCAAACGAGGTAACAATCACCAAAGAGCCGTCGGTATTTTATAAATAGGAGGGCGACTATGGACAGCCTATGGCCGTGGGTGAAGTGCCGAGTAGGAGTAGCCACGATCACGCTTGTGCTTGGCTCAGCGGGACTCATTTCCAGTACTGCCACTGATAGGAGTTACGCCGGAGATACTGCCCTACCGCCAGGCATTGTCGCAGCAGACGTCGAATATAATGACCGCATTGCCGTCAATGGAGATCCCGTCACGGTGAAGATTGCCACTCCGAATAAGAATGGAGTGATGGTCTTCGACGGCACAGCCGGCCAGCGGATCAATATCGGTTTCAGCGGTGTCACCCTCACACAGTTTCACGTTTCCGTCTATCGGCCTGATGGCGAGACGGTGCCTAGGCATGTCTCTGCAGTGAGGAACTATTATGCGACTATGGGCGAGCGTCCAGTCTCCTCACTGACAAAGGTCCATACATCCATGGCAGCCTACCAATTTTCCACCGATACGGCGGCCACGATCTCTTCCAGCGAGATGAACGGCGCAAGCGTTGATCTTGAGGAATTGCCGGTGACGGGGACCTATACAATTTTCTTCGACCCTCTCAGCACGTATACGGGAAGTTTCAAGGTCACGGTTTCAAGCGAGCTCAGTGGTACTATTGTTCCTCACGGTTCAGCTGTCACGGCCACTATCGATCGGACCGGGCAGAAGGCCCGGTATACATTCTCGGGAGAAAGCGGCCAAGCAGTGAGTCTGCAATTGAGCGACGTGACGATCCGAAGCGGGTACGTCTCTATTGTGAGTCCGGATGGAAGTTTGTTAGGCAAGCCGATCTCGTTTGTCTCTGGAGGTGGTGGTGCTGGGGGTGGTGCGATGATTCCAGGACAGATCCTTCCGGCTTCAGGGACCTATGCTCTCTTGGTTGAGTCGGATCTGAGCTACACCGGAAGACTCAAGCTTGCGCTTTATAACGCCCCGGAACTGACCGGTACCATCATGATCGACCAAGGGACGGTGACACCGGCCCTGACAGTGCCGGGTCAACGGGCGCGCTATACATTCAACGGGACGGAGGGGCAACGGGTGAATCTCGGTCTTTCGGGGGTGTCAATTCCCATGACTACGGTGGCCATACTGAAACCGGATGGCAGTAAGTGGGAATCGACGACGGTTGGTCCAAGTGGCGGTAGTCTCGATCCGTTGACGGCTCTGCCGGCAACGGGGACTTACGCCATCGCGGTGGAGCCGGTGAGTAACTATACCGGCAGTATGACGATCGCCCTTTCTTCTCCCGTCACGGGTACTATCGCAATCGATGGAGCTTCGGTGCCGGTCAGTCTGAACAAGGCAGGCCAGACCGCTCGCTATACGTTCAATGGCAACGCTGGACAATGGGTGAATCTCGGGCTTTACGTCGGTGAGTATTACATCCAGTGCGGTCACGCTTCTGACATCGGATGGGACCATCCTCGCCTCAACGGCTGTGGGTACGGCTGGCGGGGGTCTCGAAGATCGAAACCCCTTGCCGACCACCGGCACGTATACCGTTCTCGTCGATCCAGTCGGCAGCTACACCGGCAAAATGACCTTGACTCTCTCGACCGAGGTTTCGGATTCATTAAAGATGAATGCGGCACCTAGGCCGATCACGGTCAGCCGCGCGGGCCAGAATGGGCGCTATACGTTTACAGGCACGGCGAATCAACAGGCCACGATCAAGGTCACCAACAATAAGCTCGGCAACGTGACCGTGAATCTCTATAGCCCGAATGGCATCCTGCAAGCTGGGATGACGAGTTCAGCATCGAGCTTTAACCTCAACCCTGTCACGCTGGCTTCAACAGACACGTACACAGTCACAATCAATCCTGCGTTGACTGAGACGGGCAGTATTCAACTGCAAGTGGCAGACCAATAGGAGCGGAGCTTCTGCAGAGGCGAGTGATCGCCTCAGCTGAGATCGTTACAGATCGAAAGAGGGTGGGGAGGCAACTCCTCACCCTCTTTTTTTGGCATGAAGCGACGATGTTCGAATGAAGGTGGTCAAGACGTCAGGTACAGTGTGAACCGTACGGATGATGGAGGAGGAGAGGCCGAGGGCAGAATCAGAATTCGATTTTGTACGGTGGCTGACTTGGGTCGCGAGGTTCAGGCAGGCGTCAGAAATCTTTGACGCGCCGGACCTTGATCTTTTTCGTACGTTTTTCCGCTAGAGCCGGGTCGGAGTTGGAGGGCGAAGCCCTCCCCTCATTTATGCGGCTTTTAGGATCGCCTTGCGGAGCGAAGCCGAAACTGTGATGGGTAGGAAAAGGCTCTTGGGATAAAGGTAGTCTTCTCCAGACTCATCGACCACGCGAATGTGGCCGTGCTTGAGTGCTTTCGCATCGGGAACGGAGATATAGACCTTGCGCTTTTCAAGAGAGGCCTTGTACCCCTTATTCTCGACGCAAATCACAAACCGTGAAATAGCAAGCTTGGTTTTTGGCATAAATGGTGTCCTTAGAGTAGTCGCTTGATCTTGTATTCCTTCCGGCCTATTCCCGTGGCCTCATACCAGTGAATTTCTGCGAGATGGATGGAGCCATCGGAAAGGCGAACCTTGGCAATGCCCTTCCGCTTGCGCCAACGTCCACTGCCATAGAACTTCCGCAGCCTGGCGAGCTCACGGATTCGAGACCCAACCGCGAACGTTTCAATCTGCGTGATCGGGCCGAGCAACTCGAAATGCACGAGGCCATCGTCCCAAAGTCATGTGGTATCCGTCAACGGGAAAAGATACGAAGGAGAAGCGTGCGAGAATGTGGGGCCAGAGGGCGTGGCGGATGGGGGAGATATCGGACGGCAAAGCCGAGCGGTCTTCCTGCGCCATGCACGATTCAAGATCCGACTTCAGGAACGATCTTCTGAAGGTACTCTTACGAATACGTTCTTTCCAAGGAGATTGACAGCCTTAGTGAATCGGCAGAAAATGCGGCGGATTTGGTTCAGTTCTGCATGAACATTATTAGTGTATTCAGATAGTTATGATCTGTTGGAGGCCGACACGTGTGCCGAAAGAGAATGGTTCAGGGAAAGCGTAGTGAAACGAGCGCCACTCTGGGGCAACGAATAAATCAAGACCTGAAATGACGGCAGAAGGCGACCAAAGATGAGCGACAATAAATATAGAATGACGATCTCCCGGCTCACGGTGGACAAGCTGGGAGTGAAGCTCTACGACCGTGTGTCGGCCGTCATCGCGGAGTTGGTCGCCAATAGCTACGATGCAGATGCGACAGAGGTTGTCATCTCCGGACCGATGGGGGAACTGTTGGCGCGCAAGGAAAGTGGTGTCCTCATCGACCAAAAATTCATTATCGAGGTTTCAGACAATGGTTCTGGAATGCTGGTTGATGGAGCGGTCAACGAAGTAAACGACTTCTACCTCAAAGTGGGCTCAGAACGACGCAACGATTCACGAAGAGGCGATGTATCGAAGAAATATGGTCGTCGAGTCATGGGGAGAAAAGGCGTGGGCAAGCTTGCCCCGTTTGGCGTATGCCAAACCATCGAAGTGATTTCTTCGAGTGGTAAGCAGGTCGTGGACAAAGCCAGCAGCAAGAAGGGTTTTATCACTTCCCACTTTATTATGGACAGAAAGGCAATCCTTTCGGAAACTGATACCCCTTATTACCCGAAGCCCGGTACATTGGATGATACCGTCCAGCCGAAGCTTGGCACGACGATACGAATACGGGGCTTCGAACATCGGCGCGTTCCCAAGATTGCAGACTTCGAGCGCCAGATGGCGCAACGATTCGGTCTCGCGACTTCAAACTGGCGCATTATTCTTCGGGATTCAAACAGGAAACCTGGTGATGAAGATTACGAACGCGTTGTTGGAGCGTTTGAAGCACAGCTGAAGCCTGGGACGAAGATCAACTTTAAGAGGGAGGCTAGTGCGAAGGAAGATTCGTGTGAGGCGAAAGATTATGAGGTTAGAGGACCGGAAGGCATAAGTGTTGGGGGCATTGTTGCTGGGTTTGCTCTTGAGGAAAAATTTTATCGGGTTACTGGATGGGTTGGTTATGCCAAAGAGCCATACAAGGATGATCTGATGGCGAGTGTGCGCGTTTATTGACGGGGTAAAATCGCTGCGCAGACGGCGGTATTTAACATGAAGGCTGGTTTCACGGGCGAACATGATGTCCGTTCGTATCTCATCGGTGAACTGCACGCGGACTGGCTTGATGAAGACGACGACCTTATCCGCACCGACCGACAGGACATTCTTTGGTCACACGATTTAGGACAGGCGTTTCAGGATTGGGGGCAAAAGCTTGTAAAGCTGATTGGCAAGATTACGCGCGAGCCGATGCGGAAATCTGCGTGGGAAAAGTTCCAGCAGGTTTCTGAGATTAACAAATGCGTTGAGCAAGTTTATCCCGGCGAGCAACAGGGCGAGATTCGCAAACGGACTCTGGAAATGGCCGAAACAATTGCCAAGGCTGCGCGTGGTGACGAACTGGAGGATGAGCAGACGATTGAATCGTTCGTTCAGTTAAGTTTGTTGCTTGGGCCGCACATCACTCTCGACAAGAAGCTCAAGGAAGCGGCGGAATCAAAAGACCGTCCGCTTGAGGTGATTTCAGCGGTGCTGAAGACGGCGAGGATTGCGGAGTTAGCGTCGTTTGGCCGCATCGCAGACGACCGTGTTCGCGTCATCGACACGCTTGAGTCTCTTAAAGGGACGGAGGGGATTCGTGAGTCAGCGTTTCAGCAACTTCTCACGCAAGCTCCGTGGCTTATCAACCCAACTTGGTCTCCGATCACAGCGAATCAATCTTTTGAAACTCTGAAAAAGGAGTTCAAAAAATTCTACTTTGAGCGAACGGGAGAATGGCTGAACCTCGACGATTTTTCAGATCCAGATAAGCAACCTGACTTCGTTCTATCAAGCCAAGCCGACACAATTCAAATCATCGAAATCAAAAAGCCGAATTGGAAATTAAAGGACCAGGAAATGGGTCGAATTGGAAACTACTATGCGATCATGACTGACTTCCTGGCTGAACCTGGGAACTCAGAGTTTCAAAAGGAATTTCCAAAGTTTCACATCACGCTCGTTTGCGATGGCATCAACTTGACGGGCCAAAGCCGTGCTGCTTTCGATGGATTGAAGGAGAAGAAGACACTCACTCACATTAACTGGAAGAGCTTTCTTCTTCGAACGAGGAAAATGCATGAGGATTTTCTCAACGAAGCAGATCGCCAGCGAAGGATTGCCACAAAGTAACAATTCCATGAATCGTCTAGTTGCAATTGATTTATTTGCCGGCTGCGGCGGCCTTTCTCAAGGCTTGGTTGACGCGGGTTTCGCCGTTTGCGCTGCCGCAGAGGTTGACGCGGTGGCGGTGGAGTCATATCGCAAGAATCATCCGCAGACCCATCTGATAGAACGTGACATCCGTAAAGTCCAGGCCAGCGAGCTGAAGGTTTTGTGTAGCGGTGCACCCGTGGCGCTGCTGGCGGGTTGTGCGCCTTGTCAGGGTTTTTGTTCGCTTACCGCCAAAAACAAAAGGCATGACCCACGCAACGGGTTAGTGCTGCACATGGCAAGGCTCATCCGCGAATTAAAGCCGATGGCGGTGATGATGGAGAACGTACCAGGCTTGGAGAAGCGCGGGGTGCGGATATTCAACAAGTTCGTGCGTTTGCTGAGAGCTGCCGGGTATTTCCCGCGATGGGCGGTAGTGCAAATGGCGGATTACGGAGTGCCGCAATCGCGGCGGCGGCTGGTGCTGTTCGCGGGGCGCGGGTTTGACATTCCGTTTCCCGAAGCCACGCACGCCAAGATTCCTCACCCAGAATCAACGCTCAAAAGCTGACGGACGTTACGTGACGTGATTGCCAAGCAGCCAAGGCCAATTTCACTGAGCAAGGCGCAGAAGCTGGGCGGTCCGAGAAAATTCAGGTGGCACGTTGTCCGTGACCTTCAGCCCCAAGTCAAAGCACGACTCGACGCGGCGATTCCTGGCAAGACGTGGCTGACGCTGGAAGAATCTATCCGCCCGGAATGTCACCGCAGCGGTTACAGCGGTTTCACGAATACCTACGGGCGCATGTCTTGGGATCAAACGCCTGTGACGATGACCAGTGGCTGCACGACGCCGTGCAAAGGACGTTTTGGCCATCCAGACAAGCGGCGCACGACGATTTCCGTTCGTGAGGCGGCGTTGATTCAAACTTTTCCGCTCAGCTATCGCTTCGAGACGGACAGCATGGAGGCTGTTTGTGAAATGATTGGCAACGCTGTGCCCCCTCTGTTTGCGCGAATTGCTGGTAAACGAATTAAGTATGAGTTGGAGAAGCACAACGCGTCGCTGGCCCGGCAATAGTGAACGAACGCGTACAACATTCGGTGGGCTTACCCGCTCCGCGCTCATGTCGCGGATACGCGGCAAACACAACGCAACAACAGAGCTCAAACTTGTCTCTCTTTTCCGCGTGGCGCGCGTGCGCGGCTGGCGACGGAACTTTCCACTGCCTGGCAAGCCTGATTTTGTCTTTCCTAAATCGAAGCTAGCGGTGTTCGTGGACGGCTGCTTCTGGCACGGGCACGGATGCGGGCGCAACTTGAAGCCAAAGTGCAATGCCTCTTTGTGGAGAGAGAAGTTTGCGACGAATCGGCGGCGTGATGCGCGCGTGACACGCGCGTTGCGAGGCGCAGGCTGGCAGGTGATTCGTATTTGGGAGTGTACTTTGTCGAAGCAGCCAAATATTTGTCTTGTGCGAATTCAAGACGCTTTGGCTCGTGTTTGAATTCTTTTGCTCTTTCAAGGGGAAGGTGGGGTCGGATTTTGTATTGTGCATTGCGAGAGCCGGTCCGATTACCGACATAGCCGAAAAATAAATGGAACGGTCCAAGCTCTCTCATGTTGGTCTGTCGAGATGGGAATGGCAGTGAGCGGTGCAGTTGAGCTGCTTGCCAGCGAACCGTCATGAATTGCGCACGTTATGGCGCTTCGGAAGAGGTGAGCGAAGGAAGTGCGGTTAGGATGAGTGAGGCGGCTGGGTCGTCCGGCTTGAGCGGTGGAAGCAGCAAGGGCCGTTGCTCCTGATTGAACTGAGATTTTGCCGCCCAGGCGACTTTTTGGCGCACGTAGCCGGCGAGCTCTCCGAATGTGACCGTCCCGTTGCGATTGGTATCGGCCTCTCCGCGTAGTCCTTTTAAGAGGTAGTAGGTGAATAGGCCGTGGCGGTGCTGGTCGTCTTCCAGCCCCTTCGTCAAGTCTTCGCCCCCGATCAGTCCGAGCGTATTGTCCTCCGCCGAGTTCCCAGCGGGGTGACGCCGCTCTTCCCCTTGGTATCACCGCCAAGTCTGGACACCATGCCGTCGAACAAGAAGATGATCTGTTTGGCTTTGAGCCTGGCGAAGGCTGACTCAAGATCATTGAGTGGGTAAAGTCGCGTCGAGTCCGCCGCACTGCCGTCATAAGGAGCCAGCAAGATGTCGCCGGTCGGCGTCACCATCGCCTGCCCGGAAAAATAGACGATCACGACGGCATCCTTAACCGCATGCTGTGGGAGCCAGCCGAACAATGCTTCGTGGATATCACCACGGAGCGCCTTGTGGTTTTGTAACAGCCGGATGTTGGATGGGGGTACGCCGCCGAGCGACTGAAAATAGGCAGCGACGGTCTCCGCATCCGTCACGGCGTAGCGGCGGGGTGCGAGCTTGGGATCGCGGTAGGCGCCGACTCCGATCGAGACAAGGTAGGTGTGAGGCTGATGAAAACCGGGCGCCGGGGCGGGAATTTGGTTCACGTCGTCCGTGCCGGTACCGGCCGGCTGAATGGTCAATGAAAGGGTTTGGGGTGGCGCCGTGGCTCCTCCCGATTCGGCGACTGTGACATGGATCGCGGCTTGTTGGGCCTGTTTGGTCGGGGGGAGGGTAGCGATGAACTCGAGGGATTTCGTTTCGCCCGGTTGTAGTGGCGGGATCGGCAGTGTCGTGGCAGGGAATTGCTCGATGATCGCCGGGGTTCCGGTGAGCGAGGCGGAGGCGTTCTCAATCAACTCGTTCCCGCATTGATGATATCCACACGCACCCGCACATGCTCGCCGCCTTCAAAAACCAGATTACTGTTCTCGTCGAGGAGCATGGCTTTGAATCGAAGAGCCGACGCTGTTGAAGCAGGTGTACGCGGGGTTTCCAAGGACATCGAGTCTTTGATCGATGGGCAATTTCCAGCTTGACACTGGCGGGTAATGGGTCCCCGGCGGAGGCAATTCCAGGTGGTTGACGCAAGCGGTAAGAAGGAGGAGCGTACATCCTATCCATGCCCCTGCCGCCTGCCCTCTACGATTGAGCGGGTTTCCTGGGATCAATGCCTGGCCTGATGGTCACAATCTCATTCGGACCGTCCGCCACCGTACTGGAAACAGTCAGTGAAAGCAATTGCCTGACGGAGGTCAAGCAAGGTCGGAATCTATTGGGAGTGATTCATGGGCCTTCCTTATGGCGGAGTCATGCGAGAGAGGACTTTTCCTCTTTGAAGCCTATTGAAAGAGTAGTGTAATATGGAGTGTTCAAACCATGTGGAGATGCTCGTTTCCAATAGCTCTCTCGATGAGAGTCACATCCTGGAGGAATTCAGTTATGGCAAACTGGAGTCAGCAAGTGACGAAGATGCTTGATCGGCAGCGGACTGATTGTGTGGGCTCTATCCGGCAGTGGATGCGTGTCACCCGCATCGGCTGCAGGGGTCCCTCCAGCATGGGCTCAAGGCTTTTCAGATATCGTGAAAAGGACCACCCCAGCCGTGGTGAATATCGCGGTGACGGGCGGAGGAGAAGGGAGCCGGAGGCGAGGTGGAGTTCCTCCGAGCCCGTTCGGAACTCCTCCCCCTGGAGATGAACCGGGAGGAGGAGAATCGCCGACTCCGCCGCCGATTCCGCATGGTCCTCCCATGCCGCATGGCCGTCCGGATCAGAGCGCGGGTTCCGGAGTCATCTTGGATACCAATGGGTTCATCGTGACCAATAATCACGTCGTTGAAGGGGCCACCCAGATTACGGTGACACTGAGCGATCGGCGTGAGTTTTCGGCGAAGGTGGTGGGCACCGATCCGAAGACTGATTTGGCGGTCGTCAAGATCGAGGCCAAGGATCTGCCGTCGTTGAGATGGGCTGAGTACGAAAAGTTGCAGGTGGGTGATCTCGTGCTGGCGGTTGGAAGCCCGTTCGGCCTGAGTTCGACCGTCACGCTCGGCATCATCAGCGCCCTTGGGCGTGGGAATGTCGGCATTGCGGACTATGAAGATTTCATTCAGACCGATGCAGCGATCAATCCTGGAAATTCCGGCGGAGCGCTTGTCAACATGAATGGGGATCTGATCGGGATCAACACGGCGATCTTCTCGCGAACCGGCGGATCGGAAGGGATCGGGTTCGCGATTCCCAGCAGCATCGCTCTCGACATCGTTGAAAGCCTGCTGAAGACAGGCAAGGTCGTACGCGGATGGATGGGTGTCGCGATTCAGGAGATTACGCCGTCCTTGGCGAAATCGTTCAAACTCCCGGAGCAGCGGAAGGGTGTGTTGATCAGCGATGTCAATGAAAACGGCCCTTCTCATGCCGCCGGGGTGAAGCGAGGCGATGTCGTCGTGGCATTTAACGGCAAGGAGGTTCAAAGTGTCAGTCAGCTGCGCAATCTTGTCGCAAGAACGGTGGTCGGCAAAGACGCGCAGGTCAAGGTCTTACGCGAAGGCAAAGAGCAGCTGATCGTCGTCAAAGTTGCCGAACGCCCATCGGATGAAATGCTGGCCAAGAAAGAACCGGCGCCGCCGAAGGAAGCGGGAGAACCGATGAAGCTTCCTGACAATGTGCTCGCGTCGTTGCGTGTCCAAACACTGGATAATGCGTTGATGGGGCAGTTGAACATTCCCGCGAAGACGGCCGGAGTGGTCATCACGTCGGTCGAGTCTGGCGGACCGGCAGAGGCAGCCGGGCTCCAACGTGGTGACGTGATCCAAGAAGTCAATCATGAGTCGATCAAGTCGCTCAGCGATTATCAAAAGGCGGCGGAAAAAATCAAGAAAGACGAGCTTGCCGTGCTGTTGGTCAATCGACAAGGCAACAGCCTGTTTGTGGCGATTAATCCAAGGTAGGAAGCACAGAGGCATCTGTTGATCTGTCGATCTGTTGGTTGCCGGAAACCGATCGTCGGATCGACAAGTTCCGAAACGTACGAGGCTGTGTGCTGAACAAGCTGAACCGGTGGCTACAAGATTCGGTCTTCAAGCCGCTGGAAGACAAGAAGATGCCGGTCATGGAGCACCTGGTGGAGTTCCAGGTCCGGCTCACCCGTGCGGTGATCACTCTGGTGGTCATTTTTATGGGGACGTTTTTTTATGCCGACGCGTTGGTCAAGTGGTTGAGGGTTCCGCTTCAGAATATGTTCGTGCCGAGCAAATTAACCTGGGAGCCCACCGATTTGCCGACGGTGCCGTTTGTCTTCCTTGCACCGGCGGAGGCACTCTGGCAGAACGTGAAGGTGGCGGGACTGTTCGCCATCGTGCTTGCCCTGCCTTATCTCTTGTTCGAAATCTGGAGGTTTGTCGTTCCGGGACTGCACGTGCAAGAGCGACGGTTTGTCGGGCCGTTCGTCGGTGTGAGTGCATTGGCATTCTACGCCGGAGTCGGATTCTCATTTTTCTTCGTGCTTCCATTCGCCCTGAATTTTTTGATTTCGTACGGAGTGAACGCCGGATTCGTGCCGCAGATTTCGATTGCCCAGTATGTCGGTTTTGCCCTGTGGTTCTTGACGGTCTTTGGGCTGATCTTTGAAGTGCCGTTGGCCCTCACACTCATGGCAAAGTTGGGCTGGGTCGATGCGCCGTTCCTGATTCAGTATTGGAAGTGGGCGTTGTTGGGATCGTTTGTTATCGCGGCGATTCTGACCCCTACACCTGACCCGTTTAATCAGACGCTGATGGCCGGCCCCATGTTTCTTCTCTACTGGGTCGGCATCTTCGGCGCGAAGTTGTTCGGTAAGAAAACATCGGCTGACAGTCATCAAGCAGGTGTTTCGATAGTCGCCATGGCTGGGGTAGGGGCTGGGGGGGCCACCTCGGGCATGTCCATGCCGAAATCTTCCGGTGATGACTATGTCAGCGTTCCCGGAGGACGACACCGCTAACGAGGAGGGCGATCGACAGCAATGGTCGCAGAAAAGACATCCAATGACACGTGAACTCAACGTCATCAATAACGGAAGCGGAGATGGAGATGCCTGCACCTATATGTGGGCTTGTGCCATCTGTGACGAAAACGAACGGTGCCAAAAGGATAAAGAAGGGCATAGCCGATGGCTGGTCGCCAAACGGATGGAGCGCATTGAGCATAAAGTGCTCATCATGAGCAATAAAGGTGGTGTGGGAAAGAGCACGTGCACGACAAATATCGCGGTGAGCCTTGCGCTCAAAGGCTGGCATGTCGGGATCTGTGACATGGATATTCACGGCCCCAACATTCCCAAAATGGTCGGTGCGGAAGGTCAGAAGCTCAAGATCAGCACCTCCGGCGGGATTATCCCCTTCCAAGCCTACAACCTGAAGATCGCCTCGATGTCGTTTTTGCTGCAGAACTCGGATGACCCCATTATCTGGCGCGATGCCTACAAGTACGAATTCATCAATCAGTTGCTCGGGGGCGTCGATTGGCAGGATTTGAACTTTCTCCTGATCGATCTCCCCCCGGGAACCGGGAATGAGTCGGTCACGACGATCGATTTGCTCGGTACGGTAAGCGGTGCCGTGATTATTACCACGCCCCAAGAAGTGGCGCTTCTTGATTCCAGAAAATCGGTCACGTTTTGCAAGGATAGCGAGGTGCCGATCGTCGGCATCGTCGAAAATATGAGCGGGCTCGAATGCCCGAATTGCCATACCCATATTGATGTCTTCCGGAAGGGCGGTGGTGAAGCGTCGGCGCTCGACATGGGAGTCCCATTTTTGGGGCGGATTCCGCTCGACCCGGACGTGGTCACACAGTCCGACGCGGGTGAACCCTTTGCGCTGTTCAACTCAGATTCGCCGACGGCGGAAGCGTACCACCGAATCGCCAATCAGGTTGAAGCCTTCTGTAAAAAAAGCGCATCGTTGCTGAAAGTCGGACGGACGGCCACTGGACTGCTGAAGGGGGGCAGCCAGTGAAAGCCGCGGATGCCATGACCGGATTGACCCAACTCTACGATGCGCAACGGGTTGTACTCGATGCTGCGCCGGTATTGGGTTTTGAAAAAGTCTCGATTCTGGAGGCTTTGGGCCGTGTGCTGAGTGAAGACATCGTCGCTGAGCGCGACAATCCGCCATGGGAGAATTCAGCCATGGATGGGTTTGCGGTGAGATGGGAGGATATCAAACAGGAGCAAGCCATCCAGAAACCGGTCACTCTCTCGGTCATTGAGGATGTTCCGGCAGGGATGATGCCGTCGAAAACGGTCGCTTTGGGCCAGGCCATCCGGATCATGACCGGGGCTCCGATCCCCCAAGGGGCTGATACAGTTCTGAAGGTTGAAGATACGGAACATACACCTGATTCGGTCCGCGTGTTTAAGGCGGAACCCAAAGGAGCCAACATTAGACCGCAGGGTGAGGACGCCAAAAAAGGGGACCGCATTATCGCGAAAGGGACCAGAATCCGTCCCAGCGAGGTTGGGATGTTGGCGATCTTGGCGAAATCGTTCGTGTGTGTCTATCAGCGGCCTCGGGTGGCGATCCTTGCGACCGGCGACGAGTTAGCTGACTTGGACGAGCGGTTCAGTGAGGAGAAGATCATCAATTCGAACAGCTATGGGATGGCCGCGGCTGTGCAGGAAGCGGGAGGCATTCCGTTATTGCTCGGTATCGCGCGTGATACGCCGATGGCGCTCAAAAAAAGATCTCGCAGGGGTTGAATGCCGACATGGTGGTGTTGTCCGGTGGCGTCTCGATGGGTGATTATGATTTCACCAAAGCGGTGTTTCGTGAGCTCGGCGCCGAGATGAATTTTTGGAAACTTGCCATCCGACCCGGTCAGCCGCTGGTGTTCGGGAAGATTCAGGGTAAACTCGCGTTCGGTCTCCCGGGCAATCCGGTTTCGTCGATGGTGACCTTCGAGCAATTGGTGCGACCTGCGTTACTAAAAATGAGTGGGTGTCGAAGCTATGGACGCCCGGTGATTCAGGCCATCTTCCAGGAACGATTTTCCAAGCGGGGCGACCGGCGGACTTTTCCTCGTGGCATTCTCACCAGGGAAGAAGGTGTGTTCAAGGTTCGAACGACCGGAGACCAGGGATCCGGTATTCTCACGTCCATGGTCAAGGCGAATTGCCTCATCGATGTGCCGGTAGAAGTTGAGCGGCTCAATCCCGGTGACGAGGTGGTCGTTCAATTATTGAGCGGTGAGGCATGGTCCGTTCATACCGAGCAAGGGCATTCCGGGGGCAATCGGCTCTCCTGCTGCTCGCAGATCAAAACACGTAACGGTCCACGGTGTGTCCATCCCAATTGTTTCTTTTATCGGCCGGTCGAACAGCGGTAAAACAACCTTGATTGAACGCATTCTCCCCGAGATGGTCAAGGCTGGATACCGCGTGGCAACGGTCAAACATGCCGGCCACGGGTTTGATCTTGATACCGAAGGAAGGATAGTTGGCGCCATAAGCGTGCCGGTGCAAGCAGTGTTGTGGTTGTTTCCAAGGGGAGCCTCGCGTTGTTTGCCGATGTCTCCGAACAGCTGAAAGTGGAAGAAGTGCGTGATCGCTTCTTGGATGTCTCTTACGACCTCATCATTGCCGAAGGATGGAAAAGCGAAGGGTATCCGAAGATCATCGTCGTGCGTGATCAGCTCGGCGAAATTGCGTATTCTTCCGACGGCCTCCTGGCGGTGGTCTCCGACAAGCCGATCGATCTTCCTGTGCCTGTGCTGCATCTGGACGATGTGGCCGGGGTCGCCACCCTCTTGATCAAGCAGTTCCCCCTTAGACGCCGGGAGCATGAGCGGGAAGTCTAAGGCCACGTTGTTGCTGGCCATCGTGATCGGAGCTATAGCTCTGGTTGGAACTGCGATACCCTTAACAAATCAGCCGACATTTTGCGCAGGATGCCACACGATCGCCCCCGCGTACGAAAGCTGGGCCAAGTCTCCCACAAGGACGTCACCTGTGTCGCGTGTCATGTGAGGCCTGGGGTTCAAGGCTGGTTATCCGACAAGGTCTTGGCGGGAGTCAAAGATGCGGCTATCTACGTATTTGGCGCGCCGACCGACGCGCACAATCTCAAGGCAAAAGTGGATTCCGACGTGTGCCTCAGCTGCCATCGTCATATTCTTCGCGTGTCCGAGATGGCGCCGCGCGATCTTCCGCCGCCGGTGAACGAGGTGGGGCTGGTCATGAACCATCGCCGACATATGGAGGCATTCAAGTCACGCGGACAGGATGAAGGGTGTACGACTTGTCATTCCGGCGTCGTGCACGGTGAACTCATTAAGGAGTATCCCATTGTCATTCCACGCGGACATGTATCGGCCGACAGCCAGCCTTGGTATCCTTCGCATCCGGAAGGTTCCTACCTTCGCGCAAGGGCACTCAATGACTGTTTCCGCTGCCACGATGGGAAGGCACAGCATGGCGGGAAAACGTTAGACCGCAAGTGCGAGACCTGCCATATCCCGGAGAAAATCAGCGGCGCCTTGTTATTCAACTGATCGGCCGAATCCGTCAATGCGATGTCTACTCCAGTCCTGAAAGCGTCGGATCTGACCAAGCGGTTCGGCGACTTTACGGCGGTCAATGGGGTGTCCTTTGAGATCAGGCCTAGAAATCTTGGGGCTCTTGGGGCCGAACGGAGCCGGGAAGACGACCACCATTCAGATGCTCTTGGGACTCGTAACCCCTACGGCCGGTTCTATTCACATGTTCGGTCTGGATCTCTCAACTCATCGTGAGGAAATTCTGCATCGGGTCAACTTTTCGTCTACTTACATCTCCATGCCTCAGTCGCTCACGGTAGAAGAAAATTTATGGGTCGTTGCACGTCTCTACGGGGTTTCGGATATCGCTCGGCGCGTAAATGATATTGTCAAAAAGCTGGAGATGGATGAGTTCCGCTGCAAGATCACCCGCAAATTGTCGTCTGGTCAGCTGACGAGACTCACATTGGCGAAGGCGTTTCTGACCGACCCGCGTATCCTCTTTCTTGACGAACCGACGGCGAGTTTGGACCCTGATATTGCCGACAAGATCAGATCGTTGCTGAAAGAAGAGCGGCGCTCATCCGGCCTGAGCATCCTTTACACATCACATAATATGCGCGAGATGGAAGAAATGTCGGATCGCATCATTCTTCTTCAGCGCGGACGCATCGTGGCAGAAGGAACAGCGCAAGAAATTATCGACCGATTTGGAAAGACGGATCTGGAAGAGGTATTCTTGAAGTTTGCACGGGAGCAGGGGCGGTCATCATCGTGACGGATGTGTTGATCGATAGTGTTGCCGGATTCCTTATGGGAGGGCTGGTACTCAGTGCGGCCTGGGGTCTCTTTTGGTTGGCGATCAGCCTGGTCGGTTTGAGGCGAGGTACCTGCGGCCGGCGTATTGTCTTCATGAGCTTAGTGGGAGGATGTGTGCCGCTTGCCTTGGCGATCGCTCTTGTGTGGTGGATGGGCCACCTTGAACGTATGACAGCTGTGTTCGCCGTGGGACTCATGGGGATGCCGACGGTGCTGGCAGGCTTTTGGTTACGGCGGATGCCCGACGGACAACGGGCAGGCACCCACCTGGCCGCGGGGGTCCGGCATCTCATGGGTGACCTTCTCGGTCTACATCAGGGATGCGGAGACTGTCACGATGGACATGATCATAGGACGTGCCGATGAAACTGCACCGCATCACGGCATTGATCGTCAGGCATTTGTACCTCTACCGACGTAGTGTGCCCCGCATTATGGAAATTTTTTACTGGCCTTTCCTGGATCTCGTGATCTGGGGATTTATCACGCTCTATCTCGCTCGATACCAAAGCCAGGTTCCGGGGTTCGTCACCTTTTTTTTGGGCGCGTTGATCCTATGGGACATGTTGTTTCGATCGCAACAGGGGGTCACGATTTCCTTTCTCGAAGAGCTCTGGGCGCGTAACTTGATGAATCTGTTCGCCAGCCCGCTGAAACCCAGCGAATTTTTGGCCGCCACGATGGCCATGAGCATGATGAAGGTGACGATCGTCTCGATTGTCATGGCGGGTTGTGCCCTCTTTTTTTATTCGTATAACATCCTGGTCGTCGGGGTATGGCTGATGCCGTTTGTACTCAATTTGGTCGTGACCGGCTGGATTATCGGCGTGTTTACGACCTCACTCATCATGAGGTTCGGACAAGAAGCCGAAGTGCTCGCCTGGAGCATGGTATTTCTCTTCCAACCGATCTCCTGTGTCTTCTATCCTATGGAAGTGTTGCCCAAGTGGCTGCAGATGATTGCCATGGCGAATCCGGCGGCACATATCTTTGAGGGCATGCGGACTGTCCTGAGTACAGATGCACCACCCGTTGGAGACCTTGCCTGGGCGGTTTGTCTGAATGGGGCCTTGCTTGTCGGCGTCATCGCATGGTTCTATCGGACGGTCGCCTATTGTAAGGACCAAGGGCTCCTGGTTCGAGTCGGGGAGTGAGGTTGTAATCCAACGGGCTCTGTGCTAGGGTATCCCAGACTCATGTCGTGCTGGGTCTCGGCGATACTGAGTGTCTATCAGAGGAGACCCACAATGCCGATGTTGCCTTGTCCGGGAATTTTGTCGGAAGTCAGACCTAAGTCGCTGCATCGATCGCGTCTTCGGCCCGCTCCTTCCCCGTTCCTCGTGTTCAAGACAATGTCACTATTTTAAAGGAGGAACCCCGATGGGTTCGAAGATCTATGTCGGTGGGTTGCCCTATTCGGCGACCGAGCAGCAATTGAGTGACTTATTCGCGGCCCATGGCGCAGTGGCCTCGGCCCGGATCATTACGGACAAGTTCACCGGCCAGTCCCGTGGATTCGGCTTTGTGGAGATGTCCTCGGACTCTGAAGCTCAAACTGCAATCACGGCTCTCAATGGGTCGGAAATGGGTGGCCGGACTCTTACAGTCAATGAAGCACGTCCTCAAGAACCGCGTGCAGGTGGCGGAGGGCGTGGTGGATTCGGAGGCGGAGGTGGTGGTGGTCGGAGCGGAGGCGGAGGAAAGCGCGATCGCTGGTAATTGATCAACCGATGTGCAAAACGAAGGGGTTGCCATGGAAAGTGGCAACCCCTTTTTTCTTTAGTCGATAGACCTAGAGGATAATAGATCGAAGCTGATGGCCTGCATGATTCATCTCAATGACCGTGAAGACGCATGAGTGTTGCGCAATCGACGATACGATCGGCCGATTTACCTTCATTCTCATTCCAGAGAAGTCCGGTGCTGGTTGTGGAAAACTTTTGGTCAGCAGAGGAGCGACGGTTCTTTCGGGAAAAGATGAACCGGGTGCGCTGGAAAAGCCTTTCCGATTTACCGAATGTTCGACAAGATTTTCCGAATTCCGGCAATTGGGCAAAAGCTGAAATCGGTCTGGAAGAGGGACAGCGATTTCTATCGCGGCTACAGTTCTCCTGCATTCGAGACCATATCGAATCTTTCCCGAATATCATCGGGCGTCATGTGGGATTCAACTACTATTCGTATTCCGCCGGCGACTGTCTCTTGACTCATGATGACACGGATCAAGGTCGTCTTGTAGAGGGCCGTCGCGCGTTGCAACGCCGGATCGCGGTCGTCACCTACTTTCATGAGGAATGGCAGCACGATTGGGGTGGGGAATTGATCATCTATGAGCGATGCGGAGATTGTGCCGGAGGGTCTATCAATCTGACGCCGACCCACTGTATTGAACCTCGCCCTGGGTCGTTGGTCATGTTTACCGTTCCCCGATTCCATCGAGTCTGCCGCGTGGACCCCACGGCTGGCCAGTATCGGCGATTATCGATCGCCGGTTGGTTCATGACGGAGCACCCATAGGACGGTCAAGGTTGAGGTCAAGATTCAGGTTTAGAGAATCGATGTCCTTTGTTCAACCTCAGCCTTGACTTAAGCCTGTCGTATCGGGCTCAACCGAACCAGTCGGTATCATTGGCCGCGCGTGGCCGGTTTTCTACTGCAAGGGTCGGCGCAGGCTGTGCGAGTACGTTGTGCACGAGGGCAATCAAGCGGTCGCGCTCGAATGGCTTCGGCAAGAACGGGAACGTTCCCCGTTTGATCCCATGGCCGGCAAGTTCTTTGTCAGGATTCCCCGACATCAGAATGATACGGAGCCCGCTCCGGATCAGGGTAGCGCGAACCGCCAGTTCATGGCCGTTGACGTGCGGGAATTGGTTGGCGGTTGAGGCGAGCTGAAAACCTTGTGGAGGTAAGACCAGGTCCGTGAGCAATAGATCGATCGATCCTTGATGCTGCGCGCAGATCTTGAGAGCTTTGGAGCTGTTGTCGGCTTCGAGCACCCTAAACCCCGCTTCTTCCAACAAGGCTTTGCAGAGTTTGATGATCGAGAGTTCGTCGTCGACGACGAGGATGGTCGGCGAAACCTCTGGTGATCGGATGTCCTGTTGACCGTGCATGAGGGTTCTCCCGTCCAATCATAGGGCCGAACCCTGTATCGGGCGAGAAAAACTTGCATTTCAGCGGGCGTACTCCGGTACCTGAAAAGGCCGCGCATGGAGAAGTCTTCTAGCTTACTCGGTTCTTCAGTGCCGCAAGCCGATTCTTGTCCAACTGGATATGCAGCGATTCTTCCTGGGTGACGATGACGGCACCAGGCGCCTGGCCCTTTGCCTTTTTGACCCATTTGCGGCGGGTATAGATCACATCGCCTTTCCCGCTCTTCTTCAGATCACTGTAGCGCAACGCTAGGGTTGCGGCGTCGCGGAGGGTTTCGGGCGGAGGATCTGCACCTTTGCCCAATCTCACCACGACATGGGAACCTGGCGTCCCGCGAGCGTGTAGCCAGAGATCATCGCTCTTGGCGAGGCCGAACGTCAGCTCTTCATTTTCTCGGGCATTGCGTCCGACAAAGATCGGCAGCCCATCTACCGAGGTAAACCGACGGAATGGACCACGTCGCTGATCCGCAATGAGATGGTCCTTGCTGGTGGTTGTTCGAGCAATGGCAGCGGCGTTCCGGTGGGCAAGGGGTACGGCAGCCGAAGTCCAGGTTCCTTGCTCAATTTGCTTGAGCTCCTGGCATAGCCGCTCTATGCCGTGCTCGCCTCGCTCGATACGTGGCTTGAGTTCACGTTCGGCGGCAAGAAATTTTCGATGCTTTCGAAGTAATCGTCCATATTGCCCTGAGGTGATTTCATGGGGTCGAGTGGAATTGTGATGGTCGGAAGCCGATCATCGAAATAATCCGTCATCTCAATATGATCAGTTCCCTTCATGATTGCACTGAGATTGGCCTTGATCAATTCTCCATACCGGGCATAGTCGCGATAGGCTGTGGCTCTTGATAGGTCGTGCCGCCAAGCCTCAATCAGCCGCTGCTCCTTTTTGAGTGTTTTCTTGAGGGTGCGCAGACGGTCTGCTTTTATCCGGTCGATGGTGTGTGTGGTCTCCTGTTCACGGTAATGCGCATCGATCGCCTCTGAAACAGGGAACATGCCTCCGACTTTACCTGCGAAACAACTGGGCACTGTTTCATGGTTGGTGTTGCGTTGAGAAGGTGGGGCATATGTCTGTCCAGCGAGACGGTATTGACGTGTGAGATCTCTCAATACAAGGCGTTCGGCATTGAGGACCAGAATGTTTGCCTTGTTGCCGGTCAGGTCACACACGATTGCATGTGTCCCCTCTCCCCCGATGAGCTGCAGTTCAACGATACGGTCATTTCCAATCTGACGAATATCGTCGATCCGCGCTCCCTGGAAATGGGCTCTGAGAAATTGGCAGAACGGTGGAGGTGTTGGAGGATTGGCCGGTGAGTGTGTGGTGACGTGCAAACGAGCGGAGTCCGGCCGGCAGGAGATCAATAGCCGATGTGTCTGTCCCGGCACGCGCACATCCAGCACCAAGGTACGGTCCATGGGCTGCTGGATCTTCTGAATCCAGCCGCCGCGCAAAGCAGGGGATATCTCCCGAAGTACCATCTGCAACTCAGAGATATTCAATGCCATGAGAGGATTCTACCCTTCTCAGGTCTTACCTGCTTTCAATGTTGCCACATGCGGCCAATCAGATCGTCGCCGTAAGTGTTGCGCCAGGAGGCGTTTGGCAGCAGCCACTCTACGATGTACTGCAAAGCACCCGCAAGAGTTCACAAAGATATGGTGGACTCCTTTCTTGCGCACACCCTCTCGGTACGCTAGAGTTGCCGACAGCATCTCTCGCGTAGTCGTTCCACCATGCTCCTTCTCGATTTGCAGCAGCTGACGCAATTACGGGATGAGTTTCGTCTCTCGATGCGGCGGCTGTTTGTCGACCTGTGCCGAGAAGTGCATGCCGACCATGCTGATCTGGCCCGAGAATTAGGGCTCCCGACCGGCTTCTTTGACAGCCTCCACTCAAGCCTCAAGCTAGATGTCCATTCCAACTGGAAAGTTGTCGGATGGATTGAGACGCTGAATGATCTCGTGTATCTCTTGGATGTGGTCCGGCAGCTTAAGAGTGAACTGAACCGGCCTGAGTTTGCAGAACAATTGTTGGACGAGTGTCAGGAGAAGTTTTTTGAACATGATTACCTGGATGATCTCTTTCCGACGGGCCAACCTCACGCAAAGGGATTAGAAAAACGGTTGTCGGCGCTATGCCGACGATTGGCGCAAGAATTGACTCTGGAGTCTCTCTGGTTTGATCCGGCATTGACTGTCAAATGGAATCGCCAGAGCAAGGTTGGGCATTGGGATGTGCCTGGAGCTCTGACTGATAATTGTGAGCGCAGTGAAATTGCGGGAACGATTGCGGTCGATATAACCGGAGCATGGTGTCAGGCGCCGAAAGAGGTTCGACAGGCGTTGCTTCACGCATCAGGGCGGGTGGTGTGTCGAGTGGGGCCGACCAGCATAACGGTGAAAGTCGGTAAGATGGTTTCCTCAATCTGGTCGGGTGTAGGAGGAGCGAGCCAATGGCAGTGGGCGTACCATCCGTCTCTGGTCGCTATCCAGCGTGACGATGACCCGGTGACGGTGGGGCCGACCGTTGTTTATGGGAAGAATCGCCAACCGAGAACCGTAAAACCTACAGAGCAACGACAGGTTGCACGGATCGCTCGTGCGTGGCAGACCATCCAGCACGTTTGGCCTGAAGGTCATGATGTGCTGATGCTGCTGACCTCTCGTATTGTCCCGTTGCAGGCGAAGGGGGTGGTCAGTTTCAGTTACCGGCATCGACCCGGACTGTCGTTCATCAACTGTTTCGATCGTGGCAATCTCGATCTGATTGACGACCTGATTCATGAAAACAGCCATCACCACTTGAATCTCCTGCTGCGAAAATATGTCCTGTATCAAGGGGACCATAACCAGCAGATCTTCTACTCGCCTTGGCGGCGGAGCTTCCGTCCGTTGCGCGGCATTCTTCACGCGACCTTCACGTTCACCATGGGTGCGCTCTTATTTCAGCGGCTTTCGTCCTGGGCTTCGGGGCGAGGCGGGGCGGCAAGGTGGAAGAAGGCCGGTCTTACACAGCGAGACTGGCAACGGGCGTGCTTTCGTTGTGTGGAAGAAGTCGAGTCCGTCCGCTACTCGCTGCAAGACCTGCACTATGCCGATCACCATCTCGGGTGGCTCACTGGTTCAGGCCGGCGATTGGTCAGGCTGCTGACCGAAGCGATCGATCAGGTCGAACGTGAGAGTGAGCGATTTAAACCAGAAGTAGAACGTTCTGCCTTCGGCCAGGCTCTACGGAAGCATGTCACAGAACTCCGGCTAGCCCGCCAAACTCATGGACCGGTTCGGTTAGGAAAGGTGTAGCGTTGTCTGGTTGAGCAAGACCTGATGATAGAAGATTCCATATTCCTTGACGATCGGTTCATACGGTGTAGACTCGGTCGCATGAGGTGAGAATTATGCACGGATTGGAGAGGATGCATCAGGTAAGAATTGCGTTTGCTGCTCTACTCGGTTGGTTCTGTTGCGTGACGCTGATTTCCGGTGGGGCTGCTGTGGAAGCGGCAACGATTGAGAACGCAAAAGCCATAAAGGTTGAGAAACTGCTGACCCTTATCCGCGTGTCGGAGCTGGAGTCGGAATATGACTCGCTGACTCACAAATATATTGGCGAATACGAGCAACAAATAAGAAAATCAGTCGCGAGCACCTACCCCAATCTGACCGGTGAAAAAAAGAAGGAAATCGAACAGCTTCTCGACGCATTCTTGAAGGACATCAGAAAATCGATCGGACAGGTCGAGACCCTCCATGACCATCTCAAGCATGCGTATTCGAGGAGTTTTGGTGAAGACGAGCTGGATCGTCTCATTGCCCACTATTCCTCTCCGGTCGGTGAAAAGGATGCGGGAATGAAGAAGAGTGCTGCCATCGAATATAACAAGATGTGGACGGCTCAATTCATGAACCAATACAAGGCTCGAGTCGAGAAGCTGTTTCAGGTGATCGCCATGGTCGCGAGAGGCAAGGCGAAGCAGGGGGCATAGCGGCAATGACTTCGCCCATGAATTTCTATCCGTCCAATGGCAGTGGGTGTACCATCCTTCAATTGTCACAATTCAGATTGATAATGTTCCAGTGACCGCCAGGAACGATCCCAGTCGCAATCAGTCAAGCCTGCCGATCCGCGTCAGCTCGAACGAACAAGCGAGCAATTTCAATGTGAGGTGTGTCGTTCCACCTTTGCTCGGTCTTGCGTAGCACCCATCAATGAACTTCGGCCAGCTCCCCAAAACTACGGATCGGTGTGGCTGATTCAAAACGTAACCAACTCCTTCAGTTCCGACTTCCTTGCCGCTGGACATTTACCAAAGACTCGTTATAACATCGTAAGGACGAGAGGTGAGGAATGATCAAGAGATTACAAAAGCATGGGAACAGCGCGGCGCTCATCATCGAAAAACCGGTAATGCAGGCGCTGGGCATTACAGAGGAAACTCCGCTCCAGGTAACCGTGAGCGGGAACGCACTCGTTGTCACGCCAGCTAATGTGGGCGTTGGACCTGAACGAATGAAAACGATCATCAAGGATCTTCGCAAACGGTATGGGCCGATGCTCAAGCGCTTGGCGGATTGATCCGTGGAGGACACAATCTTCCTGAGCGTGGACGATGTCCTGTTGCTCCACGCAGATACCATTGATATTGACGGCGGTTCCCATGGAGTGAGGGACCATGGCTTGCTGGACGCGGCTGTCGCGATGCCTCGCCAACAGTTTGGCGGCGCCTATCTCCATGAAGATCTTGCTACGATGGCGGCGGCCTACCTGTTTCACATCGCTCAGAATCATCCGTTTGTGGATGGGAACAAACGAGCGGCGGTTCTGTCCGTTCTTGCCTTTCTCCACGTGAATGACATCAAGGAGCTTCCCGATCCCAAAGATTTAGAGCTCATCACTCTCCAGGTCGCCGCTGGTGAGATGGGGAAAGAGGCCCTGAGCAAGTGGATTCGAAAAAACGTGGGTAAAAATAAATAACTCACCGGGAGCCTATCATAGAGCTCCAATCATTCCGCCAAACCTAGGGGTCGGTGTGGTTGAGCACGGTATGATCGCATATTTCGACACGAATATTTTTGATCGTCTTGAGCAACGGCGTGGGGTGACGGATTGGGATGTATATCGGTTACAGCGAGCGGTAAAGCACAAACAACTGGCAGTGATCCTGAGCTTCTTAAATCTTGAGGAGACTTTATTCGTGGTTGAGTCTCATCCTAAAAAAGCTCGTGCACGGGTAAATCTTATTCTGGAAATCTGCAGTCGTAAGTTGTTCGCTCGTGGTCAAGATGAAATTATGAATGATGAGGTTCGATCTTACGCTTTTGGTACACCTGCTGTCTCTCCTTTCGTTGTCTTTGAACCCTTCATGGAGTTAGCTATTAAAGAACTGATGCAACCAACAGCAAAGGCGTCGGTTGATTTATGTGACATCATAGGTGAGACGCGAACTGCTAAAGAGAGGTTCCAGAGTTGTCTTGAGGCTTGTCGAACTGAAGTGCTTCCTCAGCTAACGCGATTGGCGGAAAAAACTACAAGTTCGACGTTTACTGGTCAAATAACAGAACATGGCTCCTGGAATTGATAGCTGAGATGGCCGGGGTACTATTAGAAGCAAAAAGCCGAGGCCTTGATGGACTTCTGAATGTAAAGAGTGTGGGACTTGCAGTTGGTGCCAACCTTTCGCTTATGTATGCACATCAATTTGAGAACCGTGTGCCCAAATCAGGTGATTCTCGGGATATCTTGCACGCTATCATAGGGAGTAATGCAGATATATTTGTAACGGACGATGGAGAACTACGTCGCGTTTTGAATCGAGTGCCAGTGGATGGATTTCGTGCTGCTGTCAGCTTAGAAGAGACCTTAGCTATGCTGCCACAATGGATTTAAGGTCCAGAAAATCTATTTTATGAAGGGCTATCCGGCAAGGTTACGCGATCTGCTACGGTTCCACCGTCACATCCACAAACGCCGGCAGACTATCTGCACCCTTCTTATCCGTCACGCGCAATTTAAAGCGATACGTTCGAGGCTCTGAGACGGTTGGTGCGAGGAACGAAGTCTCTGAGTTGTTGGCATCAAGCAGCGAAATTTTGCTGCCGCGCACTTGGCCCCAACTGTAGTAGAGTGCTTCCCCTTCCGGATCACGGCTCTTCAGCCCGCTCAGTTTTACTGGGCGCCGGCCTTGATGGATTTGTTCATGCCGGCGTCGGCGATCGGCGGTTCGTTCGGCTCGTCGTTCACCTTCACGTCCACATCGAGAGACGCTTGCTTACCGCGATTGGTTACGGTGATGGTGGTCTTCCCGTTACCGACAATCTGGAGTAAGCCGCCAGGCAAAACCTTGATGACGTTCTGATTGGAAGATTCATAGTTGGTGCCGCTGGCCGGTGTGCTGATGCGTCGGGTGACGCCGTCGACAAAGTCGGCGACGACCGGGAGTTCGAAAATTTTGCCCATCGAGTCCACATGGCCGAAGGCGGAGGACTGTCCTGCTCTGCCCAGGTACAAAGGCTTCTCTGTTTCAAAATCGATCGTTGCGAGGGCGGCTGAGGGGGTAATCTTCACAATGATTTCATCGAAGACCGATCCAACCCCTAACCGTCCACGGGAGATTTCGGCTACTGCTAACAGACGCATTGGCCCAATGCCGTCCTGCGGCACTTTCAGTGGGCCACCAAAGATGGGTTCCTGTTCTGCCGAGCCCACCATTGCGGCCGGCGCCACGATGGAGCCTATGGCTGTTGAATCATCCTGTTCGACCAACACTTCGTCCTGCTCGCCGTACCAGTAGTAGCGGACGTTGACGATCCCAGTATCCTTCCCGAACATCCGCACGCGCGGTCACGGTGCTTCCAGAGGAAAGTGTCGCTCCAGCAGCCGGTTCGGTGATCTTGAATGCCAGTGCGTGCAGCGGTAAGCAAAGGCAAAAGACACAAATGAAAAAGACAGAAGCTGGAAGATATGGGTGACGATGGACGGGTGACGTGTGATGATTCACGGTCACCTTGTCAGGTGATAGGGAACATCGATGAGAATCACTCGATCCTTGAAGAGCAGCGCAGTCTTGAGCATCAGGGCCCGTTGGTTATGCAAAATGTTCTGCCACCACCTCGCCGGAAGAATCTCCGGGATCACGACGGTGATCCAGGTGTTTGAGTCCTTCTCGAGCACTTCTTCAACGTAGTTCAATAACGATCCTAGGACTGAGCGATAGGGTGAGGAGAGAGCAATCAAGTTGACACCACCTCCCCATTGAGCCCACTGGATTTTGACCTTGGCGCTTTCTTCCGGGTCGAGATCCACATACACGGCGCGAATTTCACCAGGTCGGCTTCTCGCATAGTCCAGCGCACGAACCACGGCGCGATTCAACCCGCTGATCGGGATGATCACGATATTGCGACGAGGCAATGGAGGCCGTTCACCCCGACGGTCCAGCGCAATCTGTTCCTTGACCGCCTTATAGTGAGAGCGAATCCCTTGAAACATGAGGAGCAGGATGGTGACAAGCACAAATACGATCCAAGCGCCCTGCATGAATTTGGTGCTGGCGATGATGATCGTTGCGATACCGGTCGTCACGGCGCCGACCCCATTCACGATCAGTTTGGTCTGCCAATGCGGCCCTTTTTTCACGAGCCAACGCTTCACCATGCCGGCCTGAGAGAGTGTGAATGACGCAAACACGCCGATGGCATACAAGGGAATCAGCGCATGGGTATCTCCTTCGAACACGACAAGCAGAAGGCAAGCGAGAAATCCAAGGATGATGATGCCGTTCGAAAAGACCAGGCGATCGCCGAACGTGGCCATCTGATGGGGCATGAATCCGTCGCGCGCCAAGATCGACGCCAGGTGAGGGAAACCTGCAAAGGCGCTGTTGGCAGCCAATACCAACAACGCCATGGTGCCGATCTGCACGGCGTAGTAGATGGAGCCGGTGCCGAACGTCAAGCGAGCCAGTTGCGAGATCACCGTTTCATCGATCTTGGCCAGGATACCGTAGTGATAGGCCATCCAACTGATGCCCATGAATAGGGACGCGAGAATGGTCGACATCCATATCATGGTGATGGCGGCATTCTTTGACTCAGGCGGGCGAAAGGCTTTCACCCCATTAGAAATAACCTCCATGCCGGTGACTGCCGAACAACCTGCCGCAAAGGCGCGGAGCACCAGGAACAGGGTCAGCGCTTCTGTCTCTCCAGGGTTTGTCGGAGGAAGGATGGCTCCGGGGCTGGAGAAAGATCGAAGGGTTCCCGCTATAACCAGAAGGCCTAGGGCTATGATGGCAAAATAAGTTGGAATGGCGAAAAACTTGCCTGATTCGCGAACCCCACGGAGGTTCATCACGATCATGAAAAGAATGGCGACAAGCCCTAGAGCCTCGCGGTGAACGAACAGGCTTGGGATGGCCGAGGTAAGCGCCGCAATGCCAGCCGCGACGCTGACGGCCACGGTCAAGACATAGTCGATCATCAGCGCCGCAGCCGCTACCAGAGCCGGTCGATCACCCAGGTTCGCCCGCGCGACGACGTAGGCCCCACCCCCTTCAGGATATTCGTAGATGATCTGGCGATAGGAAATGGTCAAGACCAGCACGAGAAAGAGGATGGCCAAGCTGACCGGAATCGACCAGGCTACTGCCGCCGTGCCGGCTAGGATCAGCACCAGGAGGATTTCTTCGGTTCCATACGCGACGGACGAAATGGCATTCGATGAGAAGATGGCAAGGGCGATCGTTTTTGAAAGCCGTTCGTGCCTCGCTTGGGCGGTCTTAAGAGGATCTCCCACAAGCCAGCGCTTCAGAATCATGAGAGGATTATCTCATAAACATCTTAGAGGGTGAATGTTAAGATGGCCTTGACCATAGGGCAAAAGACTCAGATGGGAAGAGCCCTTCCCAGTCTTGCTTTCTCCGTCTCGCGCATTCTTTCCCTCTCTGCGCGTCTGATTCCTCAGTCTCCGCACTTCTTCGAATAACGACTGTCATCGAGTCAAGTGGTGCAGTGTGCGTCTGCAAAGTAGAGTATGTGTGTAACGATTCATGGCCGCGGCATCGCATGAATCCATCCTGGGATGTATGAGAATAGTCACTATGAGGAGGTAATCATGATGAAAACAGTTACTACAACACGGAACGGAGTAGTCTTGATGCTAGTGATGCTCGCCGCACTGTCAATACAGTCACCTCCACTTGCTCAAGCAGCAGATTCACACGTGGAAGGAACCATGGTTTTCGTTCCGAAAGAAGAGCGTGGTGTCCCGATAGGAGAACGTGCTGCCATGGCGCCGGGTGCAGTGGAAGATACGCTCAAGGCCTGTCGGGCCAGAATTCCGGAGTTGGCCAGTGTCGGGCAACACATGTTGGCTGAACAAAGTTGTGTGGGAGAAGAGAAGACGAGGAACGCGATCCGGTCGGCGCCGAAATTTTGAATGATTTCCTACGTGACTCTCGTCTTCGGAGACTGGCGATGGTCTCGCTCCTGACCTTCGGCGAGGGGTATCACAACTATCACCACACTTACCAAAGCGACTACCGCAATGGTCCTCTCTGGTATAACTTCAACCCATCCAAATGGGTGATTTTCACGCTCGCCTCATTCGGTCTTGTATGGACGCTTCGTTCAGCTAATGCTGCCGAGCCAAAAGTTTCGGATCGTCCAGCTCCTTCATAATATCGGAGACAAGACGACCGGCTCAAAGGAAACTACTCAGATTGCTGCCCTCGCTTTAATTTTAAGCTCCGGGGTCCTCACGAATCTCGTGTTGTTTTGCGTGTTCCGCCGCACTCTTCTGCACTTCCTCCTCGATGTTGCCCCGTACAACGTGCCTGCATCCGGATCATGGATCAACCTTGGCGCGGTCAACAATTTGTCCCATGCTAGATTCTCCTTGGTAAGCCTCTGTAGGAGGATGAGGTCTGTAATGTGCAAGTCACCCCACCAACTATCAAATGGAGACGCTCACCATGTCTGTGATCGAGAAGTCTGCCGACCTTAATGTTCCGGTCCGTACGGCCTCCAATCAATGGACCGAGTTTTAGGAATGCCCTCGGTTTATGGAGGGGGTCGAGCGCGCTCCACGCGGATGGCGCCTCATCATGGAGTGCCCTCTTCATTGATGGAAAGAAGCATGTGGTCGCGTCGGTTCTGCTGATAGCAGGATTCGTCCCGATCAAGGCAGAAGGGACGCTCTTTACCATACGAGACGATCGCTACCTGCTTGAGCTTCACGCGAACGTCCGCAAGATAGTTCCGTGCAGCCTTGGCGCGATTGTCGCCCAAAACCATGTTATAGTCGGCGGTGCCTCGCTCGTCACAGTGCCCTTCAATTTTCAGCACAGCCGCTGGATGATTGTTGAGATAGGCTGCGCCATGATCGAGCGTGTCCATGCCGGCATCAGACAGGGTCCACTGATCATAGCCAAAGAAAACGTCCTGCAAACCCGCTTCTCCGGCAGCCTGTTCTTCCTTTGTCAGCTCGGCACGTTGAGGAGGGCCGACCTCTGATGGGGTCAGCACTCCCGAATCTCCGCCTTGTGCAAGTCGTTCCTCCGACGGATTACGAGAGAACCCACTCAATTCACCGCTTGAGCGTTCTCCGGATAGAGTGGGCAGCGTCGTATCACCGCTTGAGCGTTCTCCGGGTATAGGGGGCAGCGTCGTATCACCGCTTGAGCGTTCTCCGGATATAGGGGGCAGCATCGTACCCACACTTCCTGATCCACGTTCACCTTCAGACTCAGACTTGAGCCCTTTTGTATTGCACCCTTGGTTCGATAATAAAACTATCCCCATCAGCATTACAGCTCCAGATTTTGCTAGTGCTCTATTCATAACCTCTCCCTTCGGGTGACATCCACAATAATAAAGAGATGCTTGTAAGTACCACGTCTTGCCATATGTCCTGAGGTTCGGCCGGCGGTTGAACAGGTAAATCGTCTCGACTCGCCGCGTATGCAACAGCGGTTGAGGCGAGTATCAGTAGGACGTAAGATTTCATAGAAGTGAGCCTATGCTCTCTATCGATTAGTCTAGGCCCTAAGAGAAAGCCTGACAACTAGGAGAAGGCCTTATAATGGAATAATTTCTTATAATGGAATAATTTATTATCCTCCCTCGCTCTTAATAACGCTTGACTCATTTGGCTAATGCGATCAGAGTGATTCTATGACGTACTGAGCTGCGTCGACTGTCCCATCTCTCGCGCATTTCTCTCCCCCCATTCCCGCGCGTCTGATTCCTCAGTCTCCACACTTCGAATAACGAGTGTCATCGAGTCAAGTGGTGCAGTGTGCGCATAGTTCCACAGCGGTTGTGTCTTCTGCGCCTGCACGGTGGGTATGTGGTGTAACGGGTTCATGTTCGCGGCATCGCGTGAATCCACCCTGGGGTGTACGAGAGTAGGCACTATATGAGGAGGTAATCATGATGGAAACGACGACCACAAAAGGTGCAGCCGTAGTTTTGTTGGTGGTGATACTCACAGTGCTGTCGATACAGCCACCTCCACCTGCTCAAGCGGAAGATTCGCACGTGAAAGGAACCATGGTTCTCACTCCGATAGAAGAGTTTGGCGTTTCGATAGGAGAGCTTGCTGTAATGGCGCCAGGTGCAGTGGACGATACGCTCAAGGCCTGTCGGGCCAGAATTCCGGAGTTGGCCAGCGCCGGGCAACGCATGTTGGCTGAACAAAGTTGTGCAGGTGAAGAGAAGACGAGGAACGCGAGCGGGTCGGCGCCGAAATTTTGAGAATGGGTATTGTGTGATAGCCAGTTAGTACTTCCCGAGTCCACTGACGTTGGAGGCGATGAATCAGCAGAGGCAAGCGTGCAAATACCAAGGAAATCAAAAGCGAGGTGATGAATATGTATCAGATCTACAGTTTGGTTACGATTGTAGCGCTCTTGTGGGGCATCACGATTTGGGCTTCGATCTCAGAAGAAATTGTTTAATCGGACAAGCAGCCAAGGTTCGGGCCGCAAGTATAGTACAAGGGAGTGTTCGGCCATGTAGGGCAGTAGTCATGGGTTTGCGAGGGTAGGATGCCGTGCAGCACACGAGGAGAAATGATGGAGAGAGCAGTCGCAACAGTCAGACATAGCACGACCAACCGATGGCCTTTCTTCGATAATGTCCTGGGTGACAGAATGATCGGCATGCTGGAAGCCCTGGATGGGTTGGGTTACGTCACGACCGGAGTGAGTTTCCTGGCGGTCAGCATGGTGCTGTTTGTCCGTGCCTGGTATGTCTTTACGATCGCGGTGGGATCGGACACGGTGCTCGCAGTCCTCGGGCTGGTGCATGATCTCTTATTGGTCATCATCTTATTGGAGCTGTTTAGGACTACTATTAATTTTCTCAAGACCAAAGTGATTACCTTGGAGCCGTTCTTGTATATCTGCGTGATTGCGTCAACGCGGCGCATCCTTACCACGGGGACCCAAGTGTCGTATATGGATGAACTAACCGATCTCGTGTTCAACCGATATCTCATGGATCTTGGGGCAAATGTGCTCGTCGTGGTGGCGTTGATCATTGCGATCTATGTCTCGAGACGGGCATCCCTGCCGGTCATGGCTGAAGGGGCTGAGACGGTTCAGGGCACTGATCGCCCAGGCGAGAGAGCAGAGTCGTGTCCGCAAGAGATGGACGGAGAGCTCGTCAGGTTCAAGAAAGAATACGCATGAGGCTAAGAAATGAGATTTGCAAGGCCGTATCGTGAATTCACGGCTTGGATCAAGCTAATTACCTTATATGATTTTCAGCAGTTGAGTCTGAGAGAGAGCCCATAGGAGGCATCATGCGTTGTCTACGTTGCCAGGGTCTTTTGGTTGCCGTCCAACTGACAGACATGGGACAGCCCTCGGTATCTGGATGGCATTGCCTACTCTGCGGTGCGACGACGGACCCAGGGATTGAGGCAAATAAAGTAAGTCACAGTCCACCGGCCCGGAATGGCGCACGTCTCCCTGGGTCGCCTGTAGCTAGGCATGGGAAAGGCCGTGTGCAGTGAACCGCGCTGTCGCCGGAGTGAGTGAGAGGGAGACGTAGTCAACTGGTTGAAAGAGGACAGGTATGTCGGTGGGGCGACAGTTACCGAAGAATCGCCGTTCATGGGAGCGGCTGTGACGACGTGTGCGTATACAGGAGGGTCTAACAATGATGACAATCACAAGGAAGGCTGAAGAGAAGATTCTTCGAGCTGATGCGAGAGGATCAGGAGACCGTCGGTCTTCGAGTGTATGTCAAAGGCGGTGGGTGCCATGGCTATCAGTATGGGATGTCGCTGGAGCCATTGATACAGGAGGATGACACCGTTGTTGCACAGGGTGATGTCAAAGTCATCATGGATTCGCAGAGTGCTCCATTGTTGGTCGGCACGGAGGTTGATTACGTGGACCACACGCAAGGTTCAGGTTTTGTGATGAAGAATCCGACCGCAAAGACCACGTGCGGATGCGGCAGTTCGTTCAGTGCGTAAAGTGATCAGCACTGGGAGGAAATTATGAGCAGGTGGCGTGATTTTCGGCGCGAGATGGCAACGGAACTTTTCCTCCTCGCATATGTGATTGCCTGGGTAACGGCTCTGCTTTTGATCCACATGCTTACTGAATAACATGGTATCCATACGGTGTTACCTTGATGAAGATTTCTTGTTAGAGGTCGTAAAATGCAGTGGGTCTCTGAGGCCCTGAAGCTCACGGTAATAGTAGAGCGGGGTCGGTCGTTTGTTCTCAAACGTCAGTGCGCGTAGAAAGGTGAGTTCCTCCTCGGTCGCATCTCCACTCAGTAAGGGATCTTGGAGAAACTCCTTAAGCCCTGGCTCTTCTCCTGAAGGCTTGTCCGGTCCTCTTTCCATGAACTCGAACGTCTTGTGGTGTCCTGGCGCTACCCAACGGTTCAGAACAATCTCGATGCAAAAGGTGGCAAGGTCAATATTCCAGGATTCGATCAAGGGATTGAGGAACGCAATGCAATTCTCGTTCGAGAGATCGAAGATCGTCGTATCCAAGAACTCCAGCACAGTGACGCGCATCTGTGGATAGCTTTTCTTGCTCAATCGGGCCACCTTGCGCACCCACGTCGGATTGTCGAGTTCCTGCCGAGCGACACTTTTGACGACGCCAAGCAGCTTCTGTGTGACGAACCGCTCGAGTTCGCCGAAGTGTTGTTTCTCGAAAATCGTGCGGATCTGCCTGGTTTTTCCAGGATGACACTTGCGGAGGATCAATTCCCGCACGTTGCGAAGCAAGGGAGTGGGCTGGTCTCCAAGCCGTTTCCTGAGCTGTTCGCGGCGCTGCTGATCGGCGAGTTTGGCAAGTTGTCCCTGCGGCAATTGCAATGCTCGTCCGATCTTCTCGTACATGTCGGTTCGGTTCGGCGCCGGCGGAAGTTTTTTCTGCGTCAGCAACTGGGAGATATACGATTCGGTCACGTGAGCCGCACGGGCGAGATCCCGCTGCCCCAGCCGCAACTCTTTCAATCGAGTTCTGATGAGAAGCGCAATATCCACAAGTAATCTCCTTGTTTGAGATTAACAAAAGCAGTTAATTGTAGCGAGATATAAAACGCAGTGCAAGATAACACTTGACAATATTTAGTTAAGCTTCTAGAATCTATCGGTAGTGAGGGGAGAGAGGGGGTCGTGGTCAAAGTTCTTCCTCCTGACGTTTGAGTTGCCCCGGCTGTCTTGTTCCTTGCGTTCCCCGCTTCTTTCCCGGGCAACCGATACAGCAGTCTCCGACGCTTCGACGCCAGAGAGTGTCTTCAGACTACGATCGTTTCTCACGATTCGCGATTCTTGGTTGCGCCTGCCAGGGTCACGTCATGGAGTTACCTGAAGTGAGGGCAGACGCCAGGGTGTGCAGGGGACGTTCCTTAAAGTGCCGCAACGCTGGAAAGGAGTTCAACATGGTGTACTACGCAGCGATGTTCTTATTCTTCGGATCGATTGCCTGGGGCTTGAATTGGGCGGGAATAGCCATGGTTGCGACTCAGAGTTCCTGGACCCTGCTTGTGAGTGGGATTGTATTATTGATGATCCATTGGGTGATGGGACGCACCGTCCGGATGTCCTGACCGATCAAGTCCACCACGGAGATTCATGAGCGAGAAAGGGGGTTATGACAACAGAAGAACAAATCTCGAAGATGAAGAAAGCGATCACTCAGGCCATCAAGGTGATGGGAGACCGGTTTGGATCGACGGAGCAGGATGTCGCAAGGGCCATCCAGGAACTGAAGGCATCGATGCAGGGAGTGTCCGAGCCGAATCTTTCAGTGAAAACCGTGCCGGGGTCAGGCAGCCGGTCACCTCACGCTACGCAAGCCACCATCGAGACGCAATAGCGTCTGCATCTGGCAAGGAGCATGAACCATGACTGTCCAATCCGCTATTCATAGTCATATCGACATCACGGACACGCTGGCTCGATTGTATCTCTTTTTGGCGCAAAGCATGGATCGCTGTGTGAATGAGGAGGCACGCATGAACTATCCAGAGGCCGAGTTGCAGTCCCATCTCGCCGCTACGAAGGCCACGGCTCTGGACATGCTGGCTGCTAATCAGGTGGTGAAGGCAAAGGTGGAGCAGGAGTGCAATCAGATAAGTTCGCTTGTGACGGACTGCCTGATGGGTGACGCCTCTAAAGCGGTCGCGCTGGAAGAGCTACAAGCGAAGCGGGCCGAGCTGAAACACAAGACCATGGCATTGAGCGATCTGCTGGCGGTATTTCGGGCGGTATGACAGGAAACCGAACATGGCTCGTTGTTTCAGGCTCGGCTCGAGCGTGAAGCAGCTGGCACAATTACCACGGAGGACAGTATGAAGACCACACCACGGACGTATGTGCTGACGCTGAATTCACCGTCTAAAAAAGGCCTTCGGTTGTGGATGGGGGACAGTATCCATGCCCTGCGCCATTGCTCCGTCAAACAGATCGGTCTGGCATTGAGAGAAATGCAACAGACTGTGGATAGCCTGCAGGCTCCCGTCTCGTCGTCGGGCGGATCCTATTCCCTGAACCGAGGTCGATAACGTGTTGCCCTCGTCGAGTAAGGAGTGATGAGGAGAGGGAAGAGGACACGATCCATCTGGATGGGACCTAGGCGCATGACCAACGCCTCTCGGTATGATGAAATCGCCCTCTGTGTCACCTGCAGGGCTGGTTCCGTTGCTTTGAACAGTAGAGGAAGGTGAGTGATGGTACACAAACGCACGCCGTTCAATCGCCAGACATTCCTCAGTAAAGCCGTGAACGACAAAACGAGTCTGACGTCCCCCAAGAAGCAGATTCTCTTTTCGCAAGGGGATGCGGCGGATGCCGTGTTCTATATCCAGGCGGGCAAGGTCAAGCTGACCGTGGTCTCGCAGCAGGGCAAAGAAGCCGTCGTCGCGATTCTGGAGCGGGGAGCTTTTTTTGGAGAATCCTGCCTCGCCGGACAGACGGTTCGTACGGCGACCGCGACCGCCCTGGAAGACTCCCGTATTCTCCGCATCGACAAAGAGGCCATGATCCGTGTGCTTCACGAGGAGCCCACCTTCTCCGAGCTGTTTATGTCCTATCTGCTGGCTGCACACGATCCGCATCCAAGAGGATTTGGTGGATCAACTCTTCAATTCCAGCGAGAAGCGGCTGGCGCGGGTGCTGCTGTTGTTGGCCCACTTCGGGAAGGAGGGCAAGCCGGAGACGGTCATTGCGAAGATCAGTCAGGAAACGCTCGCCGAGATGATCGGCACCACGCGCTCCCGCGTCAGTTTCTTCATGAATAAGTTCCGCAAGCTGGGCTTCATTGATTACAACGGCGGGTCGCGAAATGGCGGATTGCACGTGCACAGTTCCCTCCTCAATGTCGTGCTCCACGACTAGGGTTTCCAATCTGATTCTGTTGGTTTGATTCTGGTAAAGCGAGGCCTGCCGGCGTCCAATCTCCCCACACCGTTGTCATGGTTCTGTACTGAGCAATTGTGAACAGACGGCAACTGGCCAGTTCAGTATGCTGAGGCTACGGAGATGGTGTGAGGATCCTTCGTAACGCAGAGAGAGGCTACTCGAATGCCGCGCTCACAATGCATCGGTGCCTGTGGCTACAGGAAAGGAACTGAAGGCAGTGCCATGACTTTGGGGTGCAAGGCTAACGCGGAGACAGTTATTAGGTTGCTGAACGAAGCTCTGGCCACGAAAGTGGTCTGCATCCTCCGCTACCAGCGCCATTACTTCATGACCGCCGGGGTCAGTGCTCGTCACGTGAAGGCGAAGTTTCTCCAGCATGTGACTGAGGAGCAAGCTCATGCCGATCAATTGGTAGAGCGCATTATCCAGCTTGGGGAGTAAGCCGGATTTGTCTCCTGAGCGGCTGTTGAGCCGGAGCGATGCAGAACATGTCGAAGGGGATTCGTTGGCGGAGATGATTACGGCAGATCTGGTCGCCGAACGGCTCTCGATCGACAGCTATCGCGCCATGATCGCTTCCGTCGGTGACGATGATCCGACGACCCGCCAGGTCTTGGAACGGATTCTGGCGCAAGAAGAAGTGCATGCGGAGAATCTGGCCAGTCTCGTGAGGGACTGAGCGTTAGAGCGAGAGGTCACGTGACGTCCGTGTCTGCTGGTGCCACGTGTGCGCCCATGTGTGCGCCATTGGGGCGCAGAAGGAAGACCTATGGTTTGCCAACGCTGTCGGGGGCTGCTGGTATGCGAGACCTTCGATGACCTGAGCAGCGGAACAGACTCTCTCTACAATGCCACACGCTGCATCAATTGTGGGTGTATCGAGGATGCCGTTGTTCGCGCAAATCGTTTCCGCCGTTCGGGGAGAACATGCGGGTGAGCCCGCGCAGGAGGGTCAGGACGAGAGAGGTCGTGTTCAGTAAGAGTTGACTCTCAGGAGCATGCATCGATCCGATGAGCGGACGCTGCAGCAGCGAGCGCTCATCTCACAATCAACCATGATGGAAGAGCCTTGCAGCGTGCGCCTGCGCGGCCGTCTTTCTGATCGTAAGGAGGCATTCAAAATGAGGGGTGAAACCATGAGGCAGCGTGGCTATGTGTCACAGATGCGGCGTGGACAGGGGTCGGCCTCTGAGCCAAGCCCGCAGAATGACAGTGAGCACTACCAACCCGGAATTCTGATGTTCTCTCGTGGGCAGAAATTGCTGCAGGTGAATCGCCGAGCCTTGGAACTGACAGGCCATCTCGATCAAACTGAGATCGGGACGGTCTGCAAGATCCATTCGGCGCCGGTGCGCGAACTCCGGGATGCCATCCAAGCAGCACTGGACCATCGCAGAGCTGCCAATATCTGGGAGCCATTCGAATTGAAGCGTGTCCGCTTTGAGGCAAGGCGCAGGATCCTGGTGCGCGGACTTGGCCTGGCAGATCGGAGTTCCCACGACGACTCGCGCATCGTGATCGCGCTGGAGGAACTCGGTCTTCGACAAGAGCGCTGTGAGCCCGAGAGGCAGGTGATCGGGCCGTCTCAGGGAAGAAGGGGCGCGGCGGTGCGAGGGATCAGTCGAACGGGGAGCCAGTCGGAGAGGGTTGTTCGATGTGTGTATGTAATGGTGGAGCACCCTGACAATGCACCTGGAAGGAGCTGAATATACATCAGGTGTTGAGGAGAGACCAAAGATGGAATGCTGCAAAAGCAATGTGCCAGGGTTATCCCAGACATCGGAGAGTGTAATGAACGGTAAGGAAAGTCGGCAGCCTGTTCACCGCAGGTCGACCGGTCTGACGATCAGGGTGCGGGGAATGAGTGCGTGTTGGCTGATATCCAGGCGCAAATTCAGATGCTTCGGCAGGAGAGAACCTATCTGAGACTGGTGCGGGGAGAATTGACCGGCATGGAAGCCAAGCGGAGGGGGTCTTCACCGTGCAACACCTCGTCGAGGTAGCAGGCTCTCAGCGGATCTCTCTCCATGCTCCAGGCACTGGCCTCGTCGGAGAAGTCTGTTTGCTCAACACTGCGTCGAGGAAGATGACTCGGACAGGCGCAGTCCCTTTGTTGAGCCACCGAACTTCATTACCTGCATTGACAGTAGTTTCGCCTAACGTCAGATGATCCCCGATAATGATGTCTTTGTCGTCTCCACTCCTCGTCACCGTGGACATGCCCCGACAGCCCAACACAAAAAGTAGCGCGACCACTAGATATCGGATCGGATTCTCAGTTTCGAGGCAGGCAATATGACCCGTCCACTGCGCTACACTCTGCAGGAGTATGGGGATTGAGTCGTGCTGGACGATCGGTCCTGACCGGGTCAGTCGAAGCTGGGCCGATGGCTATGCAGTCGGAGCGTGAGTGGTTGTCGAGCGAGAAGCGGCTCGCGTGGCATGGCAGGCGTCGTAGGTAGCCATATGCTTTCCTGAATGCTTGCAAGCTGATGAGTGAGACCAGAAGAAGAAAACCAGTGCCGATCACGAGCATGAAGGGCAAGAATCGGCTCTTGATTGCGCCCCACAGTGCGGCATTCTTCTTCGGCGTAATCCGCCAAATGAAATTTAATGCATCCTGAAGTTCACTAAACATTCCCATCGAAACGATGACCAGGGTGACCAGGCTGACGACCGTGGCCATGGTGCCCTGTACTGGTTAGCTGGTGCTCTCCAGCATGCTGGCAATGGCGTCAGGCCCCAGGCGTTCCAATCAAGCCTTTGAACCGGCCGAGCACTTCGTCCTGCACGACTTTCTCATCGACCACCAACCCGGCAATGGTCAACACTGGCGCGAGGGAGAAGAGGGTGTAGAATGATAAGGCCGCGCTCAAACGCAACGCATTGTCGTCCCACCATTTCATGACGGTCTTCTTAGCCAATCTCACGAGCCAGCGAAACTAGTTTGGTTCATCCTCAGAGGAAAGCTTACGGTAGCTGTCTACGAGCAAGGAAGGGGATGCATCTTCCGGATTGTGTTCTTGTGCAAAGTCACACAAGCCCGTGCAGTCCTTTTCAGCATATGGGTTGTATGCCCACAGAAATGAAAGGGTGTAGTCGCAACGTACTGCGTATCATCATCTCAAACAATAAATACATCCATTTTGACCGAACACTTGTTGAGAGCCAGGGGCCGGCAGACCTAAGCCCTGTCTTTTTTGCCATGTGAATCTCTTCTCCACTGAGCAATTGTGACCAGACAGGCATAGACATCTTGGCATAGTGTTGTACGTTTATGCAGTCGTCGTCTGTCCGAGCCAAGGAGGTGGCATCATGACCTGTCGAGTCGCCCGGTCGTATCGACATTTCGCCCAGATGGAGCCAGTCCGCCGTTCTAAATGTGGCTTGGCATATATGAGCGTGCCTGTGGCTTCAGGGACCCGAGGGCCACATCTGTGTCCTACTTTGCTCAGTCCATGAGCCTGCGTCTCGTGTCTTCCGCCCATGCGCCGCGCGTGCCGATCAGACATCGGCAGGTCGCCTGAACCGGAGTCACCGAAATCTCGGCATCATCAGAGAGATGGGGAGCCACAATCCTGCCGTTTTCAAAAGGCTAGAGTCGTGATGCCCTATTGCGCGTCACGCCAGTGAGACCACGAAGGTAGAAGGAGGATGTATGCGTTGCCAACGCTGTCGAGGGCTCCTCGTACGCGAAACCTTCGGTGACCTGAACGTTGAAATAAACTCTCTATGCACGGCCACACGCTGCATCAATTGCGGGTGTATCGAGGATGCCGTGGTGCGAGCCAATCGCTTCCGCCGTTCGGTGAGAACGCGGGTGATCCCGCGCAGGAGGGTCAGGAAGGGCGATGTCGAGTGCATCAAGATTCACGCGGAAGAGTATGCATCGATCATCTGAATCGCCGAACTTTGGAACTGACAGGCCATCTCGATCAGGCTGAGATTGGGCCAGTCTGCGAGATCCACTCGGCCCCGCCATTCATTCGAAGGCTCACGCCTCGTGATCGTGTTGGAAGAGAGAAGGTCGCACGCCATGGTTCGTCGGTGCGTTTGGTCAGCGATGGTGAGATGACCGCTCGATCTCCGATCCAGTATAGATTTGGATTATGGTGCGCGCTTCTGTGCCTGGCGGCGAGTGCAGTCTTTCCCTCGCGTATTCTGGCCGGGGCGTTGGACCAACTTTCTGATTTGACCGACAAAGCGGCTCAGGCCATGACACTATGCGGATACGTATAACGCGAAAGTGACGCCCCATGCTGCCCAATCATTCATTTCTTGCCACATGGTCAATTCTGACCAGATCGCCGCCGGTCTTCTAGTCATAATGGCTTGTACGGAGGGAGGTTTGGATGTGCAAGATATATTGATACGGACACGGAGATAAAGATGCATAGATATAGGAGGAAGACATCATGAATGCAGAGCAGCTCAAGGGAAAATGGAGCAGTTTAAGGGGGAACTCAAAGAGAAATATGGCAAGTTTACCGATGACGACTTGAAGCAAATCAAAGGCAATTACGAAAAGTTTGTCGGCAAAGCCAGGAACGGTATGGCGACAAAAAGGATGCCCTCATGAAATGGGCGGACCAGTGGCATGAGAAGCCGGCGCCGCAACCCGTGGGGAAAAAACAACAGCCCCGCTGAATGGATGCAATTCACGAAAGACCTCTGACGACACACGTTAGATTTCCCTTAAGGAGGACATGATGAACACAGGCTATGTATTCACGCTCTGCACGGTCCTGGCTCTGGGTGGGGCACTCATCGCAGTGCCGGCGACCGCCGTTGACGTCTCCAAAGAAAAGACCCCAACCAACGACACGTGGCTGACGGCGAAAACCAAAATCGCTCTGGCTGCTGATGGTCGGGTCAAAGGAAGGCAGATCGATGTCGAGACCACGCAGGGTGTGGTGCTGCTTCGCGGCAAGGTGGACTCAGAGGCAGCCAAGCAGGCATCGGCGGACATCGCCAAAATGCTTGATGGCGTCAAAAGTGTGAAGAACGACCTTGAGGTCGTCGCTCCGGCTGCACGCGAAGCGATGGAGGACAAAGATGATGCCATTACGACACACGTGAAGGAACAGATTGCGAAAGATGCACATCTGAAGAACGCCGATATTGCAATTCAGACCAATGCAGGGGTCGTCTCGCTGGCGGGCGAAGTTCGAGACCTTATGACGAGCGCCAACGCGTCCTGGACAGCCTGGCAGGTTGCCGGCGTAAAGTCTGTCAAGAATGATCTCACGGTGAAGAAGTAGGCCTGAAGAAGCTCTGGGAATCGATTCGCTCGTTTTGGTTCGAATGAGCGAATCAGTTTAGTTAAATTCAGCACAATTAATTACAACGAGGTTCGTCATGAAAAAGCTCATCGGTTCGTTCGTGTTTGCGCTGGTCCTCGGTTTCGGGATGGCATCACTCTCTTTCGCGGCTGGTGACATGGCCACGCCAAGCTCCCAGACGGTTAAGGGGGACTTACTCAAAATCGACGGAGAGTTTTACGTGGTGAAGGATATGGCCGGCAAGGAAATCCGTTTACATGTCGACAAAACCTCTCAGTTGGACGGCACCTTTAAGGCGGGGGACAAGATCGAGGCCCAGGCCACGGATAAGGGCCATGCCTCGTCCATTAAGCAAGCCAAGCCGAAGATGTAGGTTTGGAGATACGGACGGAGAAGTTCAGGCAGAGAGATTGGGCCAGTCCTCAAGGCTGGCCCAATCCATTCATAGCTAGAAGCTGGAAGGATGTGGAAAACCATTTCGGCACAGTGGAATTCGATGTCTACAAGTCTGGAACGAGAGGAGAGGCCTCAAGTAGGATGCTCAACGTGCGTAAACCTGATGAGTCTCCGGGTGAACGGGATAGTGAAGAGGCTTTTCAGCCTCATTCAGATGGAGGTCCTCATGAAGGTCCTAAAGTCGTCCAGTCTTGTCTTGGCCATCGTCACTGTCGGTCTCTTAGCCGTTCTGGGAACCCAGGCGGAAGCCCAGTCACCTTCCAAGATTGTGAGAGGCGAAGTGTCTCAGGTCGAAGGGGAATTTCATATGGCCAGGGATCTCCAAGGCCAGAACACGCTCGATATTGTGGACAAATCTTATGTCATTACAGATCGAGCGGGCAAAGAATTGCGTCTTGAACTCCGCGATGACACAAAAGTCCTGAACAGGGTCAACCCAGGGGATAAGATCGAAGCCCAGATCTCATCCGAAGGCCATACTCTCTCGGTCACACGACTCAAGCCATAAGTTACTGTCATATTTTTCAAAAGAGAGGTAGCCATGTTGATGTTCAAATTGTTTATCGTGTGTGGAGTGATCGTCATCGGAGCCCTGTCTGTCGAGGCAGCGGATTCGGATATGGAAATCAAGATGGTCGATAAGAATTGTTGGATCGAGATTTTCGAAGACGATAACTATGATGCGGATGATCCTCATGTCAAAATCCAAGGTCCGAAGGAGTTTTCGACCATGAAGAATCTTGAGGGCAAAGATTGGGCCAATGACATCGAGAGCGTCATCGTCGGTTCCAATGCCGCAGTCCATGCCTATGAAGACAAGGATTTCAAAGGCACAGAGATCACATTCGCGCCAGGCCAGCGTGTACCGAATCTTGGCAAGCTCGACATGGCGAACGACATCGAATCCATGAAAATCAGCTGCCAGAAGTAACCAGTTGTTGGGAGAATCCTGGGAATGGGCATTGCCTGTGCTCACTCCATTGTTCACTCACGGTCAACCTAGCCGGCAAGGTGGCAGGGTTCAGAGCCACGACGGGTGTCGTCAAGGCACCTATTCACCGAGAAGGAGGGATGGTCAATGGAAAAGGAGGAATAATCAATGGCGGATGACGGAGGGTGTTCATTAGGAGCGGCGGGATTGGCTTTTGTGACCGGAGGGTTGCTGGGAGCTGCTACGGCGTTGTTGCTGGTCCCACAGTCTGGTCGTAAATTGCAGGAACAGTTGAGAGGGTATGTGCGACGAGCCGAGGAGAGTATCCATGATCTGGCCGACAAAGCCACCGAGGTTGTGGATCAGGCGTGGATAAGGGCCGCGAGTTCATCAAAGACAAGCGGGCGGTCCTGACCGAGGCGGTCGAAGCCGGTCGTACGACTATACATAGGGAGCGTGAGCAACTGTCGGGCGAGAAGAAAGCGTGACAGCAGAGGGTATGGTCGCAGAATAATATGGTCGCAGAATAATCGAGTGTGCGGTGAATGTGCGAACAAAGGGAGAATTAAGATGAATACTATTCTTATCGTCGTATTGGGGGTGCTGTTTTTGGGCGGACTTCCGATCTGGCCTTATAGCAGTAGCTGGGGATATCTCCCCAGCGGTGGGCTGGGCTTCCTCTTCCTGATTCTGGTTATTCTGACGCTGATGGGTCGGACGGAACGAATGACAACTGAAAAGTTGTAATGAGAGCGAGCACTCGTAGATGAGCACGCCTCTGTTGGCGGATCTACTTTCGTGCCGATGACAAGTCCTGTCAGGGCGTCACCCCGTCTTGAACGGTGGTGCTTGCGGAAGTTCTCATGGATATGAGTGCTCGTACTCTTGGCCTCTGGATCGTGCATATGGCTTATTCCAAAGATGTAGCATAGGGCCATGATCGGACATTAATTCAGGGACATTCGACCGGCTCAAAACTCTAGTCGGAATCGAAGAGGATCGTGGAGGGACGACCCTATCAACACACGGATGAGCTGGTGACGAAGAAGGTTATTTCGCAAACGCCTACGACAAACTCAAGGATCAGATTCTAACGAGGACGAGATATTGCAACCAATGAAATCAGGAAGCGACGAATTTGCCAGTGGTCAGAGCACACGTAGCCAGAAAGGAAGCGAAAAGGAGAGGAATATCTGGGTGGTGATGGTCAGCATGGTTGCGCTGTTGATCGGGACTTCCGTGGCTTCAGCTGAGCAGACCGCCACAGAATCAGTGAAAAGCACCATCGATGAGGTGATCTATATTCTGAACAGTGAAGAGCTGAAGCAGCCGGGCCGCTCGGTGGAACGACGTCAGAAGATTGAGCAAGTCATCAGGCAGCGCGTCCACTATAAAGATATGGCCAAACGGGCCCTGGGCTGGCCCTGGATAGAACTGACTGACACCGAGCGGCAGGAATTTGTCGCCCTCTTTGTTCAGTCAGTTCTATCCAGGGCCAGCCCAGGGCCCTTTTTGGGCCATATCTTTATAGTGGACATTGCCTGATGACTTGCTCAATCTTCTGACGTCGATTTTCCGCCGAGCGGCCCGGCTGCTTCAGCTCTTCACTGTTCAGAATATAGATCACCTCATCAATGGTGCTTTTCACTGATTCTGTGGCGGTCTGCTGAGCTGAAGCCACGGAAGTCCCGATCGACAGCGCAATTGTGAGCCATCCGCCGCCCAGATATTCCTCTCCTTTTCGCTTCCTTTCTGGCTACGTGTGCTCTGACCACTGGCAACCGTCACTTGCCCTGATTTCATTGGTTGCAATATCGTCCTCGTTAGAATCTGATCCTTGAGTTTGTCGTAGCATTGCGAACCTTCTTCGTCACCAGCTCATCCAGATCTTGATAGGGTCGTCCCTCCACGATCCTGTTGGATTCCGACTAGAGTTTTGAGCCGGTCAATGTCCCTGAACTAATGTCCAATACATGGTCCTATGCTACAGTTACTTTGGAATAAGCCATATGCACTGAGGCCGAGAGTACGAGCACTCATATCCATGAGAACTTCCGCAAGCACCACCGTTCAAGACGGGGTGACGCCCTGACAGGACTTGTCATCGGCACGATCCGCCAACGAGGCGTGCTCATCTACGAGTGCTCGCTCTCATTACAACTTTTCAGTTGTCATTCGTTCCGTCCGACCCATCAGCGTCAGAATAACCAGAATCAGGAAGAGGAAGCCCAGCCCACCGGCTGGGAGATATCCCCAGCTACTATTAAGGCCAAATCGGAAGTCCGCCCAAAAACAGCACCCCCAATACGACGATAAGAATAGTATTCATCTTAATTCTCCCTTTGTTCGCACATTTAGCCGCACACTCGATTATTCTGCGACCATATTATTCTGCGACCATACCCTACTCCTGTCACACTTTCTTCTCGCCCCGACACCACTCACGCTCCCTATGTATAGTCGTACGACCGGCTTCGACCGCCTCGGCTCAGGACCGCCTGCTTGTCTTTGATGAATTCGCATTGCCTTGTCCCACGCCTGGTCCACACCCTCGGCGGCTTTGTCGGCCAGCTCATGCACACTCTCTTCTGCTCGTCGCGCATACCTTCGCAACTGTTAGCACAACTTACGACCAGACTGCGGTACCAGCAACAACGCAGTAGCAGCTCCTAGCAACCCTCCGGTCACAAAAGCCAACCCACCGCCCTAATGAACACCCTCTGTTATCTGCCGTCAGTATTCCTCCTTTTCCATTGACCATCCCTCCTTCTCGGTGAATATCTGTCCCCTTGACGACACCCAGTCCCGGGCTCTGAAGCCCTCCCCACCTTGTCGGCCAGGTTGACCGTGAGTGAACAATGGGGTGAGCACGTACAGTGCCCACTCCCGAGGATTCACTGACTAATGGTTACTTCCCGCAGCTAATTTTCATCGATTCGATGTCATTCGCCATGTCGAGCTTGCCAAGATTCGGTACCCGTTGGCCTGGCGCAAACGTGATCTCTGTGCTTGTGAAATCCTTGTCTTCATAGGCCCGGACTGAGGCGTTGGAACCGACGATGACGCTTTCGATATCATTAGCCCAATCCTTGCCCTCAAGATTTTTCAAGGTCGCAAACTCCTTCGGACCTTGAATTTTGACATGAGGATCATCGGCGTCATAGTTATCGTCCTCAAAAATCTCGACCCAACAATTCTTATCCACCATCTTCATTTCCATATCCGCGGCCTCGACAGACAGCGCTCCGACGGCGATCAATCCACCCGCGATGAATAATTTGAAGAACAACATGATTGCCTCTCTATGGAAAAATATGACAGTGACTTATCGCTTGAGTCGTGTGACGAGCGAGTCTCACCTCCGGATGAGATCTGGCTTTCGATCTTTATCCCCTGGGTTGACCCTGTTTCAGGACTTTGGTGTCATCGCGGAGTTCAAGACGCAATTCTTTGCCCGCTCAATCTGTAATGACATAAGATTTGTCCCAGCGATATCGAGCGTGTTCTGGCCTTGGAGATCCCTGGCCAAAATTCCCCTTCAACCTGAGAACTCACCTCTCACAATCTTGGAAGGTGACTGGGCTTCCGCCTGGTCTGAGAACCGACAGTGACGATGGCCAAGACAAGACTGGACTTTTCAGGACCTTCATGAGGACCTCCATCTGAATGGGGCTGAAAAGCCTCTTCACTATCCCGTTCACAAGAAGGAGTTTCATCAGGTTTACGCACGTTGAGCATCCTGCTTGAGGCCTCTACTCTCGTTCCAGACTTGTAGACATCGAATTCCACTGTGCCGAAATGGTTTTCCACATCCTTCTAGCTTCTAGCTATGAATGGATTGGGCCAGCCTTGAGGACTGGCCCAATCTCTCTGCCTGAACTTCTCCGTCCGTATCTCCAAACCTACATCTTGGGCTTGGCTTGCTTAATGGACGAGGCATGGCCCTTTTCCGTGGCCTGGGCCTCGATCTTGTCGCCCACCTTGAAGGTGCCGTCTAGCTGAGTGGTCTTGTCCACATGCAGACGGATTTCCTTGCCGGACATATCCTTCACCACGTAAAACTCCCCGTCGATCTTCAGTAGGTCCCCTTTGACCGTCTGGGTGCTTGACGCGGCCATGTCACCGGCCGCGAATGAGAGGGATGCCATCCCGACACCGAGGACCATTGCGAACATGAACGGAACGATGAGCTTTTTCATGACGGAACCTCCTTGTAATATTATTGTGTGACATGCGATTGCGCTGATTCATTGGCTTCGAAACGAAACGAGCGATGCGTTGACAGGCCTTAGGCCTTTTTCTTCACCGTGAGATCGTTCTTGACCGACTTTACGCCGGGAACCTACCAGGCGGTCCAGGACGCATTGGCACTGGTCATGAAGTCTTTGACCTCGCCGGTCAGCGAGACGACCCCTGCATTGGTCTGAACGGCAATATCGGCGTTCTTCAGATGTGAATCCTTCGCGATCTGTTCTTTTGCACGCGTGTCGTAATGGCCTCATCCTTGTCCTCCACCGCTTCGCGTGTGGATGGAGCCACCACCACAAGGTCGTTCTTCACACGTCTTGACGCCGTCGAGCATTTTGGTGATGTCCTCCGCCGCCTGCTTGGCTGCGTCTGAGTCGACCTTGCCGCGAAGCATCACCACACCCTTCGTGGTCTCGACATCGATCTGCCGTCCTTTGACTCGACCATCGGCAGCGAGGGCGATTTTGGTTTTCGCCGTCAGCCACGTGTCGTTGATCGGGGTCTTTTCTTTGGATACGTCAACGGCGGTCGCCGGCACTGCGATGAGTGCCGCACCCGACAACCAGGGCCGTGTAGAGCGTGAATACATAGCCTGTGTTCATCATGTCCTCCTTAAGGGAAATCTAACGTGTGTCGTCAGAGGTCTTTCGTGAATTGCATCCATTCAGCGGGGCTGTTGTTTCTTCCCCACGGGTTGCGGCGCCGGCTTCTCATGCCACTGGTCCGCCCATTTCACGAGGCATCCTTTTTGTCGCCATATCGTTCCTGGCTTTGCCGACAAACTTTTCGTAATTGCCTTTGATTTGCTTCAAGTCGTCATCGGTAAACTTGCCATATTTCTCTTTGAGTTCGCCTTTAAACTGCTCCATTTTCCCTTGAGCTGCTCTGCATTCATGATGTCTTCCTCCTATATCTATGCATCTTTATCTCCGTGTCCGTATCAATATGTCTTGCACATCCAAACCTCCCTCCATGCTAGCCATTATGACTAGAAGACCGGTGGCGATCTGGTCAGAATTGACCATGTGGCAAGAAATGAATGATTGGGCAGCATGGGGCGTCACTTTCGCGTTATACGTACCCGCATAGTGTCATGGCCTGAGCCGCTTTGTCGGTCAAATCAGAAAGTTGGTCCAACGCCCCGGCCAGAATACGCGAGGGAAAGACTGCACTCGCCTCCAGGCACAGAAGCGCGCACCATAATCCAAATCTATACTGGATCGGAGATCGAGCGGTCATCTCACCATCGCTGACCAAACGCACCGACGAACCATGGCGTGCGACCTTCTCTCTTCCAACACGATCACGAGGCGTGAGCCTTCGAATGAATGGCGGGGCCGAGTGGATCTCGCAGACTGGCCCAATCTCAGCCTGATCGAGATGGCCTGTCAGTTCCAAAGTTCGGCGATTCAGATGATCGATGCATACTCTTCCGCGTGAATCTTGATGCACTCGACATCGCCCTTCCTGACCCTCCTGCGCGGTATCACCCGCGTTCTCACCGAACGGCGGAAGCGATTGGCTCGCACCACGGCATCCTCGATACACCCGCAATTGATGCAGCGTGTGGCCGTGCATAGAGAGTTTATTTCAACGTTCAGGTCACCGAAGGTTTCGCGTACGAGGAGCCCTCAACAGCGTTGGCAACGCATACATCCTCCTTCTACCTTCGTGGTCTCACTGGCGTGACGCGCAATAGGGCATCACGACTCTAGCCTTTTGAAAACGGCAGGATTGTGGCTCCCCATCTCTCTGATGATGCCGAGATTTCGGTGACTCCGGTTCAGGCGACCTGCCGATGTCTGATCGGCACGCGCGGCGCATGGGCGGAAGACACGAGACGCAGGCTCATGGACTGAGCAAAGTAGGACACAGATGTGGCCCTCGGGTCCCTGAAGCCACAGGCACGCTCATATATGCCGAGCCACATTTAGAACAGCGGACTGGTTCCATCTGGGCGAAGTGCTGGTACGACCGGGCGACTCGGCAGGTCATGATGCCACCTCCTTGGCTCGGACAGACGACGACTGCATAAACATACAACACTATGCCAAGATGTCTATGCCTGTCTGGTCACAATTGCTCAGTGGAGAAGAGATTCACATGGCAAAAAAGACAGGGCTTAGGTCTGCCGGCCCCTGGCTCTCAACAAGGGTTCGGTCAAAATGAATGTATTTATTGTTTGAGATGATGATATGCAGTACGTTGCGACTACACCCTTTCATTTCTGTGGGCTTACAACCCATATGCTGAAAAGGACTGCATGGGCTTGTGTGACTTTGCACAAGAACACCATCCGGAAGATGCATCCCCTTCCTTGCTCGTAGACAGCTACCGTAAGCTTTCCTCTGAGGATGAACCAAACTAGAATGAGGCATGAAGTTTCGCTGGCTCGTGAGATTGGTTAAGAAGACCGTCATGAAATGGTGGGACGACAATGCGTTACGTTTGAGCGCGGCCTTATCATTCTATACCCTCTTCTCCCTCGCTCCAGTGTTGACCATTGCCGTTGCCATTGCCGGGTTGGTGGTGGATGAGAAAGTCGTGCAGGACGAAGTGCTCGGCCGGTTCAAAGGCTTGATTGGAACGCCCGGGGCCTGACGCCATTGCCAGCATGCTGGAGAGCGCCAGCCAGTGCAGAGCACCATGGCCACGGTCGTCAGCCTGGTCACTCTGGTCATCGTTTCGATGGGAATGTTTAGTGAACTTCAGGATGCATTAAATTTCATTTGGCGGATTACGCCGAAGAAGAATGCCGCACTGTGGGGCGCAATCAAGAGTCGATTCTTGCCCTTCATGCTCGTGATCGGCACTGGTTTTCTTCTTCTGGTCTCACTCATCAGCTTGCAAGCATTCAGGAAAGCGTATGGCTACCTACGACGCCTGCCATGCCACGCGAGCCGCTTCTCGCTCGACAACCACTCACGCTCCGACTGCGTAGCCATCGGCCCAGCTTCGACTGACCCGGTCAGGACCGATCGTCCAGCACGACTCAATCCCCATACTCCTGCAGAGTGTAGCGCAGTGGACGGGTCATATTGCCTGCCTCGAAACTGAGAACCCGATCCGATATCTAGTGGTCGCGCTACTTTTTGTGTTGGGCTGTCGGGGCATGTCCACGGTGACGAGGAGTGGAGACGACAAAGACATCATTATCGGGGATCATCTGACGTTAGGCGAAACTACTGTCAATGCAGGTAATGAAGTTCGGTGGCTCAACAAAGGGACTTCGCCTGTCCGAGTCATCTTCCTCGACGCAGTGTTGAGCAAACAGACTTCTCCGACGAGGCCAGTGCCTGGAGACATGGAGAGAGATCCGGCTGAGAGCCTGCTACCTCGACGAGGTGTTGCACGGTGAAGTCCCCCCCGCTTGGCTTCCATGCCGGTCAATTCTCCCCGCACCAGTCTCAGATAGGTCCTCTCCTGCCGAAGCATCTGAATTTGCGCCTGGATATCAGCCAACACGCACTCCATTCCCCGCACCCTGATCGTCAGACCGGTCGACCTGCGGTGAACAGGCTGCCGACTTTCCTCACCGTTCATTACACTCTCCGATGTCTGGGATAACCCTGGCACATTGCTTTTGCAGCGTTCCATCTTTGATTTCTCCTCAATGCCTGATGTATATTCAGCTCCTTCCAGGTGCATTGTCAGGGTGCTCCACCATTACATGTCATGCACACATCGAACAACCCTCGACTGGCTCCCCGTTTGACTGATCCCTGGATCGCCGCGCCCCTTCTTCCCTGAGACGGCCCGATCACCTGCCTCTCGGGCTCACAGCGCTCTTGTCGAAGACCGAGTTCCTCCAGCACGATCACGGATGCGCGAGTCGTCGTGGGAACTCCGATCTGCCAGGCCAAGTCCGCGCACCAGGATCCTGCGCCTTGCCTCAAAGAGGACACGTTTCAATTCGAATGGCTCCCAGATATTGGCAGCTCTGCGATGGTCCAGTGCTGCTTGGATGGCATCCCGGAGTTCGCGCACCGGCGCCGAATGGATCTTGCAGACCGTCCCGATCTCAGTTTGATCGAGATGGCCTGTCAGTTCCAAGGCTCGGCGATTCACCTGCAGCAATTTCTGCCCACGAGAGAACATCAGAATTCCGGGTTGGTAGTGCTCACTGTCATTCTGCGGGCTTGGCTCAGAGGCCGACCCCTGTCCACGCCGCATCTGTGACACATAGCCACGCTGCCTCATGGTTTCACCCCTCATTTTGAATGCCTCCTTACGATCAGAAAGACGGCCGCGCAGGCGCACGCTGCAAGGCTCTTCCATCATGGTTGATTGTGAGATGAGCGCTCGCTGCTGCAACGTCCGCTCATCGGATCGATGCATGCTCTTGAGAGTCACTCTTACTGAACACGACCTCTCTCTTCCTGACCATCCTGCGCCTGTGCGGGATCACCCGTGTTCTCTCCGAACGGTGGAAGCGATTCGCACGAACGACGTCGTCCTCGATACACCCACAATTGATGCAGCGTGTGCCGGTGTAGAAAGAGTCTGTTTCGATGTTCAGGTCATCGAAGGTTTCACGTACCAGTAGCCCTCGACAGCGTTGGCAGACCATATGTCCTCCTTCTGCGTCCAATGTCGCGCACATGAAGCACCAAACACGGCCGTTACTTGGCCTCTCACATTGCGCTCAGTCCCTCAAGAGACCGGCCAAATTCTCCGCATGCTCTTCTTCCTGCGCCAGAATCTGCTCCAAGACCTGCCTGGTCCTCGGATCATCGGCGCCGATGGAGGCAATCATGGCGCGATAGCTGTCGATTGAGATCCGTTCGGCGAGCAGATCTGCCGTGATCATCTCCGTCAACGAATCCCCTTCGACATGTTCTGCATGGCTCCGGCTCAGCAGCCGCTCAGGAGACAAATCCGGCTTGCTCCCAAGCTGGACAATGCGCTCAGCCAATTGATCGGCATGAGTTCGCTCCTCAGTCACATGCTGGAGAAACTTCGCCTTCACGTGGCGAAAACTGATCCCGGCGGTCATGAAGTAATGGCGCTTGTAGCGGAGGATACAGATAATTTCCGCGGCCAGCGCTTCGTTCAGTAACCTGATCACAGTCTCCGCGTTGGTCTTGTATCCCATGGTCATAGCGCCGCCTTCATCCCCTTCTTGTCTCACAAAAGGCACTGACTGCATTATGTTCACTGTGTCACAAGCATCCACCACCCACCTCTCCGCTATGGAGAAGCATAATGGAGTGGCCGGCTGCAGTCTGTTCAGAATTGCTCAGTAGGGAACGATTACAAGATGGTGACGAGGCTGAACCAGGCCTGGCTCTACAGAATCAAAGAAGCGGACTCAGATGGAGCCCCTAGTCGTGAAGAACGACATTGAGGAGAGAACTATGCACATGCAATCCGCCATTCCGGCGCAGCCCACCTTTGTAATCAATGAACCCCAGCTTGCGGAATTTATTCATGAAGAAACTGACGCGAGAGCGGGTGGTGCCGATCATCTCTGCCAACGTTTCCTGACTGATCTTCGCAATGACCGTCTCCGGCTTGCTCTCCTTCCCAAAGTGGGCTAACAACAGCAGCGCCCGCGCCAACCGCTTCTCGCTGGAATTAAACAGTTGATCCACCAAATCCTCTTGGACTCGGATCGAGTGCAACAGTAAATAGGACATAAACGCCTCGGAGAACCTGGGCTGCTCCTGAAGCATACGGAGCATGACGGCTTTGTCGATGCGTAGAATGCGGGAGTCTTCCAGGCTGGTCGCGGTCGCAGTACGGACCCTCTGGCCCACGAGGCAGGATTCTCCACAAAAAGCACCCCGCTCAAGAATCGCCACGACGGCTTCCTTGCCCTGTTCCGAGACCACGGTCAGTTTTACCCTACCCGTCTGGATATAGAACACCGCATCGGTCGTATCCCCTTGTGAAAAGAGAATCTGTTTCTTGTGGGACGTGAGAATCGTTTTGCCCTTGTCGACCTTACCGAGAAATGTTTCCAGATTGAACGGTGTTTGTATGCGTGCCATATACCTCTACCTTCTATTTAGAGCGACTGAGCCACCGATTGATACTGCCAAAGGCCCTAGTCATACCAAGGGGCCTTAGTTCACGTGCAGATGGCTCCGTGTCCTATCCCGACACGGTCTCTCCCGCCCCCGATCTAATCATTCGACGAAGACATCACGCTATCGGCCGCGGTTCAGGGAATAGGATCCGCCCGACGACGAGACGGGGGTTTGCAGGCGATCCACATTCTGCTGCATTTCCCTCAATGCCAGACCGATCTGTTTGACCGAGCAATGGCGCAGGGCATGGATACTGTCCCCCATCCACAGCCGAAGGCCTTTTCGGGACGGTGAATTCAGCGTCAACACATACGTCCGTGGTGTAGTCTTCATACTGTCCTCCTGGATAATTGTGCCCACCGCTTCACGCTCGAGCCGAGCCTGAAACAACGGGCCATGTTCGGTTTCCTGTCATGCCTCCAGAAATACCGCGAGCAGGTCACTCAATGCCATGGTCTTGTGTTCAGCACGGCCCGCTCCCCCTTCAGCTCATCCAGCGCGATCGCCTTCGCGGCTCCGTCCGCGAGGCAGGCCATGATAAGCGAGCGCACCCGATTGCACTCCTGCTCGACCTTTGCTTTGACCACCTGGTTGACAGCCAGCATGTCCGTGATGTCGATATGATTATAAAGAGCGGATTGAGCCTTCATGTTTCATGCTCCTTCCAGTTGCAGACGCGATTGCGTCTCGGTGATGGCTTACGTATCCTGAGGTGACTGGCTGCCTGACCCCGGCACGGTTTTCGCTGAAAGATTCGGCTCGGACACTCCCTGCATCGATGCCTTCAGTTCCTGGATGGCCCTTGCGACATCCTGCTCCGTCGATCCAAACCGGTCTCCCATCACCTTGATGGCCTGAGTGATCGCTTTCTTCATCTTCGAGATTTGTTCTTCTGTTGTCATAACCCCCTTTCTCGCTCATGAATCTCCGTGGTGGACTTGATCGGTCAGGACATCCGGACGGTGCGTCCCATCACCCAATGGATCATCAATAATACAATCCCACTCACAAGCAGGGTCCAGGAACTCTGAGTCGCAACCATGGCTATTCCCGCCCAATTCAAGCCCCAGGCAATCGATCCGAAGAATAAGAACATCGCTGCGTAGTACACCATGTTGAACTCCTTTCCAGCGTTGCGGCACTTTAAGGAACGTCCCCTGCACACCCTGGCAGGCGCAACCAAGAATCGCGAATCGTGAGAAACGATCGTAGTCTGAAGACACTCTCTGGCATCGAAGCGGCGGAGACTGCTGAATCGGTTGCGCAGGAAAGAAGCGGGGAACGCAAGGAACAAGACAGCCGGGGCCTCTCAAACGTCAGAGAGGAAGAACTTTGACCACGACCCCCTCTCTCCCCTCACTACCGATAGATTCTAGAAGCTTAACTAAATATTGTCAAGTGTTATCTTGCACTTCGTTTTATATCTCGCTACAATTAACTGCTTTTGTTAATCTCAAAACAAGGAGATTACTTGTGGATATTGCGCTTCTCATCAGAACTCGATTGAAAGAGTTGCGGCTGGGGCAGCGGGATCTCGCCCGTGCGGCTCACGTGACCGAATCGTATATCTCACAGTTGCTGACGCAGAAAAAACTCCCGCCGGCGCCGAACCGAACCGACATGTACGAGAAGATCGGACGAGCATTGCAATTGCCGCAGGGACAACTTGCCAAACTCGCCGATCAGCAGCGCCGCGAACAGCTCAGGAAACGGCTTGGAGACCAGCCCACTCCCTTGCTTCGCAACGTGCGGGAATTGATCCTCCGCAAGTGTCATCCCAGAAAAACCAGGCAGATCCGCGCGATTTTCGAGAAACAACACTTCGGCGAACTCGAGCGGTTCGTCACACAGAAGCTGCTTGGCGTCGTCAAAAGTGTCGCTCGGCAGGAGCTCGACAATCCGACGTGGGTGCGCAAGGTGGCCCGACTGAGCAAGAAAAGCTATCCACAGATGCGCGTCACTGTGCTCGAGTTCTTGGATACGACGATCTTCGATCTCTCGAACGAGAATTGCATTGCGTTCCTCAATCCCTTGATCGAATCCTGGAATATTGACCTTGCCACCTTTTGCATCGAGATTGTTCTGAACCGTCGGGTAGCGCCAGGACACCACAAGACGTTCGAGTTCATGGAAAGAGGACCGGACAAGCCTTCAGGAGAAGAGCCAGGGCTTAAGGAGTTTCTCCAAGATCCCTTACTGAGCGGGGATGCGACCGAGGAGGAACTCACCTTCCTACGCGCACTGTCGTTTGAGAATAAACGGCCGACCTCGCTCTACTATTACCGTGAGCTTCAGAGCCTCAGAGACCCGCTGCATTTTTCAGTCCTCTAACAGAAGGTCCTCAGTACGGTAACACCGCATTGACACCTTGTTAATTCGTCAGCAGGAGAGTCACAAGCAGCGCACCCCCCCACGCAATCGCATACGCGAGCAAGAAGAGTTCCGCTGCCATCTCGCGCCGAAAATCACGCCACCTGCTCATAATTTCCTCCCAGTGCTGATCACTTTACGCACTGAACGAACTGCCGCATCCGCACGTGGTCTTTGCGGTCGGATTCTTCATCGCAAAACCTGAACCTTGCGTGTGGTCCACGTAATCAACCTCCGTGCCGACCAACAATGGAGCACTCTGCGAATCCATGATGACTTTGACATCACCCTGTTCATCCCTTTTATTCACTCCGGCGACAGCGAGGTTCACTCGCGGTTCACTGCACACGGCCTTTCCCATGCCTAGCTACAGGCGACCCAGGGAGACGTGCGCCATTCCGGGCCGGTGGACTGTGACTTACTTTATTTGCCTCAATCCCTGGGTCCGTCGTCGCACCGCAGAGTAGGCAATGCCATCCAGATACCGAGGGCTGTCCCATGTCTGTCAGTTGGACGGCAACCAAAAGACCCTGGCAACGTAGACAACGCATGATGCCTCCTATGGGCTCTCTCTCAGACTCAACTGCTGAAAATCATATAAGGTAATTAGCTTGATCCAAGCCGTGAATTCACGATACGGCCTTGCAAATCTCATTTCTTAGCCTCATGCGTATTCTTTCTTGAACCTGACGAGCTCTCCGTCCATCTCTTGCGGACACGACTCTGCTCTCTCGCCTGGGCGATCAGTGCCCTGAACCGTCTCAGCCCCTTCAGCCATGACCGGCAGGGATGCCCGTCTCGAGACATAGATCGCAATGATCAACGCCACCACGACGAGCACATTTGCCCCAAGATCCATGAGATATCGGTTGAACACGAGATCGGTTAGTTCATCCATATACGACACTTGGGTCCCCGTGGTAAGGATGCGCCGCGTTGACGCAATCACGCAGATATACAAGAACGGCTCCAAGGTAATCACTTTGGTCTTGAGAAAATTAATAGTAGTCCTAAACAGCTCCAATAAGATGATGACCAATAAGAGATCATGCACCAGCCCGAGGACTGCGAGCACCGTGTCCGATCCCACCGCGATCGTAAAGACATACCAGGCACGGACAAACAGCACCATGCTGACCGCCAGGAAACTCACTCCGGTCGTGACGTAACCCAACCCATCCAGGGCTTCCAGCATGCCGATCATTCTGTCACCCAGGACATTATCGAAGAAAGGCCATCGGTTGGTCGTGCTATGTCTGACTGTTGCGACTGCTCTCTCCATCATTTCTCCTCGTGTGCTGCACGGCATCCTACCCTCGCAAACCCATGACTACTGCCCTACATGGCCGAACACTCCCTTGTACTATACTTGCGGCCCGACCTTGGCTGCTTGTCCGATTAAACAATTTCTTCTGAGATCGAAGCCCAAATCGTGATGCCCCACAAGAGCGCTACAATCGTAACCAAACTGTAGATCTGATACATATTCATCACCTCGCTTTTGATTTCCTTCGTATTTGCACGCTTGC
>CAWKJK010000039.1:0-76626 GCA_963849655.1 uncultured Nitrospiraceae bacterium
GCCGTTGCTGCAAAGCTGACAATCGTTATGCCGGATGGTGTTCATCCCAATGTTGAGCTTCCAGGATGGAGCATGAAAGACGGAATCGATGGGCGAGAGGGACAGAAGATTCAACAACGTCGCCCGTTCCACCCTCGTCTGGTCCGCTCGATTGTAGTGCCGTACCGTGATGGAGGCCATTTCAATTTGGGCATCGGGGGTATAGCCGATCTCCGGGTCGAGCAAATCGTGATAGCCGCCCCGAAAAGTCGCTTCTTCAAATGTATCGTTATTACGCCAGCCACCCCCGATCGCAGCTCGGTGCATTTTATGGCCGAGTTCAGGCTGTCTCGCGAAGGGTCGCACGATGAATTCCTCGGATGGAATGCGGAGCTGACTGCGGGCCGTCAGAACCGCTCTGTTACGCTCCTTCCATTCCGGTTTCGGAGAATCGGTCGTCTCGATACGGTACCGCAGATAATCTGATGCTAAATCCAACACAAAAGCCTGTTTGGGAGGAATCAATTGGGTGAATGTCGGTGAGGTCAGTTCCCCAAGATCTTGCGTGATTCGATGAGCCAGATCTCGCTCCTCGGCAGGCAAGGATTCTCGCTTTCGCTTGATGACAGTGCTACGGGACGGGCGATAGGTGATATCAGAAACCAGGCCTGGCTTAGAAACAATCAATCTGACGGTGTCAGCTGGAACCGTCCAAAACATAAATTCGTCGGTCAAGTGCAAATCGGGGTCGGCATAATCCAAGAGCGCAAGAAGATGGTAAGAGCAATTTTCTTTGAAGAAGAAATAGTCGAAGTAAGCATTCCCGAGTTCCCACGCATGCATTAAAAATCGCCGCAACTGATTTTCGGTGAGATTCAAACGATACTCCCAAATATCCCGATTTTCGATGTCCCGATACTGCTGCACCTTGAGGTAATAGGGAATTGTTGAAAAGTACCCTTTATAGCTTCCGAAGATGCCCCTCACAGGATAAGCAAGACCGGCATCGGGTGGCACGTCGGCCGCATAATTGATGGTATAAGCAAGGATACGGGTCTGTTCGGTCTGCCCTTTTTGATCGACGCGAAACAGGGTATGGCCGAACATGGAGGCCGGGTTGTTTAGAAAGGCTGATGGAAAGATCAGGGAGATCGATTGGACCTCGAAATCCTCGTACCATCGATGAAACCGTTCGCAGGCGAGGGGCGGAAGACGGGTAGGATCAAAGTTCAGCTGTTCCTTGAGCCAGTGGTATCGAGCGATGAAGGCGCATTGAGCCGGCTGTCGAGAGCGACCGACCAGTTCGTCAGAAAACAATTTTGCAAGGGTTGCATTGAGCTCGGCAACCGGATCCGTCTTCCCATTAGGCGACAAGAAAAAACCAGGGTCATCCTGCTCGCTCTCATATCCGCCGAAGAGTCCCTTGCGATAGTGCAACAACAGATGCCACTCGCGCTGTTCTGCAAGCTTGGCCTGCTCGGCCTGATCGATGAGCTGCTTGAGATACAGATCACGATCGGCTTGCTGCGCACTGGAAGGAACAGGAGCAAACAAACAGGTGAGGATTGCAAGAAGGAGAACCAACACGGTGTAACAAGAGACACCAAGGGCCCTGACATCCCTGCCAGGGCCCTCTTGATGACTTAGCGGATCGATGCTTGCGCCAGGACCGGATGGCCTGCGATCGCATCATTGAGAGATTTCACTAATGCGACCGGAGAAGCTTCTCCTGCCTGAACCAGAGACGTATACCGCTCCTGGGTCATGGCGAAGAAAGCAGGATGCTGCTCAGTAGGGACACCCATTAGAGAAGCCAACGAAGCAAGGTGTTCGCCTTTTCCCTGAGCCATCTCGGCAGTGAGCGCCTCGAAGTTCAACGATGCGAACATGGTCGTCTTCTGCTCACTCATAATCTTGCCGTCGTTGGTGCAGCCGGAAGTCCCAAAGCTGATCCCAAACGTCTGGCTACCAAAGGTACCGTTCGTGGTCGCCTGCAGCACTTGGGGAGCGATTTCCTTCTGGCCCTTGTACTCTCCCCAGGCCAGCTTTCCCAGACCACAGCCAGGACCGGTGTCTGGGTTTGCCGCCATCGCCAGACCTGCCTGAGCGCCGAACAGCACGGCGATAGACAATACAAGCACTTTCTTCGACATAAGTCCTCCTCCGTTAGAATTGAGTTAAGTACCCACCGATATTGTGATATTGCCAAGACACCGGCCCGAAGTATAACCAAATTCATGTCGATGTTGACAAAAAAGTTGGCGCACCAGGGAAGTATCAAGTATCCACTTCCAAGTGGGCGGATGATTATAGACAAATCCCATGAGCGCAACAACATTTTCTTGGCCTCGGAGTTTCTTACCTCATTCAACACGCGAGAGCCGAGTCCAGATGGATCCCAGCCTCCAAGCAGAACACGTGTCTTATCGGCTTGGCACCACAATGCAATCAACCGTCTCGAGTCATAACCTTACCGCTCGACCATCTTGAAGAATGCCATAAATTCCGTCCTCCTTGAGAAAATTAAAATTGACGAACGTCATGTGGACGACTATACTCCGCTTCGAAGATTGCCTCCATACTTAGGCAGTCAAACTATTAACTTCTATTCAGGAGGACCTATGAAGCACGTATCCCGACTTTCCCTCGCGGTCATTGCCCTAGTGGGCCTCGGTTTGGGCGGCTGTCAAATTGTCGCCACTCCGATGTTGGGCGGAATCTACACTGAAGTGAAGTATGGCACCGTCGCAACCGACGCGTCAGCAGCCACCAAAGAGGGCAAGGCATGTGGCCAATCGATTCTCGGTTGGATCGCCACCGGTGATGCAAGCATTACAGCCGCCAAGGCGGCCGGTGGCATCACCACCGTCGCCGTCGTCGACCACTCTGCCAAGAATATCCTGGGCATCTTGGGCGAATGGTGCACGATTGTTCGGGGTAGCTGATCCACTCTAGCACACGCTGTGAAAGGGCCTCCGGAACAACTGCCGGATGGCCCTTTCATTCCCCTCCTTCATTCTCTTGTGGAACCGTGGGACTTGCTCCCCTCGCATGCCTGATCATTCCATCCACTCTGCTGCTCTGCTGCCTGTGCTTCCGTGATGTGGCAAGAGCGGGCGAATTCGGTGACGTGGAATTGAGCGCGTATGCGCTGAGCAGTTGGCCTCGCGATCAGGATATTTTCAACCAGGAAACGACCGTTCCTGCCTCAATTCAGGAAGGTTTCGGTGCCGGGTTCAAGGTCGGGCTCTTTCCTTCCGCACTCCATCGAATGGTGGGACTTGAGATGGATTCCAATATGCACGGCGCAGCGCTTTCCTTCCCCAACATCACGAAGGGACGGAACCATGAGACCGGCCGCTCCGACCTGCTCATCATCAATACGACGTTCAATCTGATCCTACGCTATCCGGGGGAAAGAATCCGCCCGTACATCGGAGCCGGCATCGGGTGGTCTCATGGTACGCTCCTCAATCCAAACATTGCGGGGCGAGATGATAAGGATTTTGACACGGCCCGCGCCTTTACCCATCAATTTCTCGGTGGAATCCAAGTCCTTCTCAGTCCCACAGTCCATCTATTCGGTAAAGACCGGCCCTATTCTTTCTTTCTGTTCGGTGAGTACCGGCATCTTTCATCCGACTATCATTGGGAGGGACTGGCCGTTGATTTTCGCACCCACTATGGATTAGTGGGTGCAGGACTACGGTTTTGATCCGTCTGCAGACCTCATCGTCCCAAGGATCGGCTTTAGTCGCACCATCTTGTGTTGAGTCAGAGATCACTCTTTACTCTCACTAGTTTTTCAAATACTCCAGGCACATCATTTTTCCTGCTCCTTTTCTGGATCAAGTGTAAACCCATATTGACCAGGATCGTGTTTCCAGGCGCCGGATAACAAGAGGCCAACGAGTGGCACGAGTAAAAGGAAGCCACCAACAACGTCTACAATTCCTATCGTACTGAGGGTCCGTGACGAAGTCCGATATTGAGTCTGATAGCCTGATTTCTGTACTTCTATGAGAAGGTTTTCGCCTATCGGCAATGATCCCGATGCGGATCGGCCTCGAGCGATTCACGGGCTCCCACCGGTGTGACCACCAAGCGTGGCTCGGACTTTAGTCCAATCGAATGTAAACGGCTGAGGGGTTTGCTTCGGCATATCTGCGAGTTCAGCCTTCAGACGATCCGCTCTCGCGTTGCTCATCGGGTGGGTGGAGAGCCACTCGACTCGTCCCTGATCTTTCTCAGCCAATCGTTGAAAAAACGTGATCATGCCGGACGGATCGATTTTAGCCCGATGAAGGAGTTGAAGACCGGTCAGGTCCGCTTCGGTCTCCTGCGTTCGACCGAACTTCAACGTCATCAATTCAACACCAAGCTGCTTCATCACCCCACCCAATCCCGGCGGATTCCCCAGCACGATCGACACGACGGCCACGAAGCCCAGCTGCTTGACGATACGTTCCAGTCCATGCCTCTGCAGCACGTGGTTCAGCTCATGGGCTAATACGCCGGCCACTTCTTCCGGGCTTTCCGCCTTTTTCATCAATCCCGTGAACACGACGATATACCCCCCGGGGAGCGCAAAGGCATTCACCACGTCGCTTTTCACGACGGTGATCTCGAATGTGTAGGGGTTCTCCGGGATCGGGTCGGTCAGGCGATGGGTCATCTCGGTGATGGCCGTTACGGCGGGGCCTTCTTTCATAACCTCCTGCCGAGCAAGGAAATCATGATAGGCAGACTCGCCCAGCTTTCGCTCCCATTCGATCGGGATTCGATCGACGGCAAGTTCCACCAGTAGGTCACTCCCAAACCAGAGCCCCAACACCGAGGCCAGAAGCGCCCCTCCAACGATACCCCACACGATCCGATGCCGTTGCCGAACCCGGCGGACCTGTTCCGCCGCTCGTTCAAGCGGTATGGTCAAGTGATCAGGCGCCGCTTGTCGGAAGGCACGAATCACGTCGGGGTTTTTGAGATACAGCGTCCGCTGCCCTGTCGGTCCCATCCATGTCGCGACGAGCTGGTCATGATCCAATCCGCCTGCCGAAACGGTCAGTTCTGAAAATGGCACCGATTCCCAACGGCGCTCGCCCGCATCACGATCCGAGAGAAAAGTCATCGTAAGCCCATGTCCTTCGACATGGACAAGACACGGCGCACCAGTGGCAGGGAATTCCTCACCAAAACAGAGCGCATTGGGAGTGCTGGCGATCATCGCGAAACGTGCGGCAGCTCAAAATGGCCGTGAACGAGGCCGCAGGCGAACAGAAACCGGAGGCGTGGTAGTTTCCACCCTCCCGCCCCGAGCTGCCAAGACAGCTCTCTCCTCGTGCGGGGTACGGTGAAGATTTCTTGCGAGCCGAGAACAAAGTTGACGGCCATTTTCAGCTGCCGCTACTCGGTAACTGGAATGAACTGCCTTACCCATGCTCCGAAGCCGCCTGGATTGCGGCTCTGAATGAACACAAGACCCGGTCCGCGGAATCGGCACACAAACCCTTCGCCTGAGGTGAAGCTGGCCACCCATCCGGACGTGGCCTTTTCGATATTGTACGTGGTGGTGGTGGACCAAGCCACCAGATGGCTATTGTCCACGATGTATTCCTGACCCGGTTTCAACTCGATCTTGTGAACGGCTCCGAAGCTGTTCAGAAGGAGCATCCCCTTCCCGCTCATTTTGAGGATGAAGAACCCCTCCCCACCCAACAATCCCCGAGTCATACTCTGCATCTGACTATCGATCGTCACCCCATCAGCACCAGCCAGGAATCCATCCTTCTGCACCATATACTCGCTGACGCCATCGAGATCGAGAACAACAATTTCGCCCGGCACCGTCGGCGCAAGCAACACTTCGCCGGCACCGCGACTGGCGCGCAACGTCTGGAAGAAAAACTTCTCTCCCGTCAGAAACTTTCGTGACAGCGCTCCGAGAAATCCCCCCTCCATTTTGCTCTCAATGTCGATGGTCGGCGAGCAGGCCACCATCGCGCCTGACTCAGCCTTGATATGTTCTCCCTCTGCCAACTCAACACGCACCATCGGAAACGCCCCGGGATACAAGATTTCACTCTTCATTGATTCTTCCTTTCTCTTCTCTCTATCATCCATGGGCGGAGCTGGTCGATGCCTCGTTGCGCGCAAGCACCGCACACCGACCGTCGCCTAGCTTTATAATCGATCCTGCGTGCGCGGTGCGCGAGCAGAAGACACGACCTGCTCCGTCCGCTCATCCTGCCACCCATCCATACACTCTTCGGCTCGGCTCAGGCCCCTCTTCCAGATAGCTCATTCTGAGCCGGCCGAGGGCGTCATTCGGGACCTCATGCCGTTTTGCTTCGACATCGACCCCAAACACCCTGGCCGAGTTCAATCCAAAAACCCGTTCCTTCACCCGCCTCGTCAGAAGCTGATACTGATGTTTCTCGATCAATTCCTCAGGGATCTGGAATCGCCGAAATGCTTCGATCTGCCATTGCGGCGTCCCATACCAGATGGAGTCTGTGCCCCACAGTACGTGATCAATGCCGAACGAGCGGATAATCTGCCCCAGCAGATGCGCGCAGATCAACGGATGGGTCGTCACCAACTGCGCAAAGGTCGAGCCGAGCTCCATATAGATATTCTAAATACTCGGCTCTGCCTGCTTCATCCGGCAGAACTCGGTGGTCCAGGGAATCTCGCCGGTCTTCGCAAATATCTGATCGATCGATGCCGCACTCTCGAAACCCGGAGTGATAGACCAAAAAATCGATATCCGGAAAATCCTTGGCTGCCTTGATCAAATCTCTCGGATGGTTGTAGTCCGGCACCGGCCCAAGGGGCAGTCCCTTTGTGGACGCAGATCACGCTTCACGTTGAGCTTCCGCGCCTGTTCCAACATCGGATAGGCGATCGTCTCATCGTCCATCCACCAGCCACGATCGAATCCCTTCGGGCAGGAACCGGTGTAACATTTCCACGCATCGACCTTGAGGGTCTCCGCTTGCATCGCCATGAATTCCAAATCTGACGCACCCAGCTGTGGTGTGGCCAGTCCATGCGCCAGCATTCGTTGCGAACCGGCCAACCGATTGATTTCGTCGCGGATATGCGCCATCTCGTTCGGTGGCACGACCGCTTCTTGCGGATAGGGTCCGGGCGGCGTGCTGATCAAACCGATGGTGGTCTCACTGTCGAAAAACACTTCTTTCACAAAATTCTTCCATGACAAGTCATCGATTGTACCCCGATCACCGGCCAGTTTCGGATTGAGCCCCGCCTCGCGAATGTGCTTGTCTCAACGACAGCAGCGCCTGTTTGGACAGCGGCCCCCTTCCGACTGGATTCGGCATCGGACGGATCGTAATGGGAACTGACGTAGTGGGTCTGGACATCGAAGATAAAATACGGAGATCCCTGTTGCTCGGCAAACGCCGCCGTTTCGAACAGCTCGATTTCTCCGATATTGAAAAAGCGGCCGAATGCATCGTTCATGGCCAGTAGCGCAGCCGCCATACCGCCGGTGGTCTTCAGGAAGTCTCGACGTGTCAATCCACGTTGGGCTGCCCCCTTTTCCACCAATTCTCTTGTTACCCGCTCGACGCAAGCCTGTTCGTCCGTTTGGCAGATTGGGGCAAACTCCTCGTTGGATACGATCTGCGTCGGAACTGCAGTTGGAAACGTCGCGCCTTTCTTCATGGAGAGATCCTCAAAGAACGGTCTTGGTGAATGTCCCATGACACACCTCTTCATTTATACAAAACCCACTGATTGTGTGAAATACTCCAAGCGGCTGTCAAGCAAATGCCGGAGCAGGCTGGGAATAGCGGGGAAAAGGCTTATCTGGACTTGGATGAAGCGGCCGATGATTTTGTCTGAGCGGCAGACGTTTGTACGGCAGGAATCTCTACCACCACATCCGACAGAGGATCGGCATCTTGATCTTTCCCGTCGTGTCCAACACTGTAGAGGGCGTCCTTTTTCATGTTCACCAACATCGGCAGTCCCGTGTAGGGGTCATAGAAACTTTGCCCCGCTTTCGCGATCCGTGTGAGGAGATCTCCATCGAGGGAACCACGTCTGAGCCAGGCTTGCAAGCTGGCAAGCCGGAGGTGGGCATCCGTATCGACCACAAATCCGTTGTATCGGTCCCATGGAGCAAGCGGTTCAAGACCGACAATATTCTCGATCGGATTGGTGAAATAATCCGTCAGGCCGGATGCCGGAAAGTGGATATAGTTTTTCCACTTCGGCAACGAACCATATCGTCCTTCGCCGACAGCTTTGTACGACGCGTCGTAATAGTCTGCATAGTCGTTGAGACGGCGTTGCACCGGCAAGGGGAGAGCCGATGCCACCATCGTATACACCGGCTGTTCTTCGGCTCGTGCTGCTTTCAGCTGAGCGTCGTACATCTTTGAAGCGACGACTAGCTCGCTCTGCATGGGCCAGCGCATCGAGAGCTCCACCTGATCAAGTGGACGAAGGAATTTGGAGATGCGTCCCAGGTATTTTCCGTCGAAGTCAGAACGGACGAGTAACCCCGAGGCGACCGCAATGTCGTCATTGATCGCCTGTAGCGCCAGCATTTTCACGGCAAGGGTCCTCGCTTGACCCAGGACGATCCGCCACGCCTCCATGTCCGTTTCAAGTCGGTCGACGCCCAGATCGGCGTCTTGCAGGAACCCATCCGCCACATGGAGTTGATGGGCAAAGACCATGGCGGTACAGGGTGGACCGACAGGTTGGCCGTAACCCCAGTCCTCAAAGGAAAGCTTTTGCCACTGGCCGTATCGATTGAGCGCAAGTTGATGCTGATTGCCCCATCCTTTAATGGTCTCCTGATGGGACTTGAACTCGCCGACAGGATCCGCTCTGCGAACCCAGCCGCGCATGACATTGGCTGATGCATTCGTCCCCGCGATCGTCCTCGATCCGGAACCGCCAAAACAAACCGAGGCCGAATTGCCATCGTTGATTTCAGGTTTCCGATCATACCCTGCCTGTATCGGATCGTGACCGGCCGATGCGTCAATCCCAAGGAGAAGAAAGTAACCGTTTTTCTTGAAATCCGACAGGGTGCGTTGGGGAGTAGTGATGAAGCTTTGAAATACCGGAGATGGCGACTCTTCCATGATGATCCAGGTTAGTCCGATGGCTCCGATCGTTAACGCGGTGAAGATCCCCGAGAGCATCACCAGCCCCACACACGTCGCCACAATAGCGCGCGTGGTCGAAAAGCATGAGCCGATAAAGCCGGCAATCACAATGCGGATTCGACTCCGCGTAGTACTGGATTCTCGGCGGGGCTTTGGCTCGGCTATAGATTCGCGAGTCTCAGACACCCTGACATTTCGGGACGACTCAAAAAGCACATCAACAGCAGCGGCAGCCACCGACATCGACCGGCTGACTTCTTGCCGTTCGGAAATCGATGGGGGCACGTGGGCAATGGGAGAGGTTTGAGGTGCGAGAAGTCGAATCGATTCTCCTGTCTTATCCCATTTCTTTTGTTCAGGCACTGGCTCAAGAATCGATTCAGTTACTAATTCACGGGTGGGATTCGCGCCTCGATCTAACGTCATTGCTTGCGCTGCCGTTCATGACTCTGCGCCTCAGTCGTCTCTTCGGTGAGATGAGGAATTGTCGCTATTTCAGGCGGCAGTTCCCCAATTCTCTGTTGCTCTGGTAACGGCGGGGAAATTGGAATCTCTTCAGGTTCCTTGCTCAGGGTCTCGCTTGTAGGTGGTGATGAGGTGACGGGAGGCTCCTGAACAGCGCTCTGAGCTTCAGCGATCGCGCGATCATTGTCCGGTACTTAAAATAGAGTCAGCGTTCTGCGGCGGACCTTCCGTAGGAACCACTCTATCGTCTGTGAGCGGTCTACTCTCGAAAATCGGCGACGCTATCGCTGCCATGGGAACTACCAATAGTGGCGGCTCATCCATCGTAGATGGCTCACCGCCGGCGGCTGTTCCGGTTCCGCAAAGGTAAAGTCTCTTTCTGTCTGAACAGAGGCTGGTCCCAGATCAGCAGCAGGAATCTCCGGCTCAGGCGAGACCGGCGTCGAAGCAATCGAAAAGGTCTCCGTTTCTGTAGCAAACTTATCAGAATGATCGGAGGTTGCGCTTGATCGTCACTAACTTTCGATAGCGACTCAACTTCACCAGCCGATCGACTTATCGTTGACTCCTCACTTTCGGCAACCGGCTGATCTGTTGGCGTCGGGAAAATCGAAATGACCGACTCCTGAACCTGATCCCATGGCATCGGCGCAATTGGAGATCCAGAAGGAGTCTGGTCTCCAAGCGATGTCGATGCTTCGCGCTTCGGAATTTCACCCTTCTTGGCTTTCTAACGCCTGTTCCTGGAGAGGTGACGCTGCTGACGCCGGAGTAAGTACTTCCTCGACGTCCTGTCTGGATGACTTCCGGCGAGGAGAGATTCGCTGAATGATCACTTTCGAACTTCCATGCGCTATTAAACACTGATTCCCATGAGAAGTCTGGTTGCTTCCATGGCTCTGAAATCTCATTCGACTGAAACCGATTCGGGACTCGATGGAGCGCAGACGTCTGGAAGCGGTTCAGGAATCACTTCCTTCGAATCGGCCTCGACAGATTTGCGTAAGGAAGGCTGCCCATCCTCGACCGCTATTGGCCCGGCAGTCGACAGTTCGGTGTCCAAGTAGGTGGGTGCTGATATCTCTTCAATCTGGGATGAAGGCGTCTCGCCGGCAGCTTCAATAGACTGTGCCGAGCTAATCGGAAGTTCCGAAGCATCGGCAGGCACCGTGGGCGCGAAAACCACGGATGAGCCACTTACATCTAGATCATAGGGTGCATCCGGCTCAGCCTCAGCCAACAATCCGTCTTGTTCCTGAACTGCGGTAGGACCACCTGTTGACACATCTGCATCCGGCCCATGTTGTGTCTCGGAACTCTCAGTAGCGGGCGCATCACTTCGCACTTCACACGCGCTGTTGGCTGTCTGCTCTCGTAAGGGTGGATCGGATGGCGCTACCTCTCCATCGAGAGCCGGCCCTTGAGGGGCAGGAAGGTCCGTGATCGTCGGTGGGATCAGAGGCCCCGAGAAATCGGAGGCATCGGATACATCGGCTACTTTGAGCGCATCCGGTGCCGTCGCCGGAGAATCCTGAATTTCCCACGGCATCACCCCATCCATCGGTTCCAGACCTGTTTGAATACCCTGATCTCCTTCAGACATGTCGAGTGATGGAGCGACGGTTGATTGTCCAGAGTCGCTGGACTGACGAGCCAGCAGCTCACCGGTTTGCGTGTCAAAGAGCGACGCCAATCGAAAGGCCACCGGACTCGCGGGAGCAAGTTCTCGTATTTTTGCGTAGAGTTGAGAGGCATGGTGTGGATTGTCGGGATCAGGGTCTTCGATCAAGATATCGATTGCCTTGCCGTACTCGCCGACGGCCTCGAGTGCATTTCCTTTTTCTTGATAGAGCGCCCCAAGTTTCTCTAGGAAAGGAACACATCGAGGACCGGCGGCTAAGTATTCTCGAAGCAACGATTCTGCGAGCCAGTAATCCTGGCGCTGAAACGCTTCGCTGATGAGTGAGTCAAAGGCTTGTCTCGCCGGGATAAGGCTCCCGAGACGAAGGTGGAGGGTAGCGAAAAGCCGTCGCGCCTCCATGTTGTGCGGATCGAGTGTCAGTAATTCCTTCAGCGCAGCGAAGAACGCCCATATTTTCCGGCATTCATTTGGGTGATGGCTTCCTCAAGAAGAGCCGTATCTTCCTGCTGTAGCCAACCACACCACGCTTATAGCCACGGGTGGTCTGGGTTTTATCCCATTTTAAAGGGAGTTTTTTATTCGCGCGCACGCTACAACCTTAAGCAGATCCCCCTACCTGGGAGCCTGCATCAGCGGCTCGATCCGCTCTCCCCAACTCCCTTGATGGTTGGGATTGACATAGGGGTGAAACCTTTGAGGAGTCTGCAATCCAGATACCTCGCTCTCTAATGATTCATTAAATCAAGCCATTGAAAATTAAAGGGTTGAGTCACGAATATTCCTTGCGTTTCCATCGTTCATCCAATTTTGGACAGACCTTTGCCCTTCCCGGTTTGGTCAAGTTGGAGAGAACAGAAAATCGGATACTACGAAGAGCGAAGCAGATCAATTAGTTTATTGGTGATATATACGTTAGGAACATATTGTGCGCCGTTCCGACCTACGTCGGTTTGGTCCTCGCGTGTAACCTCTCTTTATCGGTTTTTTGTGAAAGGAGTTAACTATCTGTAAATGACCGGCTCCCACCAACTCACGAAAGGATCAAGCGGCAGAGACGGACCGTCTTTCCGCGTGAGCTTCGGCTCCCTTTCAAAAAACTTCATCCTTGTTGTGTCCTTCGATATGCCTATGATATACGGTCGAGACTCACATATGTATCCAGCTGGCTCTGATACACTGATACCACGGAATTAAACAGCCCATCGTGCAAGCCCTTCCCATAGGGTTGTCGTCCATCAAAAATGGCCAGGAGACTTGAAATTTGCCTGGCTTTGTTACTGTTTTTTGTTTGCCCTTCCCTCCTCCTCTTTTCTCGCAGGGAACAGGAGGCCAGCCGGCAAAGGTGGCCTTAGATTTTAATGAAGTCGATATCCCTGTCTTCGTCCGATTTATCAGCGAGCTCACGGGAAAAAACTTTGTTCTGGATGAAACCACTAAAAAGCAGGGTGGAAAAATATCCGTGTTTTCTCCGACCAAGGTGTTACCGGACCAGGCCTTCAATATGTTCGTCGCGGCATTGGAAGCCGCCCGCTTGGCTGTGGTGCCGAAGAGGGGGAACCTCTATCAGGTTGTGCCCATGGGCGACCTTCCACCGGAGCGGGGTGTGTTTGTGTACAAACTCAAACATGCCAATGTCGACGATGATCCGGCCGCCGTGCTGACCAATCTGGTTGCGCGCTCACAAACCGTTGCGCAGATGACGCCCGGCACCAGGCCTCCGATCAGACCGCTGACGGAATTCGAAGCTCCGGTCCAAGTGTTTGCCGATAAGGCAACGAACTCCATCGTGATCAGTTCGACCAAGATCGCTTGGGGTCATCTCCAAGGAGTGATTCGTGACCTCGACATACGGCGCAAGCAGGTCTTTGTGGAAGCGGTCATCCTGGAGGTCCAAGTGGATCGCCTGCGCCAGATCGGCACCGACCCTACTCAAGTTCTCGGTGCAGGAAAGTCCGGATTTTTTCAATTGCTCGGCGGATTCAACAGAGCGCCGGAAGACCTTGCCACTGTGGCTCAGGCCATCAGTGGCGTCGCCGCGGGTGGAGCGACCGGTGGCGCAGTGACCGTATTGAACACGGTCAACGTCCGGGCATTCATGAACCTTCTGATGAACCTGACCGATACGAATGTCCTTTCCACACCTCAGGTCCTCGCTGCCGATAACCAGAAGGCCAAGATCGTCGTCGGTGAAAATCGCCCATTCCCAACCGGACAAGCTCAAGGGATCACCGGGGGAACCCTCGTAACAATTGAACGGAAAGACGTCGGCGTGACGTTAGAGTTGACACCTCAAGTACTCGAAGATGATTTGATTCGACTTGAAATCAAGCAAGAGATTACAGCAATCGCCGAAAACGTGGCTCAGACCATCGGCTCCGGTTCGGCAAGCATCCCGGTCGGCCCCACGACGAGCAAGCGATCCATGGAGACGACGACCGTTGCCCAGGATCAACAGACGCTCGTCGTTGGAGGACTTGTGCGTGACAACATCACGCTCAGCGAACGGAAGGTTCCTCTGTTGGGAGACATTCCGTGGCTCGGCTGGCTCTTCAAAACTCAGACTCGCACGACCGAGAAACTCAATCTTCTGGTCTTCCTCACGCCTCACTTAGTCCGGGATGATGCAAACGTCATCGAACTGAATTCCAGGAAAGCCAAAGACATCAATAGCTTGCAACGAGACAACCGAATCGAGGACCGACAGACTGAAGCGAGATTTGCTTGAACGACTCGAACCCTCGCCGACAGTCCCTCTGTCTCCTTCGACGGATAAACCTAACAGGCCTTAAGGTTGGTCTAGTGATGAATCGCTGCGCCTCCCCGCCTATCATGCTGAGTAAACGGTAGTTCAACAAACCACTGCTACCAATCTACAAATCGTTATGAGACCTAGGGCATGCCCTAGCCCCCCCCTCTGGGGAATGGTCCCTTGCCAACCAACTGGATAGACTGCGCCCCTATGGAGGGCATCCACATGTCAGACCAATCAGTGAACTGGCGAATCCATCGGCGGCTTCCCGTGGCATATCCTGTGATATTCGGAGGCGCTCCATTTGTAGGAGAAGGGATGGTTTCGGACCTCTCTTTTTCAGGCTGTGCCGTCACCTGCGAGCGGACAGTCCTTGCCGGAAGCTATATTAAACTGAGCGTCGTATTACCCGATCCAACATCCTCTCTGTTCATCGAGTTGGGGAAAATCCGCTGGGTTCGTGAAAATATCTTTGGCGTCGAGTTCATTCGTGTGCCCACACTCACCCGCCACCGCTTGGATCGAGTCATGTCTCAAGCACCGGCTCTAGACGTGAACTGCTTGCCGACATTGGTCTGAACGTCAATCGAACCCCTCAAATCTAGTGGGCGCCTGCCACGACCTCGGCAAGCTGCTACAGGACGAACGTTGATCGAGGACCTTGGTCAGGCCGGACGGTTCACTGACTACAATCCCTATAGCATGAGTGAGCAACCGCGATGTATTGGATGGAGAGGGAGGAATTGCTCTCGGGGTCGGTGTTCAGTCAGGCAACCCCGGCTGAACACCGCGCTGCACCGAGATAGAAACCTGCGTGGCTCCTACACGAACCTACGGCTTAACGTCAAAGTGCAGCGACAAGCCCGCATGCACAAAGATCGTATTGATCGAGGATGAATATGGATTAACAAATGGACCGGGCCCACTAGACAATATAGCGAGACTGCCCTGATCGGAATTCCCGTACCGATCCGTCGTCAGCCCGTCGTGATGGGCCTGGATATACTTCGCCTCAACAAACGCAGCCACGTACTTGAAGAGATGCGCCTTGATTCCTGCCAGCTCCCATCCACCCCGACAGTCGTATCCCGTTGGTTGGTGATGGCGTTGAGAAGATTACCCCCCCGGAATCCTCCTGGCGCCATCGACAGCTGATGCGCTCCCACGCCGATCCCGGCGTACGGATGCCACCGCCCATTGGGATAGGCCTCGGAAATCGCCATCGGGTAGCGAAGCAGAAAATTGACGCCGACGTAGATGCCTTCGATCTCAGTCGCGGTGCCGTTATTGGCGACCCCGTTAATATTACCCGCCCCCGTGGGACTATTATTATAAAAGTCCCAACAGCAGGCACACGTCCGGATACCAAATAAAGCCGGTGATTTCAGTGCCGAGATCGAATCCCGCCAATTTGTTTCTGGTTGGAAACCAGATCCCCGCGTTGCCACCAACCGAGAAGTTATTATTATAGTTGACATCCTTGACTATCGTCGGTGTCGTCCCGTCCGTAAACGTGGCGTCCGCACTCTGCGGAATTGCCATGCCGGCCATAAAAGAAAGATAGAGCTCGAGCGTCCCGGAGGACATGGTCGGGAGACCAGGCGATAGGGCATAGGGATCGGCGACCCGTTGGCTGTACGGATCATCCGCCCTGGTGAGATCCGAATAGCCGAGGACACAGAGGAGACAAATCATCGCCGAAATTCTCGTTTTCATTCATCGTCCTCCCACGGTAAAGAAACCATGTTCTTCGACGAATTTGGGTTGCGCAATCTGCTCTCCGTCAGTCTCTCGTCGATGGTCAGTGCGGCGAGACGCGTGCGTCTTCGTGAGACTCGCATCGACCCCCGGCTCGGCTGGTGCGGTTCTTGGCATGAGAGTTACCTATCCGCCTCCAGAGCGACCAGGAGAGAATGCTCTGCTCGCACCGTAGGGGCGGACGGCGCCCACAGTAGCAACCCCACATTCAGTTTTGAAAATAGATAAAACGGATTGGAGCTATCGGTAAATCCAATACCCCATCGGACAGGCCTGTGGCGCTGGATGAATCGACTAGTTCTCCCGCCTTCACGAACCGTCATCACCCGTCGCTCTTCTATATGGCACGGCAACACCAGCTAACAACTCATTAAACGATATGACCATTGTCACACCCGCGTCACTGAGCAGAGACGATGGACATCCCATCGAATTGCGTTGGATAAATACCTATGTACCAACCGATGCCAGGCCTTACCCGATAGATGGGAATGAGGTGAGGAGAAGGAAGATCGGAAGCGAGAACGTTTGGGGCCAATCGCACCCCCCACCGCTTGCGGTCGGGGGGTATTGATCTGACGCGAACCTACGGATTGATGTCAAAGTGAATCGACAAGCCCGCTTGCACAAGGATCGTGTTGATCGTGGATGAATACTCATTAAGAGTCAGATTACCTCCACCAGGTGGGGACAACCCGAACCGATCCGACCCCAGCCCGTCGTGATGGGCATGGATATACTTCGCCTCCGCAAACGCAGCCACGTACTTGAAGAGATGCGCCTTGATTCCTCCCATTCCCATAAACCCGACAGTCGTATTCCGTTGGTCGGTGATGGGATTCGTATTTAAATCACCCCCAGGAATACAACACGAACTAACCCCTCGGTTTCCACCAGGCCTAAAGGACATCTGATGCATTGCCCACGCCGATCCCGACGTACGGATGCCACCGCCCGTTGGGATAGGCATCGGAAATCGCCATCGGGTAGCGAATCAGGAAATTGGGGCCGATGTAGATGCCTGACATTTCAGTCGTGGTGCCCTGAAACTGTCCGTCCGGAAGAATCTGCCCATTAAAATGATTCTGACAGCAGGGCGCGTCCGGATACCAAACCTGGCCGGTGAGTTCCACGCCGAGATCGAATCCCGCCAACTTGCTTCTGGTTGGAAACCAGATCCCCGCGCTGCCCCCGATCGCGATATTCTATTCTGATAGTTGACATCCTTGACTATCGTCGGCGTCGTCCCGTCCGTAAACGTGGCGTCCGCATTGCTCGGCAGCGCCACGCCCGCCATAAAGGAAAGATAGAGCTCGGGCGTCCCGGAGGACATGGTTGGGGGATCAGGCGATAGGGCATAGGGATCGGCGACCCGTTGGCTGTACGGATCGTCCGCCCTGGTGAGATCCGAATAGCCGAGGACACAGAGGAGACAAATCATCGCCGAAATTCTCGTTTTCATTCATCGTCCTCCCACGGTAAAGAAACCATGTTCTTCGACGAATTTGGGTCGCGCAATCTGCTCTCCGTCAGTCTTTCGTCGATGGTCAGTGCGGCGAGACGAGTGCGTCTTCGTGAGACTCGCATCGACCTCCGGTTCGGCGATTGCGGTTCTTGGCATGAGAGTCCACCAATCCGCCTCCAGAGCGATCAGGAGGGGATGCTCTTCTCGCACCGTAGGGGCGGACGGCGCCCACAGTAGCAACCCCGCGTTCAGTTTTGAAAATAGATAAAACGGATTGGAGCTATCGGTAAATCCAATAGCTCATCATGACAATCGTCACACCTGCCTCACGGAGCGAAGTTGATGGACAGGCTATAGAGATGATGCCCACAAAGTAGTGGTGAAAGAGGATGGGAACAGAAGCACGTACTCGGGAAACTACCGTCCTAATGCTTTCTTGACCGCTTCGCCGATCTCAGCTGGATTCTTGACGACTTGACCCCGGCCGCTTCCAGGGTGTTCATCTTTTCGGCGGCGGTCCCCTTGCCGCCGGAAATAATCGCGCCGGCATGACCCATGCGACGACCTGGAGGCGCGGTAATGCCGGCAATGAAGCTGATTACCGGTTTCTTCACGTTCTTCTTGATGAACTCAGCTGCTTTTTCCTCGGCGTCGCCGCCGATCTCTCCGATCATGACGATCGCCTGCGTCTCAGAATCTTTCTCGAACAACGGCAGGACATCGACGAAGCCCGTGCCATTGACCGGATCACCGCCGATCCCGACACAAGTCGTTTCACCCAACCCCAACGTCGAGAGCTGATGCACGGCTTCATAGGTCAAGGTGCCGCTGCGAGAGACGACTCCCACAACGCCTTTCTTATGGATAAAACCCGGCATGATGCCGATCTTGGCTTCGTCGACCGTGATGACACCTGGGCAGTTCGGCCCGATCAAACGGACATCGCGGCCACGAAGCGCCCGCTTCACCTTGACCATGTCGTTGACGGGTATCCCCTCGGTAATGCAGATGATCAACTTGACACCGGCATCTGCCGCTTCAAGGATCGCATCGGCGCAGAACGGCGGCGGTACGAAGATCAGCGACGTATCGCACTCGGTCTTCTTCACCGCATCAGCCACCGTGTTGAAGACCGGAATGCCCTCGACTTCCTGCCCGGCCTTCCCCGGCGTCACACCCGCAACCATCTTCGTCCCATAGGCCTTGCACTGGGTCGCATGGAACGAGCCTTCCTTGCCCGTGATCCCCTGCACCACCACCCGCGTATTTTTATTAACGAGAATGCTCACGGCGCTCTCCTTATCCTGCTTTGCCGGTCAACTTCACGATTTTCTGCGCCGCCTCCCACAGATCGTTGGCGACTTCGAGCTTCAAGCCGGACTCGGCCAACAGCTTGCGGCCTTCTTCCGCATTTGTCCCCTGCAGCCGGACGACCAACGGCACCGTGATTTTCACTTCTTTCGCCGCTTCGATCACGCCATGCGCAATCCGCTCACAACGGACGATGCCGCCGAAGATGTTGATGAAGATGCCCTTGACGTTCGGATCCTTCAGGAGAATGCGAAAACCCGCTGCCACCGTCTCCTTCGTCGCGCCGCCGCCGACATCCAAGAAGTTCGCCGGCTCACTGCCAGCCAGTTTGATGACATCCATCGTCGCCATGGCAAGGCCCGCGCCGTTCACCATGCAGCCGATGTTCCCGTCGAGTTTGACGTAATTCAGATTGTTTGCTCCCGCTTCGATCTCGAGCGGCTCTTCTTCGTTCAGATCGCGCATCTTCTGCACGTCTTGCGTGCTTGAAGAGGCCGTTGTCGTCGAACGAGACCTTGCCGTCGAGCGCGACGAGGGTCTTTTCCTTCGTGATGATCAGCGGATTGATTTCAACCAGCGCCGCATTCTTTTCCATGAACAGACGGTAGAGATTTTCCAGCATCTTCACGAAGGGATTGATGACCGCCGGCTCGATGTTCTGCAAGCCCAAGCGCGAAAGCCACGTTACGGCCGTTGTGCCCCTGAAAACCGACGGCCGGATCAATCGCTTCCTTGATGATCTTCTCCGGTGTATGAGCCGCGACCTCTTCGATTTCCATTCCGCCTTCGGTGCTGGCAATGAAGGTCGGCCAGCCTGTATCGCGATCGACAAGGATGCGACAGATAGAGTTCCTTGGCGATATTGGCCCCTTCTTCCATCAACAGACGATGAACCTGGCGCCCCTTTGGACCGGTCTGGTGCGTCACCAGAGTCTTGCCGATCAACTCCTCGGCCAGCCCGGCCACCGCAGCCTTATCTTTGGTGATCTTGACGCCGCCAGCCTTGCCCCGTCCGCCGGCATGGATCTGGGCCTTCACGACGAAGACCGGAGTGTTCAGCTCGTCGGCCCAGGCCGTTGCAGCGTCGGGAGACGTGATCTCCTTCCCACGAGGCACCGGCACGCCGAACTGAGCGAACAAGGATTTGGCTTGGAATTCGTGCACATTCATTCTCTACCTCATTCATCTCTGAGGACGGTGGCGGGAGCGTTTCTTACTGCGCGGGCTATTCTCACCCGCCCACCCTAGGCGCGCCGGGACGCGCCTTCACCCCTGCGAACACCGACCAATATTTAACAACCTCATTGATCCTGGGTGTGCGGTGAACGAGCACGAGAAATGCCCCGCCAACGTCCTCACCCCACTTTTCTTGTGTACGCCGGCAGAATCATCGGTGAAATGACACCGCTGACGTTGCCGTGTTTCATCGCTTCGGCGCGGAACTTCTGCAAATGTTTCAGCGTGAGCTGGCCCTGTTTCATTGTTCCGACTCTGCCGGCCGCAGTCAACCCAGACCGCTTGCCGAAAACCATGAGATCAAGCAGCGAATTGCCCATCAGGCGATTGCGTCCATGCAGTCCACCGGAGGCTTCGCCTGCAACGAAGAGGTTCTTCACGTTCGTTTCCGAGTTCGTATCGATCTTCACGCCGCCGTTCTGATAATGCAGCGTCGGATAGATCAAGACGGGATCTTTGCTGATGTCGATTCCGAACCGTTCGAACTGAAGCATCATCGCCGGGAAATGTTTTTCCACGGTGCCCGGCCCATGCTCCGCATCCAGCAACGGCGTATCCAGCCAGACGCCGACACGGCCGGACATCGTTCTGATTCCTCGGCCTTCTTCGCACTCACGGATGATCGAGGAAGACACGACGTCGCGCGTGTCAAGTTCGTTCACGAAGCGTTCGCCCTTCGCATTCACCAGCTGCCCACCCTCGGAACGAATACCCTCCGTCACCAAGGCACCGATCAATTGTTCAGGATACACCGCGCCTGATGGATGGTATTGGAACGTATCGATATGGGCCAGCTTGGCGCCCATACGGTAGGCCAGACAGAGTCCATCGCCGGTCGCGCCATAGTGATTGCTCGTCGGAAATCCCTGAATATGCAGCCGGCCAATCCCGCCGGTCGCGAGAATGACGGACTTGGCGGCTACGACCACGTGCCGCTGATTATCGAGATCTTTGAAGATCGCGCCGGTACAGTTCCCTTCGTCGTCGCTGAGCAATTCAACGGCTGCGCAAACTTCGAGCAATTGAATCTTTTGATTGAGGACCTCGTCCTTAAGCACGCGCATAATTTCGAGGCCGGTGTAATCGGAGCAGGTCAGGAGACGCGGCTTGGAACTGCCGCCTCCTTTTTTCACATGCAGATTGCCGTCGGCCTGACGATCGAACAAGACACCTAATTCGAGCAACCATTTGGCAATCGAGGGTCCGTCTTCGACCATGACCTTGAGCAGGGCATGGTCGTTCTCCATGTGACCGCCCTTGAGCGTATCGATAAAATGCGTGACCGGCGAATCTTCCGGCGCGACAGAAATCTGCATCCCGCCCTGCGCCATCACGCTGTTGGAGTCTCCAAGCCGCAGTTTCGTGGCCAGGATTGTCTTGGCACCAGCTCCCTGTGCATGTAGCGCGGCAGCGCAACCGGCTCCCCCGCCGCCGATGACCAAGACATCGGCCGGTAATGAGGCGTCAGGGCGAGATCGTCTTGAATGGGGCTATCGCCTTCGAGCAATGTCGCCAGCTCGACGACTGTCTTGTCGCCTTCGTTAGGGCCGAACTTGATCGGCCGGTAGGCGCTGGCCCGAAAGTCAGGGTGATACTTGTGAATCAGCTGGTCGCGGTCTGCAGGAGAAAATTTCGGAATGGTCTGCTTACGTCGGGCATCCCGAGTCTTATGTACGATCTGTTGGAGGGCGTGAATGTCCATCTCGGGCGCCTTCAGGATGTCGTTACTTTACCGTGGCACAGTGCTCGGCCAGTTCCTTGTCGTTCATCTTCAGGATTTTGTTCCACTCGTCGTTGAACCGACCGTCTTGAATTTCCTTAATGCGCGTATCGAGGCCCACCGGCTGTTCGGAGAAATGCGCCCCCTGCGCCCGGCTCACGTACAGTGCCACGAGATTCGGCGCGATGTCGGCGATGCAGACCGGCGTGCACATCCCGCACATGACGCAATCCATGAACATCTCGGACACACTCTTGAAGTCACCGAAGACGGCTTTCCAGACGCCTTCGCGCACGTCGATCCTCTGCGGACAGGCTTCGGTGCAGGCGTTGCAATTCCGGCAGAGCGGCGCTTCCGGATAGAGATTGAACAGGTCTTGCTTCGGATCTTGGAGTGTCTGGATCTCGTAGGTAGCCTTACGCGCAGGAAACGGCGGCATCATCGTAAACGACATGCCGTCCTGCACCGCCGTCTGGCAGGCCAGACACGTCCTGACTTTCGGATCGTCCTTCGTTCGGTAGTAGGTCGCGCAGGCACCGCAGAACCCACCGAGGCATCCGACGCCACGAACGACATCCTGACCCGCATACCACATGGCCTTGATGACGGTGATTCCTTCCGGCACATCTACCTTCTTGCCGGCGATCTCGATCGTCACCATCCGGGGTTTCGATACCTCCGGCTGATCGATCACATTTTCGGTCGACTCTTGAGCCATTCTTCTCCACCCACTGAAGGTTCGTTCGTTGAGCCGCGCGTGGCGACTTGCGCAGGGCTTGGGCTCCGCACTTGCCGAACCGCAGCGATCCCCATAGGGACCGCGAGACTGTTCGATGTTCTATCCCGCGAGCGAAGGATCAACAAGTTCGCAGCAGCTGCGCGAGGCTTCGTGCGGTCAAGCCGCGCGCCGACAGCGGCTCAATGGCAACCCTTCGTCCTTCGCAATCGCGTCGACGATCCGATTCAACGTCGCGCTTGGACGCATCGCCTTCGACGCCTTCGCGTCATCAGGGTGATAGTACCCGCCGACATCCTGCGGCTTCCCCTGCGCCGCCAGCAATTCCTGATCGATCGTCTTCTCATGGTCGGTCAGATCTTTGGCGATCTTCTGAAACTTCTCCGCGATCTTCTTGTCCTGCGTCTGCGCGGCCAAGGCCTGCGCCCAATAGAGCGCCAAGTAGAAATGGCTGCCGCGGTTATCGATCTCGCCGACCTTACGAGCCGGTGACTTATTGCTCTCGAGAAACTTCGCATTGGCTTGATCCAGCGTATCCGCCAGAATCTTGGCCGCCTGATTGTCTCCCACCTTCGCCAGGTGCTCCAGCGAAGCGGCCAGCGCCAGAACTCGCCGAGCGAATCCCACCGAAGATATCCCTCTTCCTGGAATTGCTGCACATGCTTCGGCGCCGATCCGCCGGCGCCGGTCTCGAACAAGCCGCCACCGTTCAACAGCGGAACAATTGAGAGCATCTTGGCGCTGGTGCCGATTTCGAGGATCGGGAACAGATCCGTCAGATAGTCGCGGAGCACGTTGCCGGTGCAGGAGATCGTGTCTTTGCCCTCCTTCATTCGCTCGATCGAAAAGCGGCAGCATCGGCGGGCGCCATGATCTTGATCTCAAGGCCGGCCGGTGTCGTGCTTTCGACAGTAGGCATTGACCTTCTTGATCAGCTCAGCGTCATGCGCTCGATCCTTGTCCAACCAGAACACGGCTGGAGACTCCCGTCGCCCTCGCACGGGTCACGGCCAGCTTCACCCAATCCTGAATCGGAGCATCCTTCACCTGGCACATGCGCCAGATATCGCCTTCTTCGACCTTGTGCTCAGCAGGGTCTTGCCCGACGCATCCACGATGCGGATCGTGCCGTTACCCGGCGCCTTGAAGGTCTTGTCGTGCGAGCCGTACTTCTTCCGCCGCCTGCGCCATCAAGCCGACGTTGGGAATGCGTCCCCATGGTCTTCGGGTCGAAGGCGCCGTTCTTCTTACAGAACTCGACGACTCTCGTGATAGACCGGCGCATAGCTGGCGTCCGGAATCACGCACTTCACGTCCTGCAACTTGCCTTCGGGTTCCACATCTTTCCGGAGTCGCGAATGACCGGCGGCATGGAGGCATCGATGATGATGTCGCTCGGCACATGGAGATTGGTGATGCCCTTGTCGCTGTTCACCATCGCCATCGGTGGCCGCTTCTGGTAGACGGCTTGGATGTCGGCTTCGATCGCCTTGCGCTGATCGTCCGGCAAGGACTTGATCTTGGCATAGACATCGCCGAGACCGTTATCCGGATCGACGCCGAGCTTCTTGAACGTCTCCGCGTGCTTCTCGAATACGTCCTTGTAATAGACCGTCACGGCATGACCGAAGATCTTCGGGTCGGAGATCTTCATCATGGTGGCCTTCATATGGAGCGAGAACAGGATGCCTTTGGCCTTCGCGTCCTCGATTTGCTCTTCCAAGAACTTGCGCAGAGCCTTCACGCTCATGAAGGTGGCATCGATCACTTCACCGGCCTGCAACGCGATCTTCTCCTTGAGCACGGTCGGTCTTGCCATCCTGCACCGACGAACTCGATCTTCGCGGTCGTCGCCGCCGGGATCGTCATCGACTTTTCGTTCGAGCGGAAATCGCCACCCTTCATGTGGGAGACATGGGTCTTGGAATCCGACGACCAAGCGCCCATCTTGTGCGGATGCTTCCGGGCGTAGGCCTTCACGGACAGCGGCGCTCGTCGATCGGAGTTCCCTTCGCGCAAGACCGGATTGACGGCGCTGCCCTTCACCTTGTCGTAACGGGCCTTGATGTCCTTCTCCTTGTCGTCCTTCGGATTTTCCGGATAGTCCGGCAGCTTGTAGCCCTGCTTCTGCAATTCCTTGATCGTCGCCTGACCAACTGCGGAATCGACGCGCTGATGTTCGGAAGCTTGATGATGTTGGCCTCCGGCGTCTTGGCCATCTCGCCCAGTTCGGTCAAGGCATCCGTGCTGCTTCTGCTCCGGCGTCAGATATTCAGGAAACACGGAGATCACGCGCCCGGCAAGCGAAATATCGCGCAATTCCACAGTGACACCCGCCGCCTTCGTGAATGCGTTGATGATCGGCAGAAACGAATAGGTCGCCAACATCGGCGCTTCATCGGTCTTTGTATAGATGATTTTGTCTGCTCTTCGTCATGATTCTCCCTCTTAATATATCTTTTTAGTTCAGCGCGTTCAACGCCGAACCGGCCTTGAACCAAGTGATTTGCTGTGCCGTCATGCTGTGGTTCGCTTGAATCTTGACGTCGCCGCCGGCCTTATGCATCGACTACCGTCACCGGTTTACCAGGCGCCAGATTCGCCAAGTCCCACCACGCTCGACCGATCGTTCAGCTCGATCTTGTCGTAATCCTTCGGATCGGCGAACGTCAGCGGGAGGATCCCCTGCTTCTTCAAATTCGTTTCATGAATGCGCGCGAAGCTCTTCGTGATGACGACGCGCACATTGAGGAACCGCGGCGACATGGCCGCATGCTCACGACTGCTGCCTTCGCCATAGTTCTCGTCGCCGACGACGATCGAACCGATGCCCTTCGCCTTGTAGCGACGGGCGATCTGCGCAATGGTGAGGTTCGATTCGCCGGTCAGGACGTTCGTGCCCTTGCCCGGCTCCGAGGCAAAGGCGCTGTTCGCGCCAAGGAACATGTTGTCGCTGATCTTGTCCAAGTGGCCGCGAAACTTGAGCCAGGGCCCGGCCGGTGAAATGTGGTCGGTCGTCGTCTTGCCCTTGGTCTTGATCAAGAGCGGAAGCTTATCGAAGTTCTTCCCATCCCAGCGCGGGAAGGGCTGTAACAGCTGCAGACGCTCACTGGTCGGAGGAATGTCGACGGTCGAGTCCTCGCCGTCTTCCGCCGGCGCCACGTAACCCTTCTTCTCCTTTCGCAAAGCCCTTGGCAGGCAACTCTTCGCCCACCGGTGGCTCGAAGCTTGAACTCCTTGCCATCCGCGCCCTTGACCGTCTGATTGACCGGATCGAAGCCAAGATCACCGGTGATCGCATAGGCTGTCACGACTTCAGGACTCGCCAGGAACGAGAGCGTTTCATTGATGCCGTCGTTACGGCCCGGGAAGTTTCGGTTGAAGGAGCTGACGATAGAATCCGCTTTTACCCTTCACGCCGTCGGCCCGCTTCCACTGCCCGATGCAAGGCCCGCACGAGTTCGACAGCACGGTGCCGCCGAGCTGTTCGAACGTTTCTAAGAACCCATCGCGTTTCATCGTATGATAAATGCGCTCGGAGCCGGGCGAGACGAGGAAGGACGTCTTGGCCTTCAACCCGGCCTTCAACGCTTGCCGAGCCACATGGGCCGAACGGCTGATGTCTTCGTACGATGAATTCGTACAGCTCCCGATCAACGCCGCCTTGAGCTCGACCGGATAGCCTTTCTCCTGCGCTTCCGCCTTCAGCTTCGAGACCGGTCGGGCGAGATCCGGTGTATGAGGACCGACCACATGCGGCTCAAGCTTGGATAGATCGATTTCGACGATCTGGTCATAATACTTCTCGGCGACTGATTCACTTCGGGATCGACTACCAGCAACGTCTTGTTTGCGCTGCGGCCAAGCTTCGCCAGATCCGCCCGATCCGTGATGTTCAGGTAGTCGACCATCTTCTGATCGAAGGGAAATACCGAGGTAGTCGCTGCCAGTTCCGCGCCCATATTGCAGATCGTGCCCTTCCCGGTCGCGCTGATCGTTTCGGCCCCGGGGCCGAAGTATTCGACGATCTTGTTCGTCCCGCCCTTTACGGTGAGCAAACCGCAAAGATAGAGGATCACGTCCTTTGGCGACGCCCACCCGCTCAACTTGCGGCGGTCGAGTTTCACACCGATCAATTCGGATGGAGCACCTCCCAGGGAAGACCGGCCATCACTTCACCGGCATCCGCTCCACCGACACCGATGGCCAACATGCCCAACCGCCGCCGTTCGGTGTATGAGAGTCGGTGCCGATGATCAAGCCGCCCGGGAACGCATAATTCTCCAGCACCACCTGGTGAATGATGCCGGCGCCCGGCTTCCAGAAGCCGATGCCGTACTTCTTCGCCGCGGACGCCAGAAGTTGTACACCTCCTTGTTTTCATCCATGGCACGGAGCAGGTCTTTCTCGAGAACCCATTCGGCTCGAATCGAAGTGGTCGCAGTGGATCGTGCTCGCGCACAGCGCACTTTCTCTTGCCGGCCTGCATAAACTGCGACATGGCCATCTGCGCCGTGGCATCCTGCATCGCCACACGGTCAGGACGGAGCGCCAACATGCGCCTTGCCACGCTCCCAATTTGCGGCATCGAAGTGTCGGCATGCGACACAGAATCTTTTCCGCCAACGTCGACGGACGGCCGAATTTCTTTCTGGCCTTCTCGAAGACCTCGGCATTTTGGCGTAGAGCTTCTTCGCGAGCTCGAGTGACATTGCGCTCTCCTTACAAACGGGCTTGGTATTTGAAGCCAGGAGCCAGGAGTTGCGCTCCCCGGCCACGCCCCGTCACCAGCCTTCGGTTAGGGCGGCATGTTCCACCACTCGCCGAGCGGCGGAACCTCCCGCAATTATTTCAACGGTGGCGCTCCATGAGCCTATTTCAACGGCGGCACTTCCCGCGTCTACTTCAACGAGCGGACACCTCACGCGACTATTTTAGCGGCGGCACTTCCCGCCGCTTGGGGCCGCATAGTTTACCAGGTAATCGAACAGCCGGATCAAGCGGCTGTCCTGCGCGCTTCTGATCGACCCAGTGACCGATCAATCCGATCGTGCGGGACAGGATGAAGAAACCGTTCAAACTGTCGACCGGGAAGCCCAGATCGACCAGCACAGCCGCCATCGTGCCGTCCACGTTCAGAATCAAATTATCCTTCTTCGCCGCCGTCACCTGCTCCACCGCTAAGGCGAAGTCGAGACAGGGCGTTTTGATATGCAAGCTCTTCACATGCCCCACGAGTTCCTTCACGCGTTTATCAGGGTTGCGCAGACTCTTCACGCGATGGCCGATACCGGGCACAGGACCGACGTTCTTTTTCATGTAGGCTAGGAACTCGTCTACATTCATCTTGTTCTCGACCGCGTACTTAAAACAGCGACCGGCATCCGTCACGGCGCCGCCGAAGCGCGGACCGATCATGATCAAGCCGGCTGCCACTGCTTGAGACAGCCCGATCCCGGCACAAGCCGCCAGAATCGTCGCGTAGGCCCCGCTCACACAGGGACCATGGTCGGCGGAGAGCATCATGATGCGCTTGATGATTTCCGCTTCCTGCTTCGAGATCAGACGCTTGTCCCAGAGAAGACCGATGACATGGGGAATTTCATAGCCCTTATTGATGAGCTCGGAGGCCGGATACCCGTCGTAGCAAGGTTCGTCGCCTCGATCATCGCTGATGGTCGTGCGAATCAGCGGCGCGACCATGACTTCGTCCGCCTTCATTGCCTCTTCAATCGACTTCGGCAGACGCGGCAGCACGGCCGGTTCAACCGGCTCCTTCACCTGACCGGACTTGAGCAATTCCTGATAGGCGTCCTTGATCGCGGGACCGAGCGCGCCGAATGTCGGCGGGACGATTGCACCGGACTTCTTGAGCGCGTCGGACTTCGAGCGGGCCGAGCCTTCGCCCTTCATCCCTTCCTTGGCGCCGGCATGGCCGAACTTCATCCCCTTCGGCAAACTCTCCTGACAGAATCCGGAGACGACGCCGATGAGCTTCACCCGGCGCTTCTTCGCGCCGTACCACTCGGCGGCCCGCTCTTCGAGATCGCCGCCCATTTCACCGACGACGACGACCGCCTTCGTCTGCGGATCGTTCTCGAACATTTCAAGGTAGCTCACATAGTCGGTGCCGGGATAGGCGTCGCCGCCGATGCCGATGGCCGTTGTGATGCCGTCGGCGAACTGCGAACAAATCCAAATAATTTCGTTGGAAAGACCGCCCAACTTGGTGATGACGCCGAATGAACCTTCGCGATAGAGTTTTGAGAGCACCAGGTTGTCGAATGCCCCGCCGATCACGCCCAACCGGCAAGCGCCGGCGGAGATAATGCCGATCGAGGAGGGACCGTTGAACACCTTGCCGAGCTTACGCGCATGGGTGCCGAGCAGTTTCGCATCCTTCTCCGGCACACCCTCGGTGATCATCGAGACCACCTTAATATGTGAATCATCCAGCGCTTCCATCCCGCCCTTCATCGCACGGTCCGCCCCGATATAGACAAGGCTCGTGTTGATGGTCGGATGGTGCTTGGTCGCTTCCGCGATGGTCTTGTAGATCGGAATCGCGATCAAACCACTGCCGTAGGGAATCTCGTTGGTCTTGCCGGCATCAGGCGGATAAACGAACGCCTCAACGTTGAGCGGGCGCTTGATCAGGTAACAGAACTCCGCCATGCGCCGGGCTGCGTTGACACCTGCAGCACCTCCCTGAATCACCACTCGGGTGTCTTTATTTGCCAGAATACTCATCGGAGTCTCCCTCTTTTCCTAGTGCTGAGTGCTCAGTGCTGGGTGCTGAGTGAAGAATAGCTCCGCTACTCAGCGCTCAGGACTTGTCTTCTTACTTTTGCAGCGCTTTATCGACGATGTCTGTCAGCGGGGTGTTGCGGTCGAAGACGTGGATGTCGAAGCCCTCGTCCTTCAGCGCGCGCATCGCGTCAAGCCCCTCCTTTTCACGAGGCCCACCGCGGCGCACCCAAATCTTGACCCCCTTCAGCTTGCCGTCGCCCTTTGCCTTGCGGAATCCATTGATGATGCCGCCGAAGGTCTTCTTCACGTCGGTAAAATTGGCGATCGCCCCGCCGACGATGATATTCTTGATGCCGGGCAACGAGCAGACCTTTTCCGTCAGCACTTCAACGGCCCAATCGGGGGGATCACCAGAATACTCGGCATAGTTCGCCAACTTGCCGCCTCGCGCCACAACGGCATCGGAGTAGTAGACACTCGCGCCGCCGCCGGCCGGAAGCATCGCCGTATCGCCGCCTGGAATTTCGATGAATTTGACGGACCCCTTGATCTTACTGTCAACCGTCATAACTGCTACTTCATCCTTGCTGTAGGCACGCCCAAATTCCGCGGCAAACTGGAAATTCCAATCCGGGTGGCGGAATTTGGCATCACCATCCAGCAGCGTCACGGCATCCAGCGCAACTAACTCACCGTCGCTCTCGCGTGTGACGACAGGATTCACTTCGAGATACTGCGCATCTTCGTTGTCGAAACAGGTAAACATCTTTTCGGCGAAGTCGGCCATCTTTTTGGCGATCGGGCCGGTAAATCCTGCATCTTTGGCGAGTTTTTCAAGCTGCTCCGGGGAAGGACTTTGCCCAACATCGAGACACAACCGTTTCACGCGCTCCCAATTGGACTCCACTTCGATACCGCCGCAATTGGCGACGAGGATCTCGGAACCTTCACGAGTGGACTTCACCGCGCAATAGTATTCCTCTTTGTGGGGGACCATCTCAGAGACAATGACCTGCGAGATGGTAATGCTGCCGACCTGGCGGCCGATCATTTCTTTGGTTGCCGCCACGGCACCATTCAGATCGAGGCCGACCTTCACCAGACCGAGCTTAAACCGGGACCCCAGCGCTTCATGCGCTTTGGCGACCAGTTTAGTCTGTTTCATCCACTCGTTGACGTGACCAAGCTTGGAGAGTTCCTCCGAGGAGGTGACAACCGCATAATGTGGGAACGTGAATTCCCCACTTCTTCATCAGTCCCATCCCGGGACCTTCCAAAACCTTTGCCATGAGCGTTCTCCTTCGTATTCGACTCAGTCGATAGGGGAGCCGGATTGTAGCGGAAATCAGCAGGATGACTCAAGACACCAGAGGGACTACGATGAAACGGATCAAAAGGCCTAGCGTGAAACTTTCAAACCTAGCTTTTACTAAGCAGCGAAAATGTAAGTGCTTTTTCGCTTCTGTCCCATTATTTTGTAGACCGAAGAGATTGGCAGCGAGGGCAAAAATATGCGCTTCGTTCTGCCTGAACCCGTCGAATGGTCCCGCCACAGTGATTGGGACAGGGCTGCCCCCCTTTCCCATAGACCAGATGCCGCCGCTTGTATTGTCCCTCTGTTCCATCGGGGGCAAAAAAATCTCGGACGCTCGATCCCCCGCAGGCAATCGCCTCCTCGAGAACCTCTCGCATAATCCGATGGAGCCGTTCCGCTTTTCCCACTGAAAGTCGTCCGACCTCCATGTTTGGGTGCAAACCGGCTCTGAAGAGAATCTCATTCGCGTAGATGTTTCCGATACCGGCAATGACTTGTTGATGCATCAAGAGCGACTTCAGCCGACCCCGCCGTTCTCTCAGAGCTCGCACAAAATCAGGCTGCGACACGAGAAGTGGATCGAGCCCGAATCGGCGAGCGAGATATCGCTCAAGGCCCGTCTTGTCCAGCAGGGAAAGACGGCCGAAGCGACGAGGGTTCCAGTACCGTAGTTCTGGCTCATAGGCTCCCTCGAACGATAACCTTACATGGATGTGCTGGGGATGTTTCGTGCGAGTCGACTGGAACAGAAGCAATCCAGTCATCCCGAGCTCAGCGACTACATAGCGGCAGGCCTCTTCATTCATAAATTCTAGGACAACGCTCTTACCGAACCGCTCGATAGATTGCAGGCTGGCGCCTCGGTACCAAGGCACGGTGGTGTAGCCTTCTCGAACGATATCTTCACGACCGACCCATATCTCTCTCAGCCGTGCCCCGAGAAGACGAATCCGGATCTGTCGGGCAACAACTTCTGCTTCTGGAAGCTCCGGCATATCTGGACCATGCTAAAAGGTGGGGAAATGTTCTATTACGCCATGGGGATTGCGGAAAGGCAAGATGGCATTGGAGGAGTTGGGAAAAGGTCACTACCGAGGGACAGCAGAATGACCTGCGCGCCGGAGTTGGCGCACCTGTTCAATGGCAACTTGAAGATTCGGCAGCGGCATGGCACCCGGGCGCCGAGCCATGACCAACTTCAAGACCTCATCGTAGGTCCGATCTTCAATGCAGCAGAGATAGGCCATGACGACTGAAACGGAGCGGCCCATGCCTGCCCGACAACAGACCAGTGTCCGGCCTTTCGGTGCACGCGGCTCAAGCCATTGAACCGCTTCCAGCAACTTGGCAGGATCGGCTTTGGCAAACTCTCGAAAAGGAACTCGATGATAGTCCACCCAGGCAGCCGGAGTAATCGTAAACTCTTCTGCCACAAGCAGAAGCGCGCCGATCACCTCGGGAGGCTCTTGGGCGTCGTCGATGCTTCCCACCAACAGGTTTTCCGTAATCAGATGCATCGCGTTGTCAGTATAACGTGCCTCTGATAGGCGTCAAGCGATCTCGCCGGCTCGGCGGTGCTGGTTGCGATTTCATTTCCCCGCCCGCTATACTCATCAACATGGTCACCATCACTCAACAGGAAGTAGAACGGCGCCTCAATACAGTCCAATGCGCCATCTGCAAACAGTCCAGCTTCGCCATCGACGAACGGTTTATGGGAACCGACGGCGACTGGCGAGGCATCTGCAAGAAGTGTTACTACACCTTTCCGGTTTATACCGATATGGAGTTTTACCTGAGAACACAGCCTGACGTGCCGCTCCGATTAAAGGAGATCTCCTGCACGACATGTAATGGTCGGGGGGTTGATCTCGATTTTCGAGCGACGTTGTCCGTCCGAGACGCCTATTACTTCGTGACCTGCCGGAACTGCAAACGGCAATTCCCGGAGAAATCGTCGCTGGAAGCTTTTGAATAAATCAGCCTTCGGCAACTGCCGTAGTGTATACTGATTCCATGACCGACCATCCAAAACAGCCTGACCTCCCCTCGCCGGAAGAGAAACCCAAGGAAAGGAAAGAAATCCCCTTGATCGCCATTCAGGATGATGGTGATGTGATGGCCGAAGAAATGGCCGAGCTGTTCGAAGAAGACAAGGTGTCCCACCAGCACGGCAGCTCCGAGCCGGAAGCGGACTAGCTGGCCTAAGAGCCAGCATTCGACTTCAGGAAACTTCTCGATCAAATCAATACGATCAAGCTGACCGTTCCTACTCTGCTCAGACGCTCCGCCTCGACCGGGCTAAGCCTCCAGGCTGCTCAGCGTCTGGTCACCTAATTAGATGGTCGTTTCTGTGAAGAGAGCTCCTCAAGGGGAGTTACCAAGGACCACCTTGAGATCGTGATAGACATTGCTTGGAAACGGATGCTCAACCCATCGTTCCTGGTACCCTGCCTCACCGTGGCACTTTTCCCCTAAAACTACCCCCCAACTTTTTTGCAAGAAATGAAGGCCAGGTAGCTGTTGATCCGCTATAGACAGTGGCGCATTCTTTACTTACTCTTCACTGGGTGACTTGAGGAAGACTGCTCGACTAGTTGTCGGCAGCACTCAGCGGCGAAATGCGATTGATTCTATGCTGGGCTTGCTTTGCCGCTTCTCACAAATCTACCGCTCGCTGGGCGTTTAACCAGAACTCGGGAGTGTTGCCGAACAACCGGGAGAGTCGAAGCGCCATTTCGGGACTCACAGCCCGTCGTTCCCGGAGCACTTCATCCACAGTTTGGCGCGACACCCCAATAGCCTTGGCAAACCCGGAACCGTCAATCCGTAATCAGGCAGGAAATCTTCCCGCAGCATTTCGCCAGGGTGAATCGGGCGAACTTTCCGTGAACCTTTATTGGAAATACCCATACCATACCTCGTCTCAGTGATAATCGGTTAACTCGACGTTCGTAGACATCGCCGTCGTGGAATCGAAAGCAAATACGCCACTTCATGTTTACAGAAATCGAATACTGCCACTCTCGATCCTCCTTCAGCTTATGTAACGATTGCTGGGAGGAACTCGCAAATCGTCCACACTCGAGGCCGAATCTAGATATTGGAGCTTCCGTAATGTTACACCCCCAAATCTCGGCAGGGAATCGTTTCGCCTTCCCGACTCATACAGTTCTGCCGTGTGTCGATCAGCAAACGTCCTGATCACCCACAGGGGTGTAACCTATCGCGTGACACTTTTCAATTAAGGCAGGCACATTCCTATTGCCTGCCTGCATGATGCTGCACCCGAACTTGCACGCCCTTCGTCACCTGCCATCATGCTTGATCAGGCCGACCTCACAATTTGCACGGATACATCGCGCTCGATGCGTCCCAACGCTGACACCTTTTCCCCTCGTTCTTTGTGAACGATCTTTTCGATCTGCACGATGGCGCCACGATGCCACTGATCGAAGGCTTGGTTGTGAGGAGACGCCAGGCGATCCTGCCGGCCGACTTCTTGACGACCTTGCTCATTGCAAAGCCAGGCTCGCTTCTCGCCCTTGAGTTGACGGAGTTCACTTACGACGCGATAGGCGTCTGGCCGATGCTCGACAATGGTTTTGCCGTCTTTTTGCAACAATAAGTATGAAAATTTCAGCGCGTCTTTGATGAATCCAACCTCTTTATCGATTTCTCGAATGGACATCGGCGGCTCCCACGCCCGCTCTTCATGGCACCAATCGTCGGGCTTCGTTAAAGCCGGGCAGCTCTGCTCATGGAGGCATGGACTATAAATGGTGCAACGTTTCTCTTGGAGCAATCGGTCGCGCACCTGATGGAGTGCGCGAGAGGTTTCTCGTAAGGCCGGCTCCACGATCATCATCGTGCCGTGCGATGCCAGTAACGCTAGAGACTGGTCGACAAAGGTAGTTCGCGCCATGATGGGATCGCCTGCGCCTGCAAAGATCTCATTCAAGCAGTTGGCAAGAATAATGAGATCAAACGGCCCCTTCTGCCTCACCTGCTCGGACCACTCTCTCCGCTCCAAATTTCCCACATGCACCTGCAAGTCCGCTTCTTGAATACGGGCTGAACGACAGTATCGATCCCACAACTGTTTGGCCTGTCTGAGAGCTCCCGACGAACCATCGATAGCGGTTACTGATAACTCACTGGGCAACTTTCGCTGATGCCACCAGTCGAGAACTGCTAATGCTCCAGTCCCAGGCCCCGAACCAATGTCGAGAACGGAAAACCTTTCAACCGGTTCCGAAGCCGACATCTCCTCGAGCAACAACTGGATTTTCGCAAGATTGACCGGCAGGAAATACTGAAGGTAGGCAGCACCCAAGAGCTCATCATCTAGATATGTTCGAGTTAGATGACTCCGCGCTTTGGTAAAGAGTCGAGACAATTCCGCCACAGCCTGCGCCAATCTCTCTTGTGAAAATCCTTCCCACTCAACACGTTCGTTGATGCCGTCAAGGAGTACCGGTGAAACCATGGCGTTGAGGCCTCTCATGAGCCTAGTGTATGCTCAGCCTATTACGGAGGACAACTATGACAGATGAAATTCTGAAGGCTTATAAAGAAGTCGAATCAGCAGTGGACCGTTACATCAGGCTGTTGCACGACCACGTCACGATGTTACAGAACGTGGAGCCCCCCGGCTCAGACAAGGTCATTCGCTTAACCGCGGGTTCGAAGGCCATGACGGACAGTGCCGGTATCTATCTGTCCTATGCGAAGTATGTGGCCTATGGGATGCCGAACAGCGAGGAAATGGTCGAGGACGAGATCCAAGGCTGAAGAGGAAGACGCCAATCGTCATGCGCCATTCGACAACCAACTCGTGAACTGCCTGACGGATGACGATTCACGTTTGACTCGGCACGCCGAAAACAAAAGAGCCTGTCCGGTTTCCCGGACAGGCTCTTTTCATTACTAATGAAATGCCGTATCAGATGCTGCGCATGAAGTGGGCAACCTCATCCTGACTGACGCTGCCACCCATGATCTGCGACATCGCAACGTTCGTGGACTTCTTACCGCTCACGCCGGATTCGACTTCGTCCACGATCAACTCCACCGGCATCGACTGACCACCGTACACGCGCGGGCCGCCGATGATTTTGGCGTTGGAGAAGCCGTAGATGGCAGTCGCTACTTCCTTTGCCAACCAGCCGACGTAGTTGAATTCCGGAACCACGATCAGCTTGGCCTTACCGCACAACTGGCGGAGTTCCTTCGTTGGGAACGGGCGGAGGGAGCGGACCTTGATCAATCCGACTTTCATACCCTTTTCCTTGCAAAGTCGAACTGCTTCGCGCGATTGCGCGGCAGCGCTGCCGGAGGCAATGATGATCACTTCGGCATCCTCGACGTTCTCCGCTGTGAGCAATCCGCCCATATACCGATCAATATATTTGCGCGACCGTTCGACTGCCGCCCAGACTTCTTGCTGCCAGACGGCGTGAATGTTGTAAGCCATAAAGTTCGACTTCTGTACCGGAGCGTCGCGAGAGAGACGCGCGGGAGGATTCTCTGCATCGAGCACCGGGACGGCACCGCGCCAGGCTTCACGCGGAGGCAACTTGATACCACGATCCTGCATGCGCACATACCCGCGCGCATGGGTGACGAAGAACCCGTCGCAGCAGACGCCGACCGGCAACGTCACATCGTTCTTTTCACTGATCGTGAAGCCGGCCATGGTGAAATCGAACATGTCCTGCTGGTTCTCGGCATGGAAGATAATCATGCCGCAATTCAGCAGGTAGCGACACTTCGATATTGTCCGGCTGAATGGCGAGCGGCGCGTTGACCACGCGACAAGTAAACATGGCAACGACAGGAAGACGATGCCCAGGCCAGGAGGCAATACCTTCCAGACCGCGCAGCGTACCGGGTCCGGCAGTCGCGGTATAACAACGGACGCCTGCGCGGGACCCACCGGCAATGGCCGCCATCACGCCGACTTCTTCTTCACCGCGATAGTACTCCTTCACATAGCCTTCGCCGTACAACACGCCGACCAATTGCATGGTTTCGCTCTGCGGGGTGATTGGATAGGCGATGGCCAGATCCACGTTCAGAGCGGCGAACCGCTTCCTTCGCCGCTTCGCTTCCCGTAATGAACTCTTTTGTCCGAGGCGCCTCATGAAACAGGTATTCAGGCGTCACCACTCGCTGTCTCTTCGCTTCACCATGAGGATCCATTCTTCGCATCGGACTTCGGCACAGCGACGCTGGTAATCGGATCACCCTGCGGATTCGTTTTTCACTTCGGTCTCGCTCATAGTTGCACCTCTTTGGCTAGTTCGAGCGTTGCCGCTCGACCTTATCCTTCCCGTTTCATGTGCTCGGCAGAATGACCGAACATTGCGCACTGCTCGTCCCCCCGGAGTCGGAGCGAACGCCGTCGGATTGGTGTGGGTCTTACCGCCATGCACCTTCGACTGTGTGCCGGTAAAGCGTACATTCTCACCGTTTTCTGGCAGCTTGATCCCCATCTCTTCACGGATGCGCTTGAAAATCTGAGCCACCCGCTTGATCTTCAACGTATCGGAGTCTCGGATCGTCAGCATCGCATCCTCATGGCCCTGTTCCGCACAAACGGCCATCGTACAGCAATTCGTCCCCGCTCGGATCATCTTGAGAGTCAGATTCGCGTAATGACAATGCACACCGATGAAAATGCAGGCTTCAATCTTATTGCCCCAGATCGTGAGATTGGGGTGATTGGGGTTGATGACTTCTTCCGGGTCGATCTTCGGATACTTCGGACGATAGTCCGGCATCGGAATGATCATGACTTCCGGAATCTGCGCGGCGATTTCCAGCGTGGCCTTGGCTTTTTCCACTGCATGATCGTTCCAGGCCCAGAGCAACAGCGGTCCGGGGAAAATGGTCGCGTTGGGGCTCGTCAGCATTTTACGAGCCATCTCTTCAATCACCACTTCCTCGTTCGGCTCGAGCAATCCGTAAAATAATCCCTCCCCTGGATCCGGCAGCGCCACACCCAATTGCGCGGCTGACGGAGGATGGAAACCCGCGGGTCCGGGTACGATGATGCGCTCTCTAGTATCCTGTATTGTTGCCACGCCCTTCCCCTTTCCTCAGATCTTATCCGACGACCGGACTGGCCAAAACAGCCGTCGTGCTCTTTTCGCCGTAGGTGATATTCTCAGTCAGTGCAGCCTTGGGCAGCTGGTCGATCATGATCATTTTGATCGCATAGTTCTTTGCCATGTTGTCGCAGACCCACACGCATTGTGCGCACCCTTTGCAGCGGTCCACCGCTACGTAGGCCGAGCCGTACTTGAATCCTTTATCCTTGCCCAATTCCTCGCTGTACTGAATAGTATTGGCCTCCGGGCAATATTGCGTGCAGAGCTTGCAGCTCTTCGCCGCGCAGATCTCGACGTTAATATCGGCTACAAGGTACATGGTGCTCCTTTATGCAGTGGCAACCGCCACCGGCTCTTCAACGCGCTTGACATCGGCCGAGGCCCAACCGTGGTCGACGGCATAGTTCCATCCAGCCCGCATGACGGCGACATTCTTTTCGATCAATTCCTGTTTCTTCTTGAACTTCCGTTCAACGACACTATCGAGTGCGGCAGTACCGCCGGATACCACAAACCCTTTTCCAAGGAATCGGTCCTTTACGGCCTGATCCAATCCCGCCATGCTCGTCAGGCCTGTAATCGCACCGATACAGCCCATCAACGCCATGTTGGTGGCGAGGTCCATGCCGGCGACTTCCAACGAGATCTTCGTCGCGGGGAAATAATAGAGCTTCACCCGAAGCTTCTGAAGCTCAGCCGCCTGATCTCTGTGAAGATTCATCGGCCCGTCGTTGTTAATCAACGCAACTCCATCTTCTTTCAAGCCGAAATAGAACGGCATCGTATAGGACTTGCCGTGCGTAATGACCTGTGGATGAAAGATGATGATGATGTGCGGAAACGTGATTTCACCAATTTCATAGATGGGCTCATCCGAAACACGGACATAGCTTTCAACCGGCGCCATTCGCTTTTCCGACCCATAAAACGGCACAATGGTGCTTTCACCGCCGGCATTGATCACGGCGGTACTGAGAATATGCGAGCCGGTGACGACCCCCTGCCCCCCGACGCCTGCCATCCGAATATTGAATCTCTTTGCCATAATGGACCTCCTCGTGAACGCCTAAGCTTTGCCGGGAATCGCGGCGGCGGGAGCAGTCGGCTTGGCAAGGAATTCCTTGTAGCCGTAACGCTCAGTGAGGTATTGCTTCGCTTCTTCGCTGACATATTCCGTAAACTGATACCGATCATTCTCAACCGTCTTGGCGTCTTCCATGACCTTGTCGGTTGGAATAGCGTATTCGATGTTGCAGGACGTGTAGGCCTGAATGTAGGTCGATCCGACTTCGCGCGCAATCAACACAGCCTTCTTAATGACGCTTTCTACACGTCGCGGATTATTCGGCACCACGGTCGCCACATAGGCACAGCCTGCGACCTTCGCCATTTGCAACATGTCCATCTTCTCAAACTTCTTGCCGAGGGGAGCCATCTTCAGCACGGCGCCGCGGTTGGTCATGCCGCTCTCCTGGCCGCCGGTATTCCCGTAAACTTCGTTGTCCAACATGATCGTCGTGAACCGTTCTTTGCGGAACCAGGAGTGGAGCACTTGCTGAAAGCCGATGTCCGCCGTACCGCCATCGCCCGCCATCACAACCACGTCCTTGGGCTTGTCGCCGAAGCGGAGACGGAGACCACGGGAGAGGCCGCTCGCCACTCCGTTTTGGTCACCGTAGTTGCCGTAGACAAAGGGAATCGCCGCCTGAGAGATGGCCAGACGACCGCAACCAGCCGTCCCGACAGTAATCGTGTCTTCGGGATTGGGAAACGCAATCATGGCCAGCCGAATGAAGAGTGTCATGGCACAGCCGGCGCACATGGGATGTTCTTCCAACACTTCCTTGAAATTCCCCATTTGTGAAACAGTGACCTTCTTTCCGAAAGGCCCATGTTCCACCATGTCTCGATATTCCTTTGGCATAAACTTCTCAAATCCATTGGAAAACTTGACATAATCAAGACTCATCAGGCACCTCCCTTTATATCGTTGGCAACGGTCGGCCGTTGCTCATAATTCTTCACACCACTCCACATGCATCGAAGAAAACTTGAGGACTTGAGGATTTGACAATCAGACCACTACTTATACTCACCGAGTATTGAGTATCCTAGCAAAGCCGAAAAAAGACTGTCAATCTTTGCTCAACCTTTTCTTCTTGTCTCTGTAGTCACACGCACCGCCCATGAATTTTGTAATGAATTCTCGACGATACCCTTTGGATAGTATAACGCCCTGAAAATCAAAGCAACTTCTAAGAAGGCCCAAGGTATCCCAAAGAAGGCCTAGTTTCAACTGACGAGATAGGCCATTCGTCCCAAACTGCCGGAACGAAAAAACGGCAAAGAATAAAACCCCTCCGAACCTTTTAACAATTCATGTTTAGACATTGCCGATTTCCCGCATTCCGTTTACACTGCACATCATGCCATTACGCGTTCTCATCCCGGGTGAAGATGATGCCGGTGTCCACGTCGGAGGGGTTCATAAACGCCCGCCGATTCCTGACGATTCAGCCAAAGCCGAATGTCCGAAATTCATGGCACACGGTCCTTGCGGAGGGGTTCGCAAAGGGGGACTCTGCGAAGTCTACCCCGAAATGAAATGTCCATGGGTCTCGCTTTATATGGAACTGGAGAAAATCGGCCAGACTGAATGGATGAAACAAGTGTGAGTGGGCCAGCGGAGAGAGGGGAAATGGGGGATAGACGAAAGACCACGAAATTGGGGTACAACGAGCGGCATGCGAAGAGCGGAATCAGCGCCCCGCTACCCGATATCGAAACCTTCCCAAATCAATATAAGGGATATGAAATTACGATTGAGATCCCCGAGTACACTGCGATTTGTCCCAAAACCAATCTGCCGGACTTCGGAACCATTACACTGCACTACATGCCTGACAAAGAATGTCTTGAGCTGAAAGCCCTTAAAATGTACATCCATGCCTACCGTAATCTCGGCATCTTCTATGAAAATGCCGTCAACAGAATCCTTCAAGATATCGTCAGAGCCTGCCATCCTGTATGGGCGAAGGTCACCGGCACCTTCACTGCGCGCGGCGGGCTTTCAAGCAAGATTGAAGCTCGGTATCCTTAATCCCTTCATTGGTCACTGGTCATCCATTGCTCTTTTTTTGAGTAACGAATGACCACTGACCGTTGACATTTCTTTGTTATGACGACATATGCGATCGGCGATGTGCAGGGGTGTCATGATCCCTTGCAACGTCTTCTCGATCATATCCAATTTGATCCGAGCTGCGACCGGCTTTGGTTCGTCGGCGATCTCGTCAACCGCGGGCCCGATTCCCTCGGTGTGCTTCGCTACATCCGTTCACTCGGACCATCCGCACGTGTCGTGCTTGGCAACCACGACCTCTTTCTTCTTGCAGTCTCGGAAGGGCTGGTGACGCTTCGACCCAAAGATACGATCGGCGACGTATTGAAAGCCGACGACCGACTGGACTTGATTGACTGGCTTCGCCACCAACCCCTACACCAGCGCGAGGGGTTATTTTTCATGATCCATGCGGGGCTACTCCCTCAATGGACCACGCAAGATGCCGCTCAATTGGCCTGCGAGGTCGAGACCGCACTGCGCGGCGACGGCTTCCAATCGTTCTTGCGATCACTCTTTCATGAGCCGGCGGTCACGTGGAACCCCAACCTGACCGGCGTCTCACGGTTGGTCACGGTTGCCCGTGTACTAACGCGACTTCGCACCTGTACACCAGCCGGCGACACCTCGAACTTTTCCGGTCCGCCGGAAGAGACACCGCCAGGCTATTTCCCTTGGTTCCGTCTCCCCGCTCGCCGCAGTGCCGATACAACCATCATTACCGGCCATTGGGCTGCACTCGGCCTACACATGGAGCCCAATCTGCTGGCCATCGATAGCGGCTGTGTGTGGGGACGGCAACTGACAGCGGTGCGATTGGAAGATCGGCAGGTGTTTCAGGTGAACTGCGAGGATGCGGTACGCAGAGCGTAGGCTCACGTACATATTCTAGACACCCAATACAAGGCGAAGAGGTGGCACCTCCTCTCCAATCCCGAACGAAAGCTCTCCCTTCACCGACTCCGGATCAACATAGGTCCCAAACAGACGGTCCCAGACGGTAAACAACGTCCCAAGATTGGCCATGTAGTGCTCAGGCTTATCGCTATGGTGAATGTGGTGATAGCGCGGGGTTACGATCAGCCATTCGAGCCAGTTGGAGCGCCATACTATGTTGACATGCATCCAATCGTTTTGCAGATTGTTGAAGATGCCGATCGCGAGTTCCATCCATGAAGGAGAGAGGTCTAAAAATGAATAGGCAAACAGATAGGGCAGATTGACGATGATATCTTGCGGGATCGTCGCGCGAAAGCCCGCGAGCCAATACATGTGGGTGGGCGAATGGTGCCACTTATGAATCCTCCAGACAGGCTTCATGTGCATCAACCGATGAATCCAGTAATGCCCGAAGTCTGCGATGAGAAAGTAGCAGAACAGGCGAAGCAGCAACGGCATCTCGTGAATGGCCTGCGGCAAGTGCGGTCGAATGGCGATAAGCCGATCGATATACTCGGCGATCGGAACCATGCCGAACCAATAGATGGAGATCAGAAGCATATCCCGCCCGATGAGCTTACGATAGGGCACCGTTCTCGCCGGCCGGAGCAGTTCAAGAGCGGTCACGCCGAACAGACGCAGGACGAAAACGAGTGGGTAGATAAGATGGTGGTCGAAGAATAAACTGCCGAGCTTCCCGACTCAAGAGCCAGTCAACCCACTCCATCAAGGCGCTCCTCTTTACGGCGCACCTTACCGTATTCGGTAAAACCTGTCTTGTTTTCTGCGGAAATTGACGAGCCGGATCTGGCGAGAGCGCAATACGAGTGAGCGACCTACACCAATTGCAAGGGGAAGAGGAGCTAGTGGTAGCTCTCGGAATCGCTCGGGAATTTACCTTGCTCCACCTCTTCTTTATATCGAGTCAGCGCTTGGAGCGTGTCGGCTTTGAGGTGGGCATACGTCTTCACGAATTTCGGGATGAACGCATCAAAGAGTCCGAGGAGATCATAGAGCACGAGCACTTGACCGTCACAGTGAGGTCCCGCCCCAATCCCGATCGTAGAGATTGAAAGGGCGTGGGTGATTTTTCTAGCCAAATCAGCAGGTATGGCTTCCAATACCAGCGCGAAGGCTCCGGCAGCTTCAAGAGCTTTTGCATCTTCCAGAAACTGGAGGCTTGATCGTCGGCTTTACCTTGGACCTTGTATCCGCCCAACGCATAGACTGATTGTGGGGTCATCCCCAGATGGCCCATGACAGGAATGCCGACGCTCGTCATGGCTTTGATTCGATCTGCCATTACGGCGCCCCCCTCCAGCTTCACCGCAGCGGCACCTGCTTGCAGCAATCGGCCCGCATTGCGCAGGGCCTCTTCTGTGCTGGTCTGATAGGACATAAACGGCATATCCGCAACGACCAGAGCCCGCTGCACCACGCCGGCGACCAGCCTGGCGTGATACAGCATGTCATCCATCGTGACCGTCAGCGTATTGGGTTTCCCCTGTACGACCATGCCCAGCGAATCCCCGACCAGAATCACCCGGATTCCCGCCTGCTCGACGATGCGCGCGAACAGCGCGTCATAGGCCGTCACGACGGCGAGTTTCTTCCTGTCTCGTTTGAGCTGCTGAAAATCGAGGATCGTCATCAGTTCAATTCAGCTCTGGTGATGATCTCGGCCAACCGATGTGTGGCTTTGATCGCCATGATATGAACGCCGTCGCAGTGCGGCCGAACCGCCTTGATCGTCCGTACGGCTATGTCGACTCCAACGTCCTCTGCCTTCTCCCCAGCGGCCTTGAGCTCATCGATCATCTCGCTTGGAACCGAGATGCCCGGAATATTCCCATTCATGAACTCCGCCATCTTGTGGTTGCGCAACACAAGGATACCGGCAAGAACCTTGACCTTGTAAGGGCCGGACCGCTTTCATGAAGCTTGCGAACTGCTCCGGATGGTAAATCGCTTGCGTCTGGAAAAATTGGGCACCCGCTTTCACCTTCACTTCAAACTTGGCGAGCATCGGTCCGAGTGGGTCGGCCTCCGGTGTGACGGCGGCACCGATCGTAAACGCCGTCGAGCCGTCCAGTTTGTGCCCGGCCAGGTCATGCCCATTGTTCAATCCTTGCACCAGTTGCATGACTTGGACCGAATCGAGATCATACACCGGCTTGGCTTCCTTATGATCTCCGACCGTCGGATAATCGCCCGTGAGGCACAGAATATTTCGAATCCCCAGCATATGCGCGCCCATCAGATCCGACTGCATGGCGATCCGATTGCGATCACGACAAGTCAACTGCATCACAGGGTCGTGTCCCAACTCATAGAGGAGGCGGCAGACCGGAAGTGAGCCGGCACGAACCACAGCCGCAGTATTGTCGGTGACGTTCACGCCGTGTACCAACCCAACAAGCTGTTTGGCACTCTCGAGAACGGACGAGATATTGGTGCCCTTAGGGGGGTTATACTCGACCGTGACTGCAAATGTCCCTCGATTGAGGGCATCGATTAGGCGCTGTGGCTCTCGACTCATAGATGGCCCCTCATAGCATTCCTGCTGCCCTCTTGGCCGACTCCACGGTATTTTCCAGCAGCATCGCAATGGTCATCGGGCCGACCCCACCGGGGACAGGGCTGATCCAACCGGCCTTCTGGCTGACCTGGTCAAAGTCTACATCGCCGCACAACTTGCCTTCAGGAGTCTTGTTGGTCCCCACGTCGATGACGACCGCACCCTCGCGCACCATGTCGGCCGTCACAAACTTCGCCTTTCCGATAGCCACGAGCAGTAATTCCGCTTCGCGGCAAACCCCAGGCAGGTCCTTCGTCTTTGAATGACAGATCGTGACCGTGGCATTCCGTTGAAGCAGCATCAACGCCAACGGCTTCCCGACAATATTGCTCCGTCCCACCACAACCGCCCGCTTGCCTTCTATTGTCACCCCGGTCGATTCGATCATCTTGATGACACCCTTGGGAGTGCAGGCTTCGAAGACGGGGTGCCCCTCCACCAGTCGGCCGAAGTTGTACGGATGAAATCCATCCGCATCTTTGAGTGGAGAGACGGATTCTAGAATGACCTTGCTGTCGATGTGTTTGGGCAGCGGGAGCTGAACCAGGATTCCATGGATTTTGGGGTCACTATTCTTTTTCTCGATCAGCGTCAATAACTCGGCCTGCGTCGTGTTCGCCGGGAGTTTGTGATCGTCAACGTAGATTCCCGCTAATTCGCAGGCCTTTTGCTTGTTTCTGACGTACACATGCGAGGCGGGATCGTCTCCCACCAAAATGGTCGCAAGACCCGGTTTCATCGCTTTCTTGGCGAACAGTTCCGTCGATGCTTTCCCCAGACGATCGCGAACTTGTTGCGCGAGCGCTTTTCCATCAATCAATTGTGCGGCCACGATCCCTCCCCTATAACGATTCTGTCAGGTTAAACGGTGGCAACTTAGCAGGGGAATTTTATGCAAGTCAACGCTTTGCCATATCTCTGTCCTTTCTCTCTTCTTGCCTCTAACCTTCAAGGCGCTTTCTTGACACTTTCTTTGCTCCTCCGATACGATGGCCTCCGGTGAAAAATTGAACAACCTGCCTTTGCTCGCGAAGCTCTATTACCGCTCATTCTTGCCTACCGTACTTATCCTGGGCGTGACGTTCCCCGGCGAAGCCGCGCAAATCACCGGCTTGGAGTCACCTAATAGTTTCGTCGGCGACCCGTCCGGGAAGGACTATTTCATTTCCAACATCAACGGCGAACCGGACGCACGAGACAACAACGGCTTCATCACAAAATTGAATGCCGAGGGAAAGGTCACTGACCTCAAGTTCATCCAAGGTGGTGTGGCGGACGTGTTGCTGCATGCCCCGAAGGGGATGGTCGTGGTGGGGTCAATTCTTTACATCGCAGATCTCGATCAACTGAAAGCCTTCGATAAGACGTCAGGCAAACTCATCGCCACAGTCTCGTTCCCCACATCATCGCTCACCGACGTGGCGGCCGCGCCAGGCGGTATGTTGTACGTTTCAGATCAGGCGGCGAACTCCATTTACCGGATCGACCCATCAGCCGATCATCGAATTGACCTCTTGATCCATGATGAACGGCTCGCAGGACCGGCCGGAATCGCGATTCATCCCAGGACGAATCATCTCATTGCGGTGAGCCTGCAAAAAGGGAAGATTCTTGACATCACTCCCGACGGACAACTGACCGAGTTGGAATCCAATGGGTTTTTCACCGGTCGCTTTCAAAACCTGAGCGGAGTGGATTTCGATCAATGGGGTAACATGTATGTATCAGACATCACCAAAGGCAAGATTTGGCGCATGACCCGAGATCATCGATTCCAAGTCATCGCCGAGTATCTCCCCGCTCCGGCTGACATCAGTATCGACCGCGTGAACAATCTGATCTTGGTTCCCTACCACTATGTGCATGCCGCTGAGATGAATGGACTTGAAACCCCTTCATCCGCGAAGCCAAAGGGCGAGAAACGGACCCTGGCTGACTACGGATTCATCCCCCCACCTCCCAAGCCAGGGTCGGAAGGAACGAAGAAATGAGCTCGTGCGCGTATTGCCACCATCGAAAGGGCAAACGTCCGTGCCCTGCCCTCGGAGGATTGATCTGCAGTCCCTGCTGCGGAGAGCATCGCCTGACACGGATCTCGTGCCCCAATGATTGCACGTATCTCGACAGCGGGAGCGATTACCAACAAAAAAGACTCGGCGTACAATTTACGTCAATTCGTCGAGACTTCTATCAGGAACTGGACCAATTAGGAGGCCACAAAGCTGTGGCATTATTTAATTTGATCGAAGTCATCACGTTCGGCTACTTCGAAGGACGAAGGGATGGACAGGATATCGAGGTCGTCACGGCACTTCAAACGCTCCGTCGCATGCTCAGCCCGCTCCACGTCCCCGCCGGCCCCGCACCGGTTTTTGCTGAGCACCTCAAAAAAGAGTACGAGGCATTTCGGAAACAGAATCCCGAACAAATTGCCGATGCCTCCGACGCTCTGGAAACCCTGGATCGCGCCGCGCAATTTGTCTCCACATTTTCAGAGAATGATTTTCAGTCAAGCCGGTTTCTGGGCGGACTGATCGGTTATGTAAAAATGGAGCACCCAGAGATTGCGGCCCATCTCAAAAAGAAACGTGAGGTGGGACACATTCTTTTACCAGGACAATCTTTCCTGCCACCACCCGCCGTCGAAACTCACACTCATGGTCCCAACTGCAGGCACCATCACAATTAGTTCACTTATGGTGCAGCGTTCGATCGATCGCTCAAGGATCGCCGGTCGGTGTAAGGCTGATCTTCGTCTAGGAGCAGGCCTAATAAGCGAAAGACAGCGAGCGCGAAGGCCGTCCATCAGCTACCCAGGGACTTCCCCAGTGCAAGTCTGAACACCTGTCATGGTACACTAGATGGCCCCAAGGAGGACCGCCTATGTCTCTTCCCAACTCGCTCAACATCCCTATCCTTCGGAACATCTTTCATCCATCCGATTTCACACCGGCGAGCGAAGCCGCGTTCGCTCATGCCTTGAGAACCGCCTTGATGGCTCAAGCCAACCTGACCATTCTTCATGTTTCCTCCGATCGGGATACGGAATGGAAGGAGTTTCCCGGTGTGCGTGCGGCGCTGGAGCGATGGGGTCTGCTGCCGATGAACAGCCGGCGATCCGATGTCGCCAAATTGGGTATCCATGTCAGGAAGGTCCAAGCGGTCCATCCGGATCCCATTGAATCAGTCACATCTTACCTAGCCGAACACGTGACGGACTTGATCGTGCTCGCTATTGATCAGAGCAAAGGCTGTCTGCCATGGCTCAGTAAGTCCGTGGCGGTGCCCGTTGCGCTGAAGTCACGACAGATGACCCTCTTCATTCCGAAAGGTGCAGCCGGATTCGTTTCCTCGTACGATGGTTCCGTCTCGTTGACGAACATCTTGATTCCCGTGGCCTCCACGCCTCCTGGCCAGGCGGCACTCCAGGCCGCCGTGCGGATGGCATACCGGCTCAATCGCTCGGTCGGCGTCTTTACGGTTCTATATGTCGGCGAGGAAGAGGACATGCCCGACCTCCAGTACTCCGAGATGCCCGGCTGGCAGTGGGAAAAAATCATCAAGCATGGAGATGTGGTGGATGTGATCTGCGGGACCGCTGAGGAGATCAAGGCGGATCTCATCGTCATGACGACCGAAGAGAACATCATGGTTTTCTCGATGCGCTGCGGGGAAGTCATAGCGAGCGGGTGCTTCACAAGACACCCTGCCCGCTGCTGACCATTCCAGCAGGCGGATTTATTGCCTCGGTGCTGGAGGCTGAATCAGAGAACCGTCCGGCATCTTGAGGACGCGCCGCACATGAACATCCAGCACAAAAGTCGAGGAAAACTACTCCACGATCGTGACCGTCATTTCCACCCGCTCTCTCGGATTATCCCGCTCATCGCGTGTCAGGTTGACGATCTTGTCGGCCACACCGATTCCCTTCGTCACTTCGCCGAACACGGTGTACTTGCGGTCCAGAAATCGTGAGTCCTCTACGACGATAAAAAACTGGGAGCCGGCCGAGTCCGGATCAGCTGCCCTGGCCATAGAAACAATGCCGCGTTTGTGCGGAATATCGCTGAATTCCGCCTTGATGGTATGGCCGGGGCCACCCTGGCCATAGATGTCCTTTTTAAGTGTGTCCTTCGTATTGGGATCTCCACCTTGAATCATGAAACCGGGAATGACACGGTGGAAGATTGTCCCGTTGTAGAATCCGGACTTCGCTAACTTGATAAAGTTCTCCACGTGTTTTGGCGCGACATCCGAATAGAACTTGATTTCGATATCGCCGAATTTCGTTTTGATGATCGCCCTCGGCCCCTTCGGTGTTTCAGCCTTTGGCGACTGTGTCGTCTCAGCGGCACTCATCGACACGACGCTTGAGACTGATAGACCAACCGCGAGTAACACACCCATAAGCATTCGCCATCCTGCTTGCTTCAGCATGAGCCCCTCCCATGTCTTTCATGTGACCGTGCCGATCATTTTAGCATGGACTCGGCATTACCGTTCAGACTGCTCCAGCGCGTCGTTGCGCCGCCTCCTGTTCCGCTTCCTTCTTGCTGTATCCTCGGCCGATCCCCAAAGCCCTATCGTTCACATGCACTTCCACTTCAAATAACTTTTGGTGATCCGGACCGGTTTCGCGTACGATGACATACCGAGGCAACACGTCATACCGTTTTTGGCACCATTCCTGGAAGCGCGTCTTATAATCATCTCCCCCGGGTTTTTCTTGCAGGACATCAATTCGGCGTAATTCATCGGTCAGCGCCTCAATGGTGAAGTTTCGACTCGCCTCCAATCCTCCATCAAGATAAACCGCTGCAAGGATGGCCTCAAATGCATCAGCCAACAGTGAGGCTTTGTCTCGCCCGTTCGAGAGTTCCTCGCCTCGACCAAGTTTCAACCTGGCGCCGAGATCCAGCCGCCTGGCGGCATTCGCTAATGGCGCTTCGCTCACAAGCTTGGCTTTGAGTTTTGAAAGAGCTCCTTCGCTCAACTCAGGATACCGGCTTGCAAGATAATCGCTCACGATGAGCGACAATACGGCATCCCCCAAGAATTCAAGCCGCTCATTATGTTTTCGACCGGAGTCTCGGCGCTCATTCACGTACGACTTGTGGGTCAATGCTTCCGTCAAGAAGCTCGGATTCGTGAATCGATAATTCGATATGGCAGGAGAAGAATCGGCTGAAGAAGCCGGCGTCATCGTGACACGCGCTAGCAGGCTGCGAAGAAACTTGGTTGATGCCAACGATATGGCTGGAACGTTCCGATCGGTGCCAACACCAAAATGTCTTCAGGATGCTCAAAAAGACCGCTGATTTCACCCGCCCAACCCCGGCACACCGAGACTCGACTCTCCACGGGCAAGGCCGCAGTGAGCGAAGGGGCGAGGCGCACGCTTCGGTACGTTGAGTCTCTGAGCGATGCGAGAACGCCGCTGGCGAACTTTTTCAGCATCCTGCTAGGCGTCCAGTCTCTTGAAGATCAAACAGGCATTGACTCCGCCGAATCCAAAGGAGTTCGACAACGCTGTTGTCACGGCGGCAGGTCGAGCCTTATTGGGAACATAGTCCAAATCACAGGTCGGATCCGGATGATCCAGATTGATCGTTGGGGGGAGAATACCGTGAAACAGCGCCAGAAGACTGAAGACGGCTTCGATCCCGCCCGCAGCTCCGAGTAGATGTCCTGTCATGGATTTAGTCGAGCTGACCGGAATTCGAAACGCCTGCTCGCCGAACACTCTTTTGATCGCTCGGGTCTCAATGGCATCGGCCATCGTCGACGTGCCATGCGCATTGATATACCCGATCTGGTCGCGATTGATTCCGGCGTCCTTAAGAGCCAATTCCATACAACGAACAGCGCCCTCGCCTTCTTCCGGTGGGGCCGTAATGTGGTAGGCATCGCTGTTCATCCCATACCCGATGATCTCGCCGTACATTCTGACCCCACGCTGACGGGCATGTTCCAGTTCCTCAATCACCACGACCCCCGCGCCCTCACCCAGCACAAATCCATCTCGGTCCTTGTCGAACGGGCGGCTCGCCTTCGTCGGTTGATCATTCCGGAACGACAATGCCTTGGCCGCTGCGAATCCCGCCACACCCAGCGGAGTGACCGCCGCTTCGGCGCCGCCGGCCACCATGACATCGGCCTCACCTCGTTGAATCAGGCGGTACGCATCCCCAATGCAATGATTGCCCGTGGCACAAGCCGTCACCGCACAAGAGTTGGGCCCCTTGGCTCCGATCCGAATCGCCACCTGCCCGGAGGCCAAATTGATGATGGTCATAGGAATGAAAAAGGGTGAGACGCGGCCCGGTCCCTTGCCCTTGAGCACATCATGATAGTGTTCGATCGATCCGAGCCCGCCGATCCCGGAGCCGATATACACGCCGACCTTCGTGGCCTCCTCCGGCTTTATTTTTAGCCCGGCATCATCCACCGCCAACTGGGCGGCGCCCACGGCGTAGTGGATGAACGTATCCATCTTCTTGATCTCTTTCTTTTCTATGAATTGGGCGGGATCGAAATCCTTAACCTCACCCGCAATTTGGGCGTCATATCCCGTCGGATCAAATCTGGTGATTCGGCCGATCCCGGACTCACCGGCGCAGATCGCTTTCCAGGCCTTCTCGACACCCGTACCCAGCGGTGTCACCACCCCAAGACCGGTGACCACAACGCGCCGTGCTGCTTGTTCAGATACCGGCATGCCTAGGACTTTTCCTTGATGTAGTCCAACGCCTTCCCAACGGTCAGAATCTTTTCCGCATCCTCATCGGGAATTTCGATCGAGAACTCTTCCTCCAACGCCATGACAAGCTCGACAGTATCGAGCGAATCAGCCCCAAGATCTTCAACGAAGGAGGCCTCCGGCGTCACCTCATCCTCTTCCACACCGAGCTGCTCAGCAATAATCTTCTTGATTCGCTCTTCAACAGTTGCCATCGCTATGACTACCTCCTTCCCCGGTATGACTCCCGCTGCGCCGCCACATGGGGATCTGTGACGGCCGTACATCCACACAATTCGACGCTTTATACCATCAACATCCCGCCGTTCACGTGCAAGACATGGCCGGTGATGTAGGCCGCATCCTCGGACACCAGAAACCGCACGGCTGCCGCGACATCCGTCGGCGTGCCCAACCGCGCCAATGGGATTTGTTTCAGTAACGTGTCTTTCACATCATCCGGTAGCCCGTGGGTCATGGCTGTGTCGATGAAACCGGGCGCCACCGCATTCACCGTGACATTACGACTGGCATACTCCGCCCGACGGTTTTTGTAAACCCGATGACGGCTGCCTTCGAAGCCGAGTAATTGGCCTGCCCTGCGTTTCCGATCACCCCCACGATCGAAGCGATGTTGACGATGCGACCATACCGTTGCTTGGTCATCGGCTGCAAGACCGCTTTCGTGCAGTTAAACGTCCCGTTCAGGTTGATCTGAAGCACCAGATTCCAATCTTCTTCCTTCATCCGTAGCAACAAGCCATCACGAGTAATGCCGGCATTATTGACGAGGATGTCCACTTTCCCCCAGGCCTTCAGGACTTGCTCGACCATCGCCTTGGTTTCATTGGCATCGGCCACGTTGACTTTTATGTTCAGAGCCTTCCGCCCCAGCTCTTCGACGGAGGCGACCGTTTCCACGGAGCGGGCGGGATCGAGATCGGCCACGGCAACGTCGGCCCCCGCTTGAGCAAGGCATACGGCAATGGCCCGACCGATGCCTTGCGCCGCGCCGGTGACAATAGCTGTTTTTCCTTGTAGTGACATTTCAGACCTTTCGGACGATACGTTAACAGGCTGACGGGGAATTCGTCACCTGGTTTTCCATGTGGACGGTCCGGCCTTAACCGACCCCCTTGAGTGTCATATCTAATGACTTCGGATCGTTCACATTCAAGAGTTTCGCCTCAGGCAGAATTCGTCTGATCAAGCCGGTCAGTACCGTACCAGGGCCGATTTCTACAAATGTCGTGACGCCCATCCTGCCCATTGTCTGCACGGTATCCTCCCACAGTACTGAAGAGGGTAGCTGACGGACCAACGACGCTTGGATCTCGTTCGCCCGGCTGATCGCTTTCGCCTCAGCATTATTCACCAGAGGGGAGTTGAGGTCCGACCACCGAACCGTGGCTACATCCTCCGCCAATCGATCAGCTGCTTGCTGCATCAGCGGGGTATGAACCGGCACGCTGACCGGTAGTGGAATGGCCTTTTTACACCCTTGCGCTTTGGCCAATTCAATCGCCCGCTCCACCGCCGCCCTCTCACCGGCAATGACCACTTGCCCAGGCGAGTTGAAGTTTGCCGCCGCGACCACTCCGACCGATGACGCCATGCGGCACACATCTTTGACCGCGTCGGCTGTTAAACCCAACAGGGCGGCGACCAGTCCGGCTCCCGGAGCCACGGCTTCAGACATGTAGCGTCCCCGTTTCTGAACCAGGCCGACGGCATCACGAAAGGATACGCCGCCTGCCGCAACTAACGCCGAATACTCACCCAAACTATGGCCCGCCACCGCAACCGGCTTGATCCCGACCGGCTCAAACAGTTTCAACGCCGCCACACTGCTCACAAGCAAGGCCGGCTGGGTGAATTCTGTTCGATTGAGTCGTTCAGCCGGTCCAGTGAAGCACAACCCGGCGATATCATAACCCAGGACCGAGGAGGCCTCATCATAGACGGGTTTCAATGAGGGATGCGCGTCATAGAGCGCCTTCCCCATCCCGACCGACTGGGAACCCTGTCCAGGGAAAACAAGCCCGATTCCTAGAGTCATGGGGCGTTAGATATCTTCGAAATCCCGCGCAAAGTCAACGGGAAAAGTTTTCACAAGCCGCCGGCTTCCCACGATCAGTGGGGGCTCCACATCGGAATGATTCCTGGATCACGACCTGGTCGTTCCTCTACCATCGGATGACAGCAGAGGCCCAGGTCAATCCTGCCCCAAACGCCCCGAGCATCACCAACGAGCCATCCTTAATACGCCCTTCGCGAACCGCTTCATCCAGAGCAATCGGGATGGACGCGGCAGACGTGTTCCCGTAACGATCGAGGTTCAGGAGCACCTTTTCGATCGGAAGGCTCAGCCGCTCCATCACCGCCTTGAGAATTCGAAGATTGGCTTGGTGCGGCACATAGAGATCAAGATCCTCCACCCGAAGACCATTGGCCGAAAGGGTCGCACGCGCGATCTCTTCCAAGGTGCGTACTGCGACTTTGAACGTCTCGTTCCCTTTCATTTTAATATACTGCAAACGTTCGGCGATCACTTTTTCGGACGGTGGAGTGCGTGAGCCTCCTCCAGGCACCATGATCAGCTCGCAGAGCGCTCCGTCGGAGCGAAGGTGAGTCGAGAGGATCCCTCGTTCTCCATCGCTTGCACTGACGATGACCGCACCGGCTCCATCCCCGAACAGCACGCAGGTGTTCCGGTCGGTCCAATCGGTAATGGCAGACATCACCTCTGATCCGATCACCAGGACATGGCGCATCCCGTTCTTGACGTAGGCATCCGCCACCGAGAGCGCGTAGACAAATCCACAGCAGGCGGCCGAAAGATCGCACGCCGCGGCTTTGGTCGCGCCGAGCTGATGCTGGACGAGACAGGCCGTTGCAGGGAGAGGATAATCACCCGTACAGGTGGCGACCAAAATCATGTCGAGATCGGTTGCGGCCAGCCCGGCCGCAGTCAACGCCCGCTTCCCGGCCAGAACCGCAAGATCCGAGCAGGCTTCTCCGGTAGCTGCAATACGCCGTTCGCGGATGCCTGTCCGTTCTCGAATCCATTCATCGGATGTGGCGACCATCCGTTCGAGCTCCGCATTCGTCAGGACCCTGGCAGGCGTATAGGAGCCGGTTCCTGCAATCCACGCTTTCATGTCGGCTCCACCTGAGGACGGGAGTGGCTCTCTTCAATATCTCGCTGAATCAGCTCTGGCACGCCACCCTCAGCCATGCCCTTCGCTCGTCGAATCGCATTCTTGATAGCCTTGGCCGACGATCGGCCATGGCAGATCATCGTAATCCCATTGACCCCCAGCAATGGGGCACCACCGAATTCAGCATAGTCGATTTTCCGCTTCAGATTCATGAGAGGCCCGGAGATTAAGGGATAGGCCAGTCGGCCAAGGAAGTGGCCGGAGATTTCCTTGAGTAGCAATCTCTTGATCATCTCGGCCACACCCTCGGAAATCTTCAAGGCCACGTTGCCGATAAACCCGTCGCAGACGACGATGTCGGCGATTCCGCTGTACACGTCACGTCCCTCGATATTCCCCACGAAATTCATCGAACTGCCTTTGAGCAACTTAAACGCCTCTTTGGTGACTTCGTTGCCCTTGCCGTCTTCCTCACCGATGCTCAGAAGACCGACACGAGGGTTGGGCTTACGGAGCAGATGCTTCCCATACTCATTGCCCATCACGGCGAATTGCTCGAGATGCGTGGCGGTGCAGTCGACGTTGGCCCCTACATCGAGCATGATCGCTTCTCCGCTCAACGTCGGCAGGCTGGTGGCAATTGCCGGACGCTCGACCCCCTTCGTCAGTCCTAACACGAAGAACGACGCCACCATGCTCGCTCCCGTGTTACCGGGGCTCACGACGGCGTTCGCATGACCGTTCTTGACCAACTCTGTCGCAACCCAAATCGACGAATCGCGCTTCTTCCGAGCGACAGCGGCAGGCGACTCATGCATTTCGACGACCTGGGAAGCATGCCGAATGGTGAGGCGGGAATCGCGACAGGACTGACGCTCGCATTCCTGTTTCAGGATGGTTTCGTCGCCGACGAGAATGACCTCGACGTCCAATTCTTTCACCGCCTGAAGAGCGCCCTCGACACAGGGTGCGGGACCATGGTCGCCCCCCACCGCATCAAGCGCGATCTTCATGCGACTTGGTGTACTCACGGATGGCGTTTGAAATGACCGGCTGATCACGTGTCGCCCCCTGGGCTCACGTCGGACGTGCTGGGAAACTCGCGCAATGAACCGACTTGTACAACCTGCTTACGCCTCTTCGACTTGAATGACTGCCTTGCCCTTATAGGTGCCACAGTTCAAACAGGTATAATGCGGCAGCTTGAGCTCATGACACTGAGGGCACACGGCCATTCCCGGCGGGGTCATGCGCAGCTTTTGGGTACGACGCTTATCGCGTCGCGCCCGTGAATGTTTATGTTTGGGATTCGGCATGATGACTCCTTCTTCCGCTCGATTCGGACCACCGCTCAGCGCTCACGGGGGTCCATCAGCTTGTCCTTGATAGTGCGCAATACCTGAAACGGGCTTCCCGTCGGCTCTTCGCCACAACGACAGGGGCCTTCATTCAAATCCTTCCCGCAACGGGTACACAATCCGCGGCATTCCTCGGAACAGAGCGGGTGCATGGGAGCCGCAAGAATCAATTGCTCCCGCAGCATCGGCGCCAATTCCAGATGATCGCCCGTAAAGTAGTAGAGATCGTCGTTCTGTTCTTCCGCTTCGCCTTCCGGCGGCGCTGTCGACTTCTTCTTCCGTGGATCGTCTCGCTTTGCGACGGCATCCGTCGCTTTGACTTCCCGCTCATAGGCCACACGCAATGAAAACGCCAGCGGGTCATCAAAATCTTTAAGGCACCGCACGCATTGGCGGACCGCTGTTCCTTCCACGACTCCGGTCACATAGATGGTACGTTCAATCGCTCGAAGATCCAGCCCGACCGCCAAGGTGCCACGAATAGACACGTCCCCATCCGTCAACCCCAACTCTTCTCCAGTCAGGTCTCCCGACGAAGAAAGACCTTCCGCCGTGATGTCCGCGATTTTTGGTGTCAATACATCCATGGTCATCCTCCGGCAGCGTGCCGCTGCCCCGCCTCGATGCCTCGAAATCGCCGATCACGTTCGTTATCGCTCCTCGGCAAAGCTGATGATGGCGATATGCCGAGCCCGCTTGACGGCCACCGTCAGTTCACGCTGATGGCGCATGCAATTCCCGGAGATGCGGCGCGGGACGATCCTGCCCCGCTCCGTCAAAAAATTCCGAAGAAGCCCGGCGTCTTTAAAGTCGATCGGTGCCTTTTCCAGGCAAAATCTGCAGGGACGCCTTCGCTGGAATAACCGTCCCCCGCCACGTTCATTGTCGCCTCGGTCCATGACTGCCTCCTCATAATACTCGTGCCGATTAACCTTCTTCACCCGATATCATAGCTGGGGTCGTCGTGCATCGAAGGTTCCGCGCTCGCCGCCACCGTCTTGGCGTTTGGGCATGAACGTCACGGTCTGGGCGACCACTTCATGTTTGCTGCGCTTTTGGCCATCCTCGGTCTCCCATCGGCGCTGCTGCAACCGACCTTCGATGATCGCCCCGTTGCCTTTACTGAGATACTGCCCGCAATGTTCCGCCTGTCTGCCGAACACGACGATATCGACGAAGCAGACTTCTTCCTTCAAGTCTTCACCCTGCTTAAACCGACGGCTCACCGCCAAGCCGAAACTCGCCACCGGTGTCCCGCTCGGCGTATACCGGAGCTCAGGGTTACGGGTGAGGTTCCCCATCAGTATGACTTTGTTAAACCCGGCCACCGTCCGACTCCTGTGTTGAGGCTTCCACCGGACGCCGCTCCACCAAGGGCTTTTCGTGATGGACCGTCAAAAACTTGATGATGTTGTCTTCCAATCGATACGCCCGTTCGAGCTCACCGACCGTGTTGTTCGGCGCCTTGAAGTAGAAATAGGCGTAGGTCCCCTTCCGCTCGCGACGTACTTCGTAGGCGAGCTTTTTCTTCCCTAAATTCTCGGCTTTGATGAATTGGGCGCCGGTCTTATCGGCGACGTTCTTCATCTTGTCGATGAGAGTCTTGGTCTCCTCATCGGAGACGGACGGACGAATAATAAACAGAGACTCGTAGAGCTCCATGCAGCAATCCTCCTGGACAAAGGCCCCCGAACCAGTCGGGAGCGAGGTGTAGGGTGCCTATTTGGCGTATGAACGGTGGACGGTAGCACAAGGTGGAAATGGCTGTCAACAAAACCGAAGCTGACCCAAACTAAGACAGGCAGGGATTAAGTGGATTCCGAATACGGCTCTAGATTTCGATTTAAGAAGGGACCGGAACGTCGTGAACGATTTTCATATCTTCTTGGGAGAGTCCAAATATATCAGTGATGCGATTCTCAATCTGTGCGCGAAGGGACTTCGCGTGCCTCTCATGTAATGTGCGTTCATGGGGAGTTCTGACCTTGGCGGCATCCAGAAGCATGCCGATTAACTGTGTAACGGCGGTCTCTACCTGCATTCGCTGTAGGTCATTCGGTATTGGAACAGGCAGATCTTTGATGTACTGCTTGCCGTGAGAGTAATAGCCGCCTCGGAATGGGCTGGTATTGGTTCTGATGATAGCTTCGCTGAATGGATGATTAAGAACGGCAAGGAGGTAGGAGTTGTTAATGCCCATATCCTCGATCGCGCGGATCATGTAATAGGGTCCGTTGCCACCTCCGGTAACGACGGTGTCCGCATCGTCATAGGCATACCGTGGCTCAACTGACAGGATTGGGAGGATGATCTTCGGTGTATTAAACTTGGTGAGACTTTGAGACCGTCCGTACTGATAAAACTCGCGATTGACTGCGGTCCCGCCGTTGACGTTGCGTCCCGCGAGATCGGCGCGTCTGGCTTTGAGATAGGCGAAGCAGCCGGGGAAGCGGCGTTCCATCTCATCATGCCGTATGAGATTGGCTTTGTCACCTCTTGGAGTCGATACGATCATGTAAGGAAATATTATCCATGTATTGGCCTGTGGCTTCGCATAGGCATCGAATGACACATCAAGAAGACAAGGTCGCAAAATTTCTCGCTCTATCGACCAGTCGCGCCCATTCCATTGGAGCATGACGCTGCTCTCAGTCTGACCAATACTGTGGAAGATATAGATGTTGTCTGCGCTTGTCTGGACACCGACGAAGATCTCCGCAACAGCGCCTAGGCGAGCGGGATGGGTAGCACGGATGCGCTCGAAGAGTGCTTGTGTTTCTGCGTGAGCGAACTGCCATGTATTTTCATTAAGAGTATCAGCAGGAATAGCGGTGACCGAGCCGGGTTTTCCATAACGCCACCTTTCGAGCGGCCCAGCATGTTCCACGCGGACTATGTCGGTACCGGCGCGATTTAGAATCATGATGCAGGTGTAATTGGCTGCTTTGCTGCCGAAGACCTGCTTTACGCCAAAGTGAATGACTTGTTCGAGAAACCGTTGGACTGCGATAAGACGACGAAGGGCACGCCCGGCTTGTGTGTTCATGAACTTGTGGGGCGTTATAACGCCGAGACGACCCGCCGGTTTGAGAAGCATAAGCGCCCGTTCTATAAAAAGCGCGTACTTATCGAAGTTGTCCTGATGCGCGGTGGTGTATGGTGAGCCGGCATTCTGATAAAACGCAACCTCATCCGGAGAATAAGTCTTCATGTTCTGGATGCGGATATAGGGAGGATTGCCGACAACGAGATCAAACCCGCCGCGCCCCATTTCTATGGGGAACTCCGTGCGCCAGTCGAAGGGGTTGACGCGCGAAATGAGGTTGTCAGGCAGCGTACCACAAACTGTCGCCCATTCGTCAGGACTGACAAGGCTATTCCCCGACTTAATAATCCCGTCCAACGGGGGAAGGGCCGGTGTCCGTTGGGTTTGAACATAGTCACGAAGGCTTTTAGCCTCCTCTCCCTCGATCAGCTTAAGAAGAAGGCTGAAGCGTGCTACTTCAACAGCGTTAGCATCGATATCGATGCCGCGAATATGGGCGGTGAGTATGCGACGTTTTTCTGCGAAGGTCAGACGCCATTGCGCCGCACCAGCATCGTAAATGGTTCGACCGACATAGGTTGAGCGGTCGTTTGCGAGGTACCATGCAAGATAGTGATCAAGGATTAATTCGTAAAGCGACAGGAGAAAAATCCCAGACCCGCAGCATATGTCGGCCGCGGTAAAGGATACCAGCGCGGCCGGACTTCTTCCGGAAAGCACGGGAAGGAGAGTACGCTCAACGATTGCATCCACGATATAACGAGGCGTTGGCACTACACCTCCACTTTCTCGAACTTCCGGTTTGCTGACTATCGTGACGGCACCACCATTGATGGTGATTTCTTCACCAAGAAACTGCTCGTAGATCTCGCCTAGGACCTCTGTCTCAACGACTGCGAAAGTGTAAGGGCTCTGTGGGTAATACAGCTCGGCAATAATGCCGTTTAAGACGGTATCGCTAATGCGGACTCCGAGCTGAGCGTCATCAAGAAGCTGAAAAAGGCCTGAATCATAGAACTGGTCTGCACGCCGGAGTTCTGCCATCAGCGCGTCAAATGTGTTGTCTGCCGGCAGGTCCCTCAATGTTTCATAGCGCTCGATTTCGCGATCTTCGCAGATTCGTAGGAAAACAATGCGTGAGAGGAAAAGCTGAACGGCATAGGTAAGTTCGGCTGGACTCAGTTCCGGCGTGTTCGCATGCATATCGACTGCAAGCCTCTCTCGCCATGATCTGACCTGATCTAAAAAGAGATCGTCAAACTGTTCCGAACCGTGCCGTGTGACGCCGACGGCAAAACGCTTATCAAAGTCACCAGAATAGACAGCTTGGCGGGATAGGATCGGCCATAGCTCATCGAAACGGTCTACAAACTCGTTATAAGGAATCAGCAGCTTGCGGGCAACCTTGGCATCGTCTGTAGGAGCGGGAACTGGAAGACAGTCATAAACAGCGAGCTGATAAAAGTTGGTCAGAATGGAGATTGGAAGACTTGCTGAATAGCCGTAGCGCCGTGTCTGGAAGGCAGCCTCTCGGCTTCGGTCGATTGCGACGCTCGATTTCTTAGCTTCGACGAAGAATTTGCGCTGTCGTGCGAGGCGCAGCTCATAGTCTGGTCGTTTAGATGAGCGTTCCGCACCGCATTCGACGGTTGCTTCTTCGATGACTTCTCGAAGACCGGCAGGCAGGCCGACAATGTTATGGACGTCCCATCCAAACGCTTCAAGTAGTGGCGTGATAAAATCAGTACGAGCCTGGGTTTCGTTGTAACTTGCTCCCAGATAGTCGGATTCGTTGCGTTTGAATCGCGTGATTAATTCGGCGACACGATCTCTCGCAGTCTCCCTTTGTTCCGATTCTATTGCCATGCCGCAGTGTTTCTACTGACGAGGTTTGGCGATTGTTCTGCGTGCCATGCGGCGATTACGCATCTTAATCCAGATATTGCGCAAGAGGAGGCAGTCGCCTTTTGAGAGATCCATATGCTTCATTAAAACAATTCGTGCGTTCTCTTCTAGAACCTCATTGATACGACCCGCGCGGGTAAGTCGGTCACATTCCGAGAGAGGCAATGCGCCATTCAGTTTTGACGGTACAAGAAGGCGTTCGGCTTCCGTGGGTTCTAATTCAAGTACACCGCCCCCATAGCTACGTCCCTCAATCTCTGCAGATGCTGCTGTCAACCAAGTATAGGTGTTAGCAATGACGCGCTCGGGTTTTGCTGCCTTTGCAGTCAGCCGGTGAATGGTGTCTGTTGAAGTGACATTGGCCTGATTGAACACGACACGTGGAAAATCATAGATCTGGCGGAATAGAAAGCCGTCCGGAGTCCAAACAGAGGGGACTTCATACCAAGGATTGCGAATGGAGCATTTGTAGCCCGTATGAACTTTCTTCTCTTCGCCAAGCCGAATATAGCGAGTGAGGGTAGCGGAAAGCCTTCCACCACTCGGCTTAATGTTTAGAAGATGTACCCGGTCACCGGAAATAGACATGGCTTGCCAATCAGCCTTGCCAACACGGGAGCCCTTGAGATGCATGGAACGTGAGACAAGTGGGATCGTGTATTCATCGAGTCCCCACTCGTTAACTTGTTCCTTTGTTAAGACGAAAAACTCGTTCTTGCCGGTGACGACGCCAACATCGACGCTGGCATGGGTGGAAAGAGAGGTCGTGACCGAGGACACACGAAGTTCCCGCATGAAAACGATCTCGCGCTCGGTCAGGAAATATTTGAGCCATTTTTCGCTGTCGTGGCGGATGGTCTTAGGTTGTGCATCGATGAGAATAGACTCGGGCCGGCGTCGGACAATCTCGTTGACTGTGTGGGCTTCGGTTAGGGTGACGCGACAAGGGTTAGTCTCGGAAGCTTTGGGAAGCGATCCGTCCGCGAGGAGCAAGACGACTTCCTGCTCGGCGTTCTTAAAGAAAAGTTCGTTGCAGGCCACAATGTCGATACGATTGAAGCGGTCTGTAAGGAACGATCTGAGTTGCGCGGCATAACTCACCTGGAGTAATTCGGCGGGAAGGACAAGGCCGAGGCGACCGCCTGGGCGCAAGAGAGTGACGGCGGCGACAACAAAAGGCACCCAGATATTGGTCAATCGATTTGGCGTGAGGCCTTGCTTGACCATAAGAGCCATGGCCAGGCTACGATGCGGTTCAGGGAATGTTTGATAACGGATAAAAGGTGGATTTCCGACTACAGCATTGAAGATCGGCTGCTTCTTCTCGTACCACGAGAAGAAATCCGATGTCTCCACTACATTAGTCGCGCGCGGACCAAGCAAATTGCGCAAGCGGTCACGTGCCATAGTGGCTTCAGCCGCGTTGAACTCGATGCCGGTCAGACGGCTGGAGATGCTTGAATCGTTTGTGCGGAGTTCTGCAAAGCGGCGGGCGGAGGCGCATAGGAAAGCGCCGTTCCCGCAGCTCGGTTCAAGAACCCGATCCTTTGGAGAACGGATTGCCCATGCACAGAGCCATGAAGCGACCTCATCTGAGGTGTAGTAGCCGCCACGTAGTTTATCTTGGTCGAGGGCTGTAAAACGGCCGCTATGAGCGGCTGGACGTCCAGATGCTATTCCTTTATTAAAATGATGAATCATTTGGCGTCTTCGTCCTGCGAAGGAAGCGGAAGTTCCAACTGTCCTGCAGCATATGCCTCCAATAGTCTACTTATGGCATAACGTCCAAGCCAACTACGGGTCAGTTTTGATTTGTTAGCCAGCGAATCGAGCTTTAGAGATTCATCCGATGATAGCGTCACGCTCACACGTGGTGATTTTTGGCTGGCTCGTTTGGATTGTTTCATCATATTAGTGCTGCATGGTGCTGCATTGTGCAGCAGATTGTAGGCCTCTACTATCCGACCGTCAATAAAATTTGCCACCTGAAGGGTATGGCTTCCACCCTCTCGGTGATCTATTACTCAACGAGCAAACGAGAAAATGTGTCGGCCCGAGCGCCTGCATTATTGCTTACCCAGAAAGGCAATTCAATAAAATTATAACCATTGGTTACATATGATGCTTCTCCTTAAAGGTGGTACGGCGCGCACAAAAGTGATTCAGCTCCATAAGGACTTTCCCTGCATTGACAGAGAAATGCCTGAGTGTAACCACCAGTTACTTTATGGCTCGCCATATTGCTTGCTTACAGATTCCCGCTTTTAGAATCGTATTGGCCCGTGCCGCTGATAGCGCGCTGCGGAACAGGCCGGTGGCCGTAGCACCAATGCATACCCATCACTGACTCAAGCCGCCCATCGCGAGCTGCAACACCGCATCTCGTCCTTTGCACCGGCTTGGGAATCGATCAGGCCCGGTTCGCTCTTCCTGGACCTCACCGGCACAACCAGACTCTTCGGCCCTCCCATCGATACAGCGACCCGCATCAGTCGAGTATTGACCCATCAGCAGGGATGGCCGAGTACGATCGGATTGGTGGGAAACAAGCTGGTCTCGCAACTGGCCGCGACCACACTCGCGAAACCACCTAGAGTGTTGTCGATCCACTCCGGCTGTGAGCAACCGTTCCTCGCTCCGTTGCCGACCATGTTGCTTCCCGGCCTTCACCGCACCCAAACCTCACGGGTCTTACAACGGCTAGAGGATTTAAATCTCCTTACACTTGGCGCAATCGCTTCTGTCTCGTTGGCTCATCTACAGATCGCCATCGGCCCTCCGGCCGGTTTGCTGCACGACTGGGCCTTGGGGATCGATCCTTCCCCGGTACATCCACCAATCGCACAGCCGATGATCGAACGATCCCTCCATCTCGATCCGGATGAAGTGGACGATCGGCTTTTGGTGGGGCTGCTATACCGATTATCGGAACAGATTTGCGCCATGCTTCTGGAACAGCAACGGATGTGTCGGCACATCTCGCTGACGGTTCGTCATAGCAACCATGTCGAGCAGATCGCTCATAAGACGCTGCCCTCACGGCACCTACTGGGAAGTCGATCTCCTGCCGGTGCTGACAAGCTTATTCTACCGATGTTTCCATCGCCGGGTGCGTCTCACACGGTTGAGGCGTCAGGTCCATCGGCTGGAACCACCGGCCCAGCAACTTTCGCTCTTCGACGAGTCGGAATCTGTCGTGCGTCCCCGCTCTCATCGCCTCTCGTTGGCACTGGATCGAATCTGCGAGAAATTCGGCGAACAAGTCTTGTCCTGGGGAAGGATGTTACGATGACGGCTATCCAATTCGTCCATGTCCATTCGGATTATTTCGGATTATTCGCCGATACGCGGCGTGTCACCGCTGAAAGAACTCTGTCTCTCAGTACAGCGGCAAGGATCGCCGGCCATGGCCTTGACCGATACGAACGGATTGTACGGAGCGATTCGCTTTGTTGAGCACACGAACAATTGGAGCTCCGGCGATTCTATGCGCAGGTGTCGTTCAAGTCCGCCTATCTCCGAACCCACTATCCGGCGGAATTCATTGCCGCGGTGATCAACAATTCAGGTGGCTTTTATTCGACCTTCACATACGTCTCGGAGGCCCAACACATGGGACTGGCGATCCTCCTGCCGGATATCAACGAAAGCGATGGGCCTACCGTGGCGAAGGCGAGCGGCTGCGGATATCATTATTCGGCTCATATTTAGTCATTTTCATGAGCCGAATAATTGATATAATCGGCTCATGGCTTACAACTGGCAGCAACCAGACTGGCCAGAATTTCGGTACGACCTCTCAGAAATCGAAGAGCCCCTGTTCAAGCTTGCCGAAAAAACAGGACGGGCGAGCGGACTCCTCAATGGACTGACGGCCGACGCGCAGCTAGAGGTGGCAATCGAAATGATGGTGGCCGAAGCGATCAAGACCTCCGCAATCGAAGGAGAACTGCTGAACCGAAAAGGTGTCATGTCTTCGATCCGAAGGAATCTGGGAATAGAGACCGGCCGGCCCACCGGGGACAAGCGCGCCCAAGGTACCGCCGCGCTGATGCTCTCGGTCCGCAACACTTTTGCCGACCCTCTATCGGAAGAGACGCTCTTCGAATGGCACCGTCTGATCATGACCGGGCACCGGCATGTCGCCGCAGGACAATGGCGAACCCATGCCGAACCGATGCAGGTCGTATCCGGCGCGGTGGGACATGAGCGGGTACATTTCGAAGCGCCGCCGTCGTCTCGTATCCAGGGAGAAATGGCGCGGTTCATCCAATGGTTCAACGATACGGCGATTGGCGGGCCGAAAGAGATCCGTAAGGCCGCCGTGCGCTCAGCTCTCGCGCATCTCTACTTCGAATCGATTCATCCCTTTGAGGACGGCAACGGCCGTATCGGAAGAGCCTTGTCCGAAAAAGTGTTATCGCAAGGACTCGGACGGCCTGCCTTGCTCAGTCTCTCCCGAGCGATCGAAGCCAAGCGGCGAGACTATTACGATGCCCTGAAAGAGAGCCAGCAGTCGAACGAGGTCACTCCATGGGTGACATGGTTCGTCAACATGGTGTTGGAAGCACAGAGTCAGGCTGAAGAGCAGATCGATTTCACATTGAAGAAGACGCAGCTCTTCGACCGGGTTCGGAGTCAGATCAACGACCGACAAGTACAGATCGTTCACCGCATGCTTGAGAAAGGGCCGAAAGGCTTCGAAGGAGGCATGAGCGCCAAGAAGTATATGATCATCACCGGCGCGTCGAAAGCCACGGCCACGCGCGATTTGCAAGATCTGGCCGAGAAGAACATCTTCATCGCCACCGGCAGCGGGCGAAGCACGCGCTACAAGGTCAATCTGTAGCCGAATTCAACCCCGGCAACAAGTCGATGGCGGACAAGGGAAATCACCCGCTGCCCCTCGTGCAAAAAACACGGTATGGTGAATCATGCGACGCCCTACCAGATCCACCGCCCAATTCATTCCTCTCAAATTGACCATCCCTAATTTGCGCCAAGCCGCCGCTTCTTGTACCGGCTGCAATCTATACCAACAAGCCACACAAACCGTGTTCGGAGAAGGCGCAACTCACGCGATGATCATGTTGGTCGGCGAGCAGCCGGGTGACCAAGAAGATCAGGCTGGCCACCCCTTTGTCGGACCAGCCGGCAAAATCTTGGACAAAGCATTGGGTGAAGTCGGAATTGCCCGAGAGAAGATCTACATCACAAATGCCGTGAAACATTTCAAGTGGGAGCCGCAAGGCAAACGCCGCAAGCACAAAAAACCCTCTGCCACCGAAATCGCCGCCTGCCGCCCCTGGCTTGAAGCGGAAGCGCAAGTGGTCAAACCGCGAATCGTCGTGTGTCTCGGCGTGACGGCAGCCCAATCGGTTTTTGGGAAGGTTGTTCGTCTGAATGAACTGCGAGGACAGCCCTGGAGCACGCCCATCGCCTCCAACGTTTTTGTGACCACTCACCCTTCCGCTCTGCTCCGGTATCCCGAAGCGGAGCAACGGCAAGCAGAGTACCGCCGCTTCGTCGAGGATCTGAAACGAATCAAGCAATTTCTCCGAGCACAGGCGGCTTAACGATGTCGTGCCAACCGGGTCATACTCAGACCTGTCTGCTCATCATCGACATGATCAACGAGTTTACGTTTGACGGCGCCGAGAAACTCTTCCCGGCCATCGAACTGACCATCGCGACACTCAAGCAACGAGTCAAAGCAGCTGGATTGCCGGTCTTGTACGTGAACGACAACTTCGGCAAGTGGCGTTCGGATTTCAGAACGCTTGTGGACCGGTGTTTGGGGGGCGATTGCCGAGGGAAACGGATTGCGGAATTATTGCGGCCGGACGAAGATGACTTCTTCGTGCTGAAACCAAAACACTCAGGCTTTTTTGCGACGCCGTTGGAGCTATTACTCCGCTATCTCAAAGTACAGCGAATCATCCTGACCGGTGTAGCAGGCGACAACTGCATCCTCTTCACTGCCGCCGATGCCTATATGCGTAACTTCGACGTTGCAGTACCGGCAGACTGCACGGTATCCATCAATCCTGATGCCAACCGCTCGGCGCTCGAGCATATGCGTGAGACCTTGAAGGCCGATACGACTCCATCCAAAATTATCATCGACAAATTGGCCGCATAAGAAGCGGCGTGAGAGTGGCTAATTCGGGTAACGAGGCGTAGATCAGGGGACGCTATCCAAGTCCAACTGTTGACATATTGATGCTAATGAACATATGCCCTGACATATGCGGACAACGATTCGTCTCGATGACCAACTCCTCAGATCGGCCAAGCGCTTCGCCCATGAGACCGGCCAGTCTCTGACTAAGCTGATCGAAGACGCTCTGCGCCATAGGCTTGCCCGTCGTACAGCCAAACAGCGCGAAACCGATAAAACTCACCACGGTCTCTGGGCACGGTCTCCGCTCCGGCGTGGACCTCGACGATTCCGCCGCGCTCCTCGCCTTCATGGGGCGACCTCATGGTCCTTCTTGACGTGAATGTGCTGGTCTATGCCCACCGCGAAGATGCGCCCCACCACCGAGAACACCTGGCATGGCTCGAAACTCTGATTCAGAGCAACCATTTGGGCTGTCTGATCTCGTTTTAAGCGGTTTTCTTCGCGTCGTGACCGCATCCCAGCGCATTCAATCCTCCCAGCAGTATGGAAAAGGCGCTGGCTTTTACCGAGGAACTCCGGGATCAGCCAAACTGCACACTCATCAATCCTGGTCCCCGCCATTGGGAGATCTTTAGCCGCCTCTATTTCCCTATCTTTACCTGACATCAGGATCAGAATCGCTTCGAGAGCAAAATAATGTGCCAAGGCTCATAGATAAATCAAGTAAGGTTGGCTGGTTTGTTGCTAAATGAAGTCACGATTGTTTACTTGATACAGGGTTAAGCGGTAATACTGACGAATGCGCGCGGCTATTACGGAGCATACGGGCGTTTGATGCCCTTTGCGATTGATTCAACAAATGGGTTCGGGAATGTCTCCTATTGGCCGACTACCACACACAGTAGTGACCTGCGGCTGATTAAAGATTGCTTCTCGGCTTAGATCCCGACTGCCATGCGGACGGGGTGGACGGTTTCCAGAATCCCGTAAGGCCCTGTTAGATCCACTTGCTCAGGATCGACATACGTTCCGAACAGCCGATCCCACACGGTAAACAAGACCCCGAAATTCGCCCCCGTCTTCCCGATCTCTCTCAGGTGGTGTACACGATGATAGCGAGGCGTGACGAAGAGCCACTCCAGTTTTCTCGATTGCCAGGTCACGTTCATGTGCATCCAGTTATTGGTCAGGACCAACATATAGGAATAGAGCGGAAAGAATGCTGCGGGCACCGGTTTGAGTAGTGGAAACGCCAGCAGATAAGGAACATTAGCGAGGACGATTTGTGGAAAGCTCGCCCGGACACCGGCCAGCCAGTACAATTCTGTTGGCGAATGGTGCCATCGATGGATCGGCCAACCCCACGACGTATGCCACAGCCGATGCATCCAATAGCCGATTCCGTCGAGGACGAACAAGAACACTATCAGCTTGAAACCGAATGGAAGCGCCTGCCAACGCCAATAGGAGTAGTGAGGAAACGGGATTCGGTTCGTCACCTCTGCGGCGAAGACGAAGAAGATCTGGTACGTGGTGAGAGCTGCCACATCCGGAAGGAACACCTGAAGGTACGGGACCGGACGTGTGGGCCACCAATACTCTGCTGCGAAAAAGAGTAGGCCGATTCCCCAATAGATGACGATCCCTTTCAGCGCAAACGTGTTAACAAGCGAGTCGAACATGGTTATCACTTACGAAATAGGTTCAGAGTGACAACGAGAAAAGCGAGGCGAGAGGATCGCTCATCTTAAAGGCGTAGGTCAAGTCAGTACGGTTACTCCATCTCCTGCCTCTTGATGAGAGACTGATGTGCAGTGGCGTGGATCTCCGTGACCAACGTTGGATGGTTAATGGGCGAGAACTGTATGGTAGTTTGGAGAGCTAAACGTTGAACCTAAAATACACGATATCCGCTTCTTTGATGACGTAATCTTTGCCTTCCAGGCGGAACAATCCCTTCTCCTTTACCTTCGCTTCAGATCCATAGGCCAGCAGATCGTCATAGTGGTAGACCTCGGCACGGATGAAGCCCCGTTCCATATCGGAGTGGATCTTGCCCGCTGCTTGTGGCGCTTTGGTACCTCTCGGAATCGGCCAAGCACGAGACTCTACCTCACCAGCGGTGAAGAAGGTAACCAGGTCCAGCAGGCTATAGGCTTCTCGTGTCAATCGAACGAGCCCTGATTCGGTCAGCCCTATTTCGTTCAGGAAATCTGCCCGTTCGCTCTCAGGCAATGATGACAGCTCGGCTTCCAGCTGTCCGCAGATGGTGACGACCCGAGCCCCCCGCTTCGCAGCAAAGTCACGCACCGTCTGCACCATGGCCTCGTCCGCATTCTTCCCTTCGGATACGTTCGCGACAAACAAAACCGGCTTGGCGGAGAGCAATTGACATTCGTTGAGAATCACACGTTCTTCTGCCGTGTATTCACGATTGCCCAACCATTCACCTTTGTCGAGCAATCCAATTAGCTTGGCAAGAAATTCCACCTCAAATGTAGCTTTTTTATCGCCGGCCCGGACTTTCTTTTCCGTCTTCTGTTTCCGTCGATCGAGTGTCTCCAGATCGGACAACATCAGTTCGGTTTCGATCACGCCGATGTCACGAAGCGGATCAATCCCGCCGCTGACATGCACAACATCGGTGCCCTGAAAACAGCGGACCACGTGAAGAAGGGCCTCCACTTCTCGGATGTGGCCAAGGAATTGATTGCCGAGGCCTTCGCCTTTGCTGGCTCCTTCGACGAGTCCGGCAATGTCTCGCACTTCCAATGTGCTGTAGGTGGTTTTCTTCGAGATGAAGATCTCCGTCAGCTTGATGAGGCGGGGGTCCGGCACCAGGGCAATGCCGGTGTTCGGATCCACGGTCGCGAACGGGTAGTTAGCCGCCAAGGCGCCGCCGCCGGTCAGCGCATTGAAGACCGTCGTCTTGCCGACGTTCGGAAGACCGATCATGCCGCAACAAAGTCCCATGGATCTCCTACAGTGCTGGTTGCTGAGTTGAGGATCGGAGCCGTCTTACTCAGCACTCAAAGCACAGCATTACTCCTCAGCAGTTTCTCGCTCTCTGACGTTGAATTGATTCATTGTCACTTCCGGTCCGCGATGAATCACACATTCCAGTGCATCCACTGCCCGCTCCAAGCAGGGTTCAAAGACAGACATCTCATCTTTCGTCACCGGCTCCAAGACGTAGTCAGCGGAATCCTGACCCGGCGCAGGTCGACCAACTCCGATCTTCAACCGAATAAACCGTGGAGTCCCCAGCGACTCGATGACGGATTTGATCCCGTTGTGTCCCCCATGCCCACCGGCTAGCTTAATCCTCAGCCGGCCAGGCTCTAAATCAAGATCATCGTGCACGACGATGAGTTCGTCGGCGGTGAGCTCGAATTCTCGTAGGAGACCTTTCAACGGAGGGCCTGAAATATTCATCCAGTCGAGCAGGCCGACCAGCTCGACCAACTTTCCTCCTAGCCGTCCGGAACCTCGTTGAGCTGTGCCGCGCGGTGAGAGTCGGATCGACCATCGAGCGGCCGCTCGCTCGATGACCCACATGCCGACATTGTGACGGGTCTGGGCGTAGACTTTTCCGGGATTGCCCAGTCCAACGAGCAGATGCAACGTTACTTCTTCTTTTCAGCTTCTTTCTTTTCAGCCTTTGGAGCGGCTGCAGCTTCTTTCTTCTCACCGGCCTTTGCTTCACCGGCAGGCGCAGCAGCCCCGGCTTTGGCCGGCTCGGCGCCCGTCCCCTCGGCCCCAACTGCCTCCTTGCCTTTTGCCATGATTTCAGGCTCCCCTGGCGCTCCCGCGGTGCTGGTGAGCAAGGCCTCGAGTTTGGCGTCCGTCATCGGTGCCGCAACGCTGACAACCATCTGATCGGCATCATCCAAGAAACGGACACCTTCGCGCACTCCGATTTCTTTCACATGAATGCCGCTGCCGATGGTCAATGCCGACGCATCGACTTCTATGTGATCAGGCAGAGCGGCTGGAAGACATTCGACGTGCACATCGCGCATGTTGTGATGCAGCACGCCGCCTTCCTTGACGCCGGCTGGAATCCCGCCGATGACTTTGATCGGAACCTTCACCCGAATCGGCTTGCTCATGGAAATCTCAAAGAGGTCCGCGTGCAGAACAGCTCCGGTCACCGGATCGACTTGATAGTCGCGTAAGAGGGCCGTGCGGTTCTGCTTGGACTTTGCTCCGTTCACCGTGAGCGAAATCAGCGCGGTGCTGCCCGCATGAGACTTGAGGATCTTGACTAATTCCTCCGGATTGACGGTCAGCAAAAGACATTCCCCTTGACCGTAGAGCACAGCCGGGATTTTTCCCGCCCGCCGCATAGACCGCGCAGCTCCCTTCCCCGCTTCTTCTCTTACGGCCACCGTCAAATCGAATTTCATGATCTTCCTCCGTCTTCTACGCAGCGCCCAGTCGATACGCTTAGGCGAATAGTGAACTCACTGACTCGTCTTCATGGATTCGTCTGATGGCCTCGCCCAGCAGAGGCGCCACCGACAATTGATGCAACTTCGGACAGGCCAACTCTTTCCCTCGCAGCGGAATCGTGTTGGTCACCACCACTTGGGAGAGGCACGACGCCTGTAATCGTTCCAGAGCCGGCCCTGACAGCACTGCATGGGTGCAGGCCGTGATCACGCTCTCGAGCACCATGATCAAGACAGGCCTGTGCCCCTTGCACAATGGTGCCCGCCGTATCGATCATGTCGTCGAGGAGCAACACGCTTTTCCCCTGCACGTCTCCGATGATGTTCATAATTTGCGCTTGGTTCGGCCCCTCGCGGCGCTTGTCGATGATGGCCAGGTTGGCCTGAAGGCGCTTGGCGAATGCCCGGGCCCGCTCCACTCCTCCGGCATCGGGCGAGACGACGACTAGATCCGCGATTTTTTTCTTCACAATGTAGTCCAGCAGAACCGGAAGCGCATACAAGTGATCGACCGGCACGTTGAAAAATCCCTGAATCTGCCCGGCGTGAAGATCCATCGACAGCACGCGATCGGCTCCGGCGGTGGTGATCGAGATCGGCGACCAATTTTGCGGTGATGGGGACACGCGGTTGATCCTTGCGATCCTGACGAGCATATCCGAAATAGGGAATGACGGCGGTAATACGGTTGGCCGACGAACGTTTCAACGCATCGATGATGATCAGCAACTCCATCAAGGAATCGTTGACCGGTTGACAACAGGACTGCACAACGAACACGTCGGCGCCACGCACATTTTCGTCGATCTTGACTCGAATTTCCCCATCACTGAAAGACGAGACCGTCGCCTCACCTATCTTCTGCCCCAAGTACGCTGCAGATCTCCTGGGCAAGCGCAAGATTGGCATTCCCGGAGAAAATTTTCAGTTCTCTGTTCATCGGACTTTCCTGAACCGTTGTTTTTCTATAACGTATTGGATTCTCTGTGGTTCTTATACGGTGAGCAGCGTTGACCTCTGTCTAGGCCAACCCTCTCATTCGCTGAACACACCACCGGCGAAGCAGTCAAAGGGGGAAACTGTATCGGAAATCGCGGGGCTCTGTCAACAAATGACCATCGAACATATGTCCGGCGTATGTTCGTCACTGCCGAAGGGCAGAGAGAGTTGAAACGGTATAGACCTTGAGATGGGGTTCGGTCCGAAAACCAATCTCGGCCCGCCGCGCTGTCGTCTCGTTATGAAACACGCCAAAGACCGTTGCACCACTCCCTGACAATAGAGCCGTCTCGGCCCCTTCGGCGAGGAGCTTCCGCTTGATTTTGTGAAGGACCGGGTGAGTTTTGAACAGCGTGCGTTTCAAAGTCGTTTTCGGTCGCTTGGAGCACCTCTTCCCATGAGAGCTCGACGTGCTTTCCCCAGCCCCGCAGTGCCATCCGAAAGCGGCGGTCCCCTGTCCGACTTACAGAAAGCTGCTGGTACGCCCACTTCGTTTCGACCGGGAACCCCGGATTAACCAGCACGCACCCATCGACTCCCTTTGATTTGCACAGGTGCCACCTTTTCACCACGCCCTTCCACGATCGCAGAAGGAGCGAAAAAGAAGAACGGGACATCGCTTCCGAGTGTTTGACCGAGATGGGCCATCTTCTCCGTCGACCATCCCAAATTCAATAGCCGGTTCAGGCCGATAATCGTCGCAGCGGCGTCGCTGCTTCCGCCTCCCAACCCAGCTCCCATTGGAATTCGCTTTGCGAGGACTATGATCCAATCCAACGGTTCGGCCACGCCTTCGAGTACCGCCGCTGCAGCGCGATACACCAGATTGGAAGGGTCCGTCTTCAAGGAAGGTTCATCGCATCGCAAGGTGATAGTCGAATGGTTGTCGCTAAGGGAAAGTGCGAGCTCGTCTTCCAACTGCACGGTCTGCATCAGAGACCAGAGGTTGTGATACTCGTCAGGCCGATGGTCGAGAATCCGAAGGACGAGGTTGATCTTGGCGGGTGCGCAAACGGTAATAGAAGGAGGTGAGCTTGTCGACCGGGAGGCAGGATTAGTCACGACCTCCTTTTATAGCATACTTCTCCAAACGATACCGAAACGATCTGGTGTTCAGACGGAGCATCCGCGCGGCTTTCTTTTTGACCCACTTCGATCGTTCAAGCGCCTTCAGCAATAGATCCTTTTCGATTCCGTTGATGAGCCCTTCGAGATCCAACCCCTCGTCAGTCAGATCCAGCGGCATCACCGGTTGTTGCGACTGCGTCGCGGGTCGATGAAGCCATCCGCGAACTTCAGCGTCGGTCACCGGCCCTTCCGTCGAGAATGCGACGACCCGTTCAATCAGATTCTCCAGCTCACGGACGTTGCCGCGCCATTCATGTCCCAGCAAGACGGGCATCGCCTCCGGGCCGATTATAGGTTTTGGCTTGCCGCTTTCTTTTGAAAACCGTTCCAGAAAGTGATTGACCAGTAAAGGAATATCGCCGGTACGCATGCGCAAGGGCGGGAGTCGTATGGGAATCACGTCCAAACGATAGTACAGGTCCTCTCGAAACGAACCTTCCGCGACTGCTTTCTCAAGGTCTTTATTGGTGGCGGCCACCACCCGGACGTCGACTTTGATGTCTTGATTGCCGCCCACTCGCCGAAACTCTCGTTCTTGGATGACACGCAGCAGCTTCACTTGAATCGTCGGGGTCGTATCGCCGATCTCGTCAAGAAACATGGTCCCTCCGTTGGCGATTTCGAATAACCCCGCTTTGTTTGAAATCGCTCCGGTGAACGATCCCTTCATGTGGCCGAACAGCTCGCTCTCCAATAACGTTTCCGGCACCGCACTGCAATTCACGGCCACAAACGGGTGGGCGCTTCTGGCGCTGTTGTAATGTATCGCGCGTGCGACCAACTCTTTTCCTGTTCCACTTTCACCGCAGATGAGGACATTGCTTTTCGAGTCAGCGATTTTCCGCACGACGTCGAACACTTTTTGCATCGCCTCGCTTTGGCCGACCAGCTGCGCGAATGACGACTGGCTGGCCATCTCCCGCTTGAGGCAGCATGTTCTCGGTCGTGAGACGCCGCTTTTCCAGCGCATTCCGGATGATCAGCTGGACTTCATCGACCTGGAACGGTTTCGTCAGATAGTCGTACGCGCCTTGTTTCATGGCCTCGACGGCGGAGTCCACGGTGGCAAAGGCCGTGATGATCAGCACGACCGTTTCGGGCGAGACTGACTTTACGGCCTTCAGGACCTCCATTCCATCGATCTTCGACATCCGTAAATCGGTGATGACTAGATCAAAGATTTCTCTGTGCAGAAGCTCGATGGCTTCTTCGCCGTCCTTGGCACTCGTCACGACATATCCGGCCCGTTTGAGCATGATGCTCAATACGTCGCGCAAACTTTGTTCGTCATCAACGACTAGGATCTTTTCCACGGTTCTCTACCTTCGTGCCAGAGTCGCACTCCTGAATCCGCCGTACGGGGCAAGCAGACTCCAAATCGTGTCCCTTGCCCCTCCCGGCTTTCCACTTTGATCCACCCTCCGTGAAGATCGACAATGCGATGGACTGCGGCCAAACCCAATCCCGATCCTTGCTTTTTGGTGGTAAAAAATGGGAGAAAAATTTTGTCGAGATTTTTCTTCGGAATGCCTTCACCACTATCTTGGAATGAGACCTCTACCACCTCGGCCTTTCGCCCAGCGACATCCACCTTTCTACATCCGGTTACAATCGTCAGTTGTCCGCCCTTGGGCATGGCATCAAAAGCATTCACCGCTAGATTCCAGAACACTTGTTTCATTTGATCCTGATCCACTTGCGCAGGCAAAGCCCCGGTGCACGGAGCAGTCGCGATGGTGATGTTCGTTCTGCTTCGTGCTTCATGTTGTACCAGATCAAGGGTCTCAGCAAGGACTTTGTTTAAATCGTACTCCGCCAAATTCAGTGCAGGCGGCCTGGCATATTGAAGAAACTCGGTGATAATGGCATCCAGTCTGGTGGCTTCACGAACTGCGATCTCGATGAGGCGTTGACTGGTCTCATCGGCCTCAAGATCTTTTCGAAGCATTTGCATCGCTCCGGCCAATGCACCTAAAGGATTCCTGATTTCGTGCGCCATCCCCGCCGACATCTCACCCAAAGCTGGCCAACCACTCTTTCCGGTGCATTTCTTCTTCCAGGTCACGGATCTGAGTGAGATCTTTGAACACTCCGACCAGTCCGTTTTTTTTACCTTGCTCCTGCAACGGTGAGAGCGTCATGCCGAGAACCAACCGATTGCCGCCGGCCTGTTTGCACTCGACTTCGAACCGCATGTTGGCAGACACATCCTGCACGCGATCGGCATCTTGCTGACTGGGATGCCAGTCAAATACTTCCCGCCAGGGGCGCCCCTGTACTTGCTCAAGACTGTAGCCCGTGGCTTCCTGCGCCGCCGGATTGAATGAAGTGATCGTGGCCTTCTCGTCGGTCGTAAACACACCGCTGCTGATGCTGCGGACGATGTTTTCATGAAACGCCTGAAGGCGGCTCATCCCCTGTTCTTTTTCGCGGATCGACTGGTCGGCCAGCCGGAGCTGGTCCGCAAGCGCGCCGCTCAAAAAACCGACGACCAGGAACGCTAGACCGTAGACACCGAATGCATGGAGCGTCTCAGCGGCACTGAGGTTCGCGCGGGGCAACCATCCCCACGCTCCGGCAAGACCGTAGAGCTGCACGTTGGTCACAATCCCAAACAGGATGATGCAGAGGCTGGCCGTCAATAGACCGACACGGCGGCGCGGGACCAAACTTGCAACCGTCACACTGATGACATAGAGCACGGCAAACGGGCTTCCAATTCCGCCCGTCCTTGCGATTAATATCGTCTCGAGCAAGAAATCGACGGCAATCTGCGCCCACGCAAATTGCACGAGAACTTGAGGAGCGGCGAGCCTTCGGAACAGAAACGCGTAGAGAATCGTGACAGCGTAGGTGAAGATGATCAGGGCGTAGAACGTTTCAACGCGTTCTCCCTTTGTAACCTCGAACGCGAGGGACAACCCCAAGAGAAGCGTAACGAGGACGACTCGCCATCCCATCAACCAGTAAATTCTGGCTTTGATATCTCCCACGAAACGGAACCCCCGCCTACAAGATGGCCCTCATCACCACGGCGTCCCACCCGACTCCGTGGAGATGTCGACCGATCCCACTACGTTTTGGGAAATGCGTCACTCGCTATCGTAGCGATGAAGGGGGACTCTTCGAGAAGTCGACGACTTCATCACTTTCGCTTGAGGGAACGAAGCTGTTTCACCGGCCGGTCAAGATCTTCATCGAGACCAAGCATCCGGTGCGCTACGGCGCGCTGGTGGAGAGCAAGGTGCTGGCGCTGCTGCACCGGTACGGCATCGCCTCGCCGGCGTCGGCGGACCTGTCCCGCGCGGTGGTGATGTCGTTCTCGGCGGCCGCGGTGTGGCGGATCCGGCGGGCGGCGCCGATGCTGCCGACGGTGCTGCTCGGCGAGACGTCGCGCTACCTCGGCGGCAGCGCCGCCACGACCGTCGGCGCCACCGCGGTCGGACCGTCGATCGCGACGCTGCGCGAGCATCCCGAGCTGGTCGACCGCGCCGCCGCGCAGGGCCGCGCGCTGTACTGCTGGACCGTCGACCACTACGAGGACGTGCGGTACTGCCGCGACGTCGGAGTGGCGTGGGTCGCGACCAACCACCCGGGCCGCACCAAGGACTGGCTGCAGAACGGGCTGACCGGCGCGGGCCGCGACTAGCCAGGGGTACGGCTGCCGCGTCGAGCACGTCCTGG